>JBEHXA010000289.1:0-9269 GCA_048498935.1 Myxococcota bacterium
CAGCGCTTCGAGCGACAGCGCGCGGTTCATCAAGAGCTCGGGCGACTTCGGGTTTGCCTTCAGGCCCTGCTCGGCCGTGACCAACGCGCCGGCGGCGTCCTTCTGCTCGAACTGCGCGCCCGAGAGATTCACCGCAGCCTCCACCAGCTTGGGGTCGAGCTGGAGCGCCTTCTTGTACTGGCCCATCGCGCCCGCCACGTCCCCTAGCCCATCGAGCGCCACGCCCAGGTAGAAGGCGGCTTGCGGATCCTTCGAATCCTTGGCGGTTGCCTCAGTGAGCACCCGCTTGGCGCCTTCGAAGTCCTGCTTTTGGATCGCGTCCATGCCCTGCTTCACGAGCTCGTTCGACGGCGCGACGACCGCGTCGTTCTTCGGCTTGGCAGCGGGCGCGGTGTCGTCGAGCGGCGGAGGGTTGTCGGGGCTCTGAGGCGGAGGCGAAGAGCCGCACGCCGAGAGCACGAGCGCCAGCGCGCAGCCGAAAGACCGGACAAAACCGACGCGAAACAGCTTCATGGGCGCCCTATAAGAGCACACCCGAAAAGGCTTCAAAGACCTTTTTCGAGGTGAGCGACGGTGGAGAGGATGCGATTTTTCACCTCTTCGATGCGCTCGGGCCCGCTGATCTTGGCTCCCGAAGTGTCGGTCACGTAAAAAACGTCCGCCACTTGGGTGCCCTCGGTGTTGATCTTGGCGAGCGAAATCTGCAGGTCCAGATGCACCAGCGTGTTGGCCAGCCAGAACAGCAAACCGAGCTGGTCCTTGGTGGTGACCTCGATCACGGTGTGGCCCGTCGCCACGCGGTTGTCGATGTTCACCTCGGTCTGCACCTTGGGCGTAGGCCGATCCGACCAACGCGAGCGCCCCGTGCCGCCCGTCACGAGCTCACCCGGTGACAGCTCCTGACCCAACAAGCGCTGAAAGTCGCGCTCCAGCTTGGGCAAGGCCGAGATGGCACCGTCGCTGCTCTCGCCCGAGCGCACCCAGAACAAGTCCAGCGCGCGCATGCGGCCGAACTGATCAATCCACGAATAAACCTGCGCGCTGATCACCTTGCAGCGCGCAGCCGTGAGCGTCGCCGTGATCATCGCCAAGAGACCCGGTCTGTCGTCGGCAACGAAGCCGACTTCGACGTAGGGGTCGTTCGTCGTCATCACCGTGACGTTGACCTGCTTCATCTGCGCCTGACGCGCGAAGCGCGAATGGCGCACGATGTCGCCCGGATCGTTCGCGTACACGTAACGCTCCGGCATCGCCTCCAGGTAGTGATTCAAGAACTCGCGCTCACCGCGCTCCGGGCACAGCCGCCGGACCTCTTCGCGAATTTGCTCCAGGCGCTCCGTGCCACGTTGCACCCCGCCCGCCGTGAAGAAGCGGAACGAGTGCACGTAGAGCTCTTCGAGCACCCTCGCCTTCCAGCTGGTGAGCGCGGTCGGGCTCGTGGTCGACACATCGCAAATGGTGAGCAGGTACAGCTCGCGGAGCCCTTCCGGGCCGTGCAAATCCTGCGCAAAGAGCTCGATCGTCTTCGGGTCGTCGATGTCGCGGCGCGTGGCCACGTGATACATCTTGAGGTGCGTGAGGATCAGCTGACCGACCTCGCGCGCGTCGGACTCCGGGACGCCCAGGCGCGCCAAGATGTCCTTCGACAGCTCCCTGCCGCGCTGATCGTGGTTCTTGCCGCCGATGTCCTTGCCGATATCGTGCAAGAGCGCCGCGAAGAACAGCACCACGGGGCGCGTGATCTCGGCTGCCAGCCGCGACGCCAACGGGTGCTCGGCCGCGAGCTCGCCGCGCGCCAGCGCGCGCAGCCGATCGAGCGCCGCCACCGAGTGCACGTCGACCGTGTACACGTGGTACACGTCGTGGTGCACGCGGCCCACCACCGGAGCAAACTCCGGAATCATCGCCACCAGCAAGCCTACGTCGTGCAGCTCCTTGAGCACGGAGCCGTCGCGCAGCTTGGTGCGCTGCACGGTAGTGACCAAGCGCACGAACAGGCGTGACGCCTCCTCGCTCTTGCGCAGCTCTTCGCAGAACGTCGACGAGCCCGCCACACGCGCGATCGCGTCGCGCGCGAAGGCGTAAACCGGCAAATCGCGCTTCACCGCCTCGTCGTAGATGCGGAGCGCGAGCGCCGGATCGGTCTCGAGCTGCGCCGGATCTTCGAGCGAAACCTGGCGATTGGTGAGCTTGAGCCCACGACCGAGCGACTCCTCACGCGGGCGGCGCTTGGGGGGCGGTGCCGCGCGCGATAGGAGCATCTCGCGCGCTTGCACCATGTTGCGCGCGTTGCGGTAGTACTCGCTCATGAAGGCTTCGACGCCGGGACCACCGGTGCCGTAGCCGAGCAGCTCGGCCACTGCCTCCTGACGATCGAAGCTCAGGCGGTCGGAACGACGACCGGCATAAAGGTGCAGCAGGTTGCGAACCCGCCAGGCCAAAGCCGAGGCGTTCTCGATCTGCTGCCATTCGCGCGGCAGGAGCACACCGAGGCGCACGAGCTCCGACAAGTGATTCACGCGCCAGCGCGCGCGCGCCGCCCAGTGCGCGATGTCCAGATCGCGCAGGCCGCCGATGCCGTTCTTCACGTCGGGCTCGAGCAAGTACACGGAGCCCCCGAAGCGCTCCGAACGCTCGGTTGCCCGCTGCTCCAGCCGGTCGAGGAAGCGCTGGATGTTGCTGGCCCCGAACAGGCCCTCGAATGCGCGATTGAGCAGCTTTTCGGTACCGGCCTTGTCACCCGCCACGACGCGCCAATCGAGCAGCGTGGTAGCGGTCGGCAAATCAGTGCGGGCCAGGTCGATCACGTCGGCGGTGCCGACCACCTGGTGGCCAATCATCAAGCCGGCGTCCCAGAGCGGGTACAGCAGCGCCTCGGCGACGTTGCGCACCTTGTCGGGCCGCGCCGGGGTCAAGAGCCGCACGTCGAGGTCGCTGTGCAGCGATAGCGCGCCGCGCCCGTAGCTGCCCACGGCTGCCAAGCCGAGCTGGGCAAAGTTCACGTCTTTCGACAGCTTGCCTTCCAGGGCCTTGAACAGCGAGCAGAGCAGGCCGTCGACGGCGCGGCTGTAGCGCTCTGACGCGGGCAAGCCTGCTTCCACCTTACCGCCGCGAACCATCTCTTCGACGGCGCCGCGGTGGCGGTGGATGTAGATCTTGATCTCGTCGAGCAGGCCGGGCGAGGCGCGCTCGAGCATCGGCCCCGAAGCGGAGGCGGTGGCGGTTGGGCTCATACTGTCAGCTGAAGCGATCGTTGGGTTTGGGGGCCCAACGAACCACGAGAACGGAGGGTCCAGGACCGGGCGGAGCGGCCGGCGAGCCGACGGCTGACCGACTTGCGAGTTATAGCGCCCCGGCGGAGGGGGTCGCAAATGCGAGGCAGAAAGCCGCTGCCTCCACCAAATGCTAGGCTGAGCGCCGATGTATCGACGTGGGTTGCTAAGGGTAGCGTCGGTCGGGGTGCTGGGAGCGTTGCTTCCAGCGCCGGCGGCCGGCTCGGTTTCGCGGGCGCTTCGTCTCGAACAATTGGTCGGTCGCAGCCGCCACGTGATCTTGGGCGAGCCGCTCGACGGCTATTCGGTGTGGGAAACAATCGGCGACCGGCGGCACATCGTGAGCTACACGCGCGTGCGAACCCACGAGCTGCTCGCCGGTGAAGATCCGAAGCAGGAAGAGATCTTGGTGCGCACGCTGGGCGGGCGCGTCGGCAAGCTCGGCGAGTTGGTGCCCGGTGAAGCGCGACTACGCATGGGCGCGCGCAGCGTGCTGTTCACGATGCAGGCTGGCGAAGCACTGACCGTAACCGCCATGGCGCAGGGCCACTATCCGCTGCGCCGCGATGCCGGCACGATCGAGTGGCTGGAGCGCAGCCCCGAGTCGATGGAGCTTATCAACGAACAAGGCTCTGCGGTGCAGCGTTTGAATGGGCTCCGCATCAACGACGCTCGAAGCCTCTTGCAGCAGGTGCGGCCCCAATGAGCCTACGACTCGGTCTCGGGGCGGCGCTCGCGCTCACGTTCTTGGGCCAGGCCAGGCCGGCTTCGGCCTTTTGCCTGACCCGCGGTTGCAACGAGGCCACGCAAAGCTGCGCCACCGACTCCCAGGGTTGCATCGTCGAGCCGGATAGCCCCATTCTGTATTGGGATTCCAGCTGCGTGTCGTTCGACGTGCAGCAAGACGCCTCGAGCCTGCGCGGTATCAGCTACGAGGACGCGCGCCAAGCCATCCACGACGGCTTTGCCGAGTGGCTGGGCGCCGACTGCGGCGACGGCCAGCACCCCGACATCACCATCAAGGATTACGGGCCGGTCGAGTGCCGCACTGCCGAGTACAACCAGGACGCCGGCAACGCCAACGTGTTCATGTTCCGCGACGACGACTGGCCGTACGAGAACTCGCTGGATACACTGGCTCTTACGACGCTCATCTTCGACGCCGACAGCGGCCAGATCTACGACGCTGACGTCGAGGTGAACACCTTCGAGTCGGACATGTCGATCGAAGCTATCGGCGCCCCCGTCGGCCGCAGCGAAGTCGACTTTCGCTCGGTGATCACGCACGAGATTGGCCATTTTCTCGGCCTCTCGCACTCGAACGAGGACGGCTCGACGATGCGCCCGAACTACCTGCCGGGCAACACGCAGATGGCGAGCATCGAGCAAGACGACATCGACGGCATCTGCGCCGCCCTGCCCCCAGGTCGCAGCACCGGCAGCAGCAGCTGCGAGCCGCGCCACGGCTTCGCTTCCGAATGCGCAGTCGCCGACAGTGGCTGCAGCACCACGCCGGGCCAGAGCCGCAGCGGCGGCGGCTGGCTCTTCGCCGCGCTCTTCAGCTCGACACTGCTGTCGAGGCTTCGCCGCGCAAGCCGGCGACGCGCAGCAAATCCAGGTCCTCGTTAGGACCGGGGTTCGGCGTCGTGAGCAGCTTGTCACCGTAAAAGATGCTGTTGGCGCCCGCGTAGAGGCACATCAGCTGTGCCTCGCGCGGCAAGTCCGTGCGGCCGGCGCTGAGGCGCACCTTGGAGCGCGGCAAGAGAATGCGCGCGACCGCAATCATGCGCACCAGCTCGAGCGGATCGATGGGCGGCAGGGCCTCGAGCGGCGTTCCTTCGACGCGCACCAGCGCGTTCACGGGCACGCTCTCCGGCTGCGGGTCGAGCTTGGCGATCTCGAGCAGCATCGCGCAGCGATCGTCGATGCCCTCGCCCATGCCGATGATGCCGCCCGTGCACACCGTGATGCCGGCGCTGCGCACGTTGTTCAACGTGCTGAGGCGATCCTTGTACGTGCGGGTCGAGATGATCGACTTATAAAAGCCCGGTGACGTGTCGAGGTTGTGGTTGTAAGCGTCGAGCCCGGCGTCCTTCAGCTTGCTCGCCTGCTCGGCGGTCAGCATGCCGAGGGTCACGCACGCCTCGAGCCCTTCGGCCTTTACGCCCTTGACCATCTCGAGCACGCGGTCGAAAGCCGGCCCGTCCTTCACCTCGCGCCAGGCGGCACCCATGCAAAAGCGCGTCGAGCCGGCAGCCTTGGCGCGCCGCGCGCTCTCGATCACGTCCTCGACCTTGAGCATCGCCTCGCCCTTCACCTGCTGGTGGTGCGAAGACTGGGGACAGTACGCGCAATCCTCCGGACAACCGCCGGTCTTGACGCTCAGCAGCGTGCAGAGCTGAACCGTGTCGTCGGAGTGGTGGGCCAGGTGCACGGCCCGCGCGCGGTCGATCAGCTGGAACAGAGGCAGGTCGTGGAGGGCCCGCACCTCGGCGAGGGTCCAATCGTGGCGCAAGGGCGAGCCGGAGACCGAGGCACTGGTTTGGATACTGGCTGACATCGACAAGGTCCCGACGTGTAGCGTCAGCGTGACCGTACGTCCAGTTTGGGCTATAGTGCCCGGAGATGTTCGAGATCACGCTCCGCGTCACGTGTTGTTGCCGTCCCCTCCGGACGGCCTAGCTCGACGCAAGCTTGCTCGAACCGCCGTCCGCAACCGTGGGCGGCCGGTTTCTCTTTTGCAGGCCTCGAACCTGCTGGCTGCCGCCCGAGTCCCCGTCTCGCCGCACCTCGGAGCACGCATGAGCCAGCTACACCTGTACAACACCCATAGTCGCAGCATTCAACCGTTCGAGCCCGTCATGGCGGGCAAAGCGAGCGTCTACAGCTGCGGCCCCACCGTCTACAGCCGGCAGCACCTCGGCAACATGCGTCCTTACGTGCTCGCAGATCTGCTGACCCGCGTCCTGCGCTTGACCGGCCTCTCGGTAACGCACGTGATCAACATCACCGACGTGGGGCACCTCACCGACGACGGCGATGACGGAGACGACAAGCTCGAGCTCGCCGCCCGGAAGAGCGGCAGCGCAGCTCTCGAAGTGGCCCGAGTTTGGACCGAGCTGTTTCAGCGCGACCTCGAGTTGCTCGACGTGCAACCGCCCACCGTGTGGGCGCGCGCAACCGAGCACATCGCAGAACAGATCGCGATGATCCAGAAGCTCGAAGCGCTGGGCTTCACCTATCGCACGCGCGACGGCGTCTATTTCGATACCGGCAAGGACCCGAGCTACGGCGCTCTGTCGCGCCTACGCACGACGGGCGTGCACTCGCGGCTCGAGCTGCGCGGGCGCGGCGACAAAAAGCGCCCTGCCGATTTCGCGCTGTGGAAGCTGTCACCGAGCGAGGGGCCGCGCCGACAGCTGGAATGGCCGAGCCCTTGGGGCACGGGCTTTCCGGGCTGGCACATCGAGTGCAGCGCGATGGCCAGCAAGTACCTGGGCGAGCGCATCGACATCCACACCGGAGGCGTCGATCACATCGCGGTCCATCACACCAACGAGATCGCGCAGTCGGAGAACGCGCACGGCCAAAAGCCGTGGGTCAACGTGTGGATGCACGGCGCATGGCTGGAGCTCGACGGCGAGAAGATCTCCAAGTCACGCGCGCACGAGCGCGAGCCGCCGAACCTCGATCATCTTGCGCAGCTGGGGGTCACGCCGGCCGGTTTCCGCTACTACCTGTACACGGCTCACTACCGGAGCCCGCTCTCGCTCTCGGGCGAAGCACTGCGCGGCGCCGAAGCGGCACGCCGCAGGCTCCGAGCGATCGTGCGCGCGGGTAGCGACGCGGAAGCGAGCTTCGGCTTGCGGAGCCCGGCGCTCGAGGCACTACGCGAGAAGTTCCAGCTCGCCTTGCTCGACGATTTGGACGCGCCCCGCGCCCTGGCGGTGCTCTGGGAAATTGCCGATCAGCACGAACCCCTGCCGCTCCGCGCTCGCTTGATCCGCGAGCTCGGAGACAGCATCGGCCTCTCGCTGAGCGGACGAGCGCCAGTTACCGACGACGACGCCCTGATCGAGGCGCTGGTAGCGCGCCGCAACGCCGCCCGCGACGCGCGCGATTTCGCCCTCTCCGACGCGCTCCGCGCCGAGCTCACCGCCAAGGGCGTGGTGCTCGAAGACGCGCCGTCTGGCTCGACTTGGAGGCGGGCGTGAGTCGGCGCCGTCAGAAACCCATCGCGGCGCGTCCCACCTCGCGCTCGACGACGCCGGTGCGGATCAGCTCCTTGATGTGCATTTCGAAGGTTTGCATGCCGTACATCGAGCCGCCGGACTCCATCAGCTCTTTCAGCGGCGGGTTGCCGAGTGGTCGCTTGATCGTTTCGCGCACGGAGCCGGTCATCATCAGCACTTCGGCCGCGAGCGCCATGCCCTGGCCGTCGGCTCGCGGCAGCAGGCGCTGTGCCACGATGCCCTGTAGGGAGTCGCCCAGGCGATCGCGCAGGTCGTCCGAGTCTCCACCTTCGGAGAGCGCGATGATGCGGTTCATGGTGCGTCCCACGTCCGGCGTGTGCAGCGTGGAGAGCACGAGGTGGCCCGTCTCGGCCGCTTTTAGCGCAATTTCCATGGTTTCGGCGTCACGGATCTCGCCGACCTGAATCACGTCGGGGTCTTGGCGCAACGCCGCTCGGAGCGCGCTCGCAAAGCTGTGCGTGTCGTAGCCGATCTCGCGCTGGCTGATGGAGCACTTGTCGTCGATGTAAATGTATTCGATCGGATCTTCGATCGTGACGATGTGGCGCGCGGTGTTGTGATTCATGAAGTCGACCATCGCTGCGAGCGTGCTCGATTTACCGTTGCCGGCGGCGCCCACACACAGCACGAGGCCGCGATCCTTTTCGGCGAGCACGCGGCACGCCTCGGGGGCTCCGAGCTTCTCGAGGCTCGGCACCTCGTGCGGGATGATGCGCATCACGATCGCGAGTGAAGAGCGCTGGCGGTAGATGTTCACGCGAAAGCGACCGACCCCGAACACCTCATACGACGTGTCGTACTCGCGCAGCTGGGGCAGGTTGCCGAGCACGGTCTGGTCGCGGATCAGGTGACGGGCGAGCGCCTCCGTATCCTCGGGCCGGATTTTCTCGACCCGGAAGAACACCAGGGACCCGCGGACGCGAGCGCCCGGCGGCTGCCCGACCTTTAGGTGCACGTCCCGCGCCCCAGCTGCCTTGGCCTTTTGCAGCAGTTGGTGGAGGTAGGCCTCGGAAGCGTAAGGATTTTGCTGGCTGGAAGGCGAAAGGCTGGCCACTTTTCTCCATCCTACACGGTCTCGCGTTTCCCAATTGCGCCCCCCACCCTCCCTGCGCTAAGACGCCGTTCCTCTTTTCGGAAAGCGCGGGGCCCCAAAGCCCCGGCCCCCAGAAAGAGACCTGTTTCGGACCCCACGGCCCCTCGGCCAACCCTGTCTCGGTAGCTCAGTCGGTAGAGCAGAGGATTGAAAATCCTCGTGTCGGCGGTTCAATTCCGTCCCGGGACACCATTCGTGGGGCAATCGATGGGGCAATCGCTCCGCGGTTGTCTCGTCGATCGTCTTTCGCGATTGCCGCCTCGGGCTGCCATTGGTCGCGCGTCGGTTGTCGCTGGCAGCACTCGTCGATCGCTTGGTCCAGCGGCAGCAGCGGCCCCAGGCCAAGCTCGTGCGCGGCGCGGGCCTGGCGGCGGTAGCGGTTGATCATCTGACTGGAGCGGTGCCCCGTCCGGTCAGCTACCCACGTCTCGGTGCGGCCGTTGGCCAGAGATAGCGTGACGAACGTTGCGCGTAGGTCGTGCACCCGGAGCTTGCGGCGGTTGGTGCCATCCGTGTGAAGGTCGGCCCGCGTGGCGCCCGCAGCGTGAAGCCAGCCTCGGAGCACTTCTGCTAGCCGGTGATCGGCCGTAAGCGGTCCGCCGTTCTCGTCAACGGGCATATGATCGCTCGGGCCGGCGCCGCGAATCACAC
>JBEHXA010000290.1:0-9265 GCA_048498935.1 Myxococcota bacterium
GACAGCGCACGTCGGCGTGTAGCTCGTTCAGGAACACTACGACGTCGGCGCCGCACAGCGGGTCGTAGTGCAGCACCACGCCCTTGAGCGGGGCCGAGTGAGCTGCCCTCAGCGATTGGCCGAGGCTCCGGCCTTTGGCGGCCGGATCCGCCTGAAACTCTTCGACGTGTGCGGTCGTCAGCGTGAGGCTCCTGCCACCAAGGCCCATTGCCCCGGCGATGTAGCCCTCCTCATCGACACTGCCGCGCCCCATCACGCCCTGGCCAGAACACCCGATGATGGGCGCCTTTCCACCCAAGCCTTCGCGCAAGCCGGCGAGTAGCGCCGCTTGATCGTGGTTGACACTGGCGTACGCCATCACGCCGCCGAGCGTTTCGCTCGCGAAGTGTTGCCGCACGCCATGGGCCAGCTCTAGGCCGGTTTCGAAAGACTTGATGCCGCGAGAAACTCGACCGTGCGCGATGATGGACATGCTCGACCCGCCTGCTGGATGAAAGGACGAGCGCGAAACGCCAAACGGCGCACCGCGCAGGCCCAGTGTTCAGCAATGGAACGGCAGTCCGCCCATTCCCCATAGCCCCCAAAGCTCGTCCAGCGGTGCGCGCAGCGTTGCACACATTGCAGCAGGTGCTGCGACTAGTCATGGGGTCGTTCGAGCGCGTTTCTTTGCGAAAAGCCCTAAAGTTCACTCGAAGGAGTTAGCGTCCCACCTGCACTCAGCGCGCCTTACCTAACGTCGCGCGGCTACCGGTCGTAAGCGGGTATGCGATCGGTTTCGAGCACCGAGGCACCTTGCGCCGTTGTCTACGTCAGGTGCTCATGACACGATTGTCTGTTGCTTAAATGACTACTCCGGCACCGCGTCGCTTTCCCAGACTCGTCGAGACGGTTGGCGAGGAGCCTCCAGCCGAGCCGAGCGTGCCTCCCGAAGCTCCCACCCCGGAACCGAGCCCGTATTTGGCCGGCGAGGTCGTGGGCGATCGCTACCGGCTGGTCCACGAGATTGGCCGCGGCGGTATGGGTGTGGTGTGGGTTGCGCACTCGCTCGTGCTCGGCGTCGATGTCGCGCTCAAGTTGATCCGCGCGAGCGCGGCGAGCTCCGCGCTGTCGTCGCGCATGGCGCGCGAGGCGCATGCGGCGGCTCGGCTCGGTCACCCGGCGCTGGTGCGCGTGTTCGACTTCGGTTGGACTCGTCACGGCGACCCGTACCTGGTGATGGAGCTGGTGCAGGGCGAGACGCTCGCAGCGTTGCTCAAGCGTGAGCTGCGCATGCCCGCGATCCGCGCCGTGCAGACGCTGCTCCCGATCGCGGATGGTCTGCGGCTGGCGCACGACAAGGGCATCGTTCATCGCGACATCAAGCCCGATAACGTGTTCTTGGCGGCGGACCAGCTGAACCGCCGTCAACCCAAGTTGCTCGACTTCGGTATCGCCAAGGTCGACAAACAAGTCGATGGCCGACTGACGCAGGTCGGCGCGGTGCTCGGCAGCCCCGACTACATGTCTCCGGAGCAAGCGCTCGGGCTCGACGACATCGACGAGCGCACGGACATCTGGTCGTTCTGCGTGGTGCTGTACGAAGTCATCACCGGCGAAGTTCCGTTTCAAAAGCCGAATTACAACGCGTTGATGCACGCCATCATCAACGAGGACCCGACTCCTACCATCGAGCGCGGCGCGGGCGACAAGCAGCTGTGGCAGATCATCTCGCGCGGCCTGAAGAAGCAGCGCGGCGATCGCTTCCCGACCGTGACCGAGCTCGGTGAGGCGCTGGCGCTCTGGCTCTACGAGCACGGCATCAAGGAAGATCTCTCGGGCAACTCGATCCGCGCCGTGTGGCTCGACGCCGCGCTTTCGAGCCCGGCGCGTGAGCTGCATTCGAGGCAGCCCCTGGCGCGAGCAGCGGGCTCGGCGCTCAGCGGTGTGCTTTCGAAAGCTCCCACTATCCCGGCGTCGGGTCTCTCGAGCAGCGAGACGATGATGACGTTGCCGCCGCGCGGGCGTCGTCGCATGAGCCGTAACCTGCTCGGCGGGCTCGGCCTCGGGGCGCTACTGCTCGGCGGGCTCGGAAGCTGGGCTGCGCTGTTCGGCGGCAAGCCCGAAGCGCCGGCAGCGGCCGAGCCTCAGCCCGTCGTCGCGTCTCCGGTCGCGCGGCAGGCAGAAGTGTCACCCGCGCCCGCACCCGAGGCGGCGGTGTCCGCTATCCCGTCGGCAGCTCCGGTCACGCACAGCAGCAAGGCTGCGTCGGCTCCGGCCACCGCCGCCAAGGCCAAGCCCCGACCTGCGACGCGCAAGAAGGGGCACGATTTTGGGTTCTAGCCGCTCGGTTCGACGCACCGTTGCGTGCCTCGCGCTGCTAGTCGGCTCTTGGACGGGCGCTGCCCACGCTCAGGAGCCGGAAGCTGGCACCCTCATGGCCGCTCGCGAGCTGGCGGTGGCGGGCGCTGAGGCGTTCGACAAACAGGACTACCCGACGGCGCTCGATCGCTTTCAGCGCGCCGAGCAGCTGTACAAGGCGCCTTCCATCTCGGTGATGGTCGCTCGCTGTCTGGCGCGCGTCGGTCGGCTCGTCGAGGCGGTCGACAAGTACGAAGCTACGATGCGCACGCCGCTCGACGCGACAGCTCCCGAAGCCTTTCAGCGCGCCGTCGCCGACGCTGCCGCCGAGGTCGAGGCCACACGTGCTCGCGTTGCCCGGCTCGAGCTTCGATTACCAGCGGATCCACCCAGCGGCCTCGAGGTCACTTTCGACGACAAGCCAGTGCCGCCTGCGTTGCTGGGCGTGCCGCGACCCGTGAACCCGGGACCGCATCGCATCGCCGCGCGCGCGCCCGGACGCGAACCGTACAGCTACGACGTGACCCTCGCTGAGGGCGCCGTGCAGGCGATCGAGATCACGCTGCCGTCCATGCAGACGCGAGCGGCCCACGCTGCCGCAGCGCCGCAGCAGCCATCGGACCGGGCCCCAGCGAAGAAACACGGCGGGGTATCGCCGCTGACGATTTCGCTCCTGGCCGGCGGCGGCGTCGCGCTCGCGGTCGGCACCGTTACCGGCATCGTAGCTCTGAATCACAAGAAGGATCTCGACGCAGCCTGCAACCCCGGCTGCCCGAGCAACATGGCTTCAGCTCTCGACTCGTTTCGGTTGAATCGAACCCTCTCGTACGTGAGCTTCGGCGTTGGCATCGCGGCAGCCGGCACCGGCGCGTACCTGCTGCTGCACGAAAGCCGTTCGGGTACGCAGGTGGGGGCCCAACTATTGCCGGGCGGCGCGGCACTGGCAGGGACGTTCTGATGGCGAACAAGACGCTCGTGCTCGTGGGCGGAACGTTCGTGGCGCTCGTGGTGAGCGGTTGTCCGGTGAAGGATGACTACTTCCTCGAGTCTGACGGCCCGAACGATGGCGTCTCGGGCAGCGTGACCACTGCGGGCACGGGCTCGACCACTTCGGGTGGCACTGAGTCGGTGCTCCCCACCGGAGGCACCGGTCAGGGCGCTGATACCCAAGGCGGCGCTCCCGGTACTTCCGGCACCGGCGCACAGGCTTCGGGCGGCACCGGCGGCAGCGACATCGGCGGCAGCTCAGCTGGTGGAACGGATCCCGTCGGCGGCATGCCGAGCGACGCGGGCGCGCCCAGCACCGTCGGCAGCGACGTGGGCGGCAGCGGCGGCAGCGACAGCGGTGGCGCCGGTGGCACCAGCGGCACCGCTGGCAGCGACATCGGCGGTACAAGTGGCAGCGGTGGCAGCGGTGGCAGCGGTGGCACGGGTGGCACGGGCGGCAGCGGTGGCTGCAAAACGACGACGGAGCGTTGTAACGGTATCGACGACGACTGCGACGGAACCGCCGACGATTCCAACGTCTGTCCGAACGGGTGCTCGGGCTTCGTGATCGATGAAAGCAGCGGCCTCGGCTACATGTACTGCACGTCGCGCAAAGACTTCCAGCATGCTCGCGACGCCTGTAACAACGAGAGCATGCACCTGGCCTGGGTGGAGAGCTTGACCGAAAATCAGCTGGTTTCCGAGCACTTGGACGCGCTGGGCGATGACACTGAGGTCCTGATCGGTGCCAGCGACCAGCAGAAGGAAGGCGACTGGGTTTGGTACGGCGGCGGTCCGCTGTTCTGGAAGGGCAACCAGAACGGCTACGCCGTCAACGGCGCGTTCGTAGCGTGGGCGCCGGGCGTGCCAGATAGCTTCGGTGGCAACGAAGACTGCGCGGTCCTCAACCCGACGACGCAGCGCTGGAGCGATCGCCCGTGCAGCACTACTTTTTCTTATGTGTGCGAGTCCGCGCCGGTGAACCCGCGCTAGCGGCCGCCGATCAGCGTCCGTTCGTCGCGGAACAGGTTCTCGCCGACCACCTCGTGGATGGTCGAGACCAGCACGTCGATTTCGTAGGGCTTTTGCAGGAACGCGCGCGCGCCGCGCTCGCGCACGGCCGCTTCGCGCTGAGGGTCGGCGTGGCCTGAGGCGAACATCACGCGCGCTTCGGGGTGACGGCGGACCAGCTCCAGCTGAGTCTCCTCGCCGCTCATGCCCGGCATGTCCAGATCTAGGATCACGACGTCGAAGCCCGTCTGCTCGTAGCTGGCGAGCGCCTCGCTGCCACTGGCAGCCTCAACTACTTGGAAGCCGTGTTGCCGCAGCAGTCGACCGAAGCTGCGCCGCAGCACGTGCTCGTCGTCGACCAGCAGCAGGCTGATGGGTTGGCTCGGTCGGTCGACGCGCGACGGCAGCTCGATGGGCGCCCGCTCGCCGGTCGTGGCGAAGCTCCGGACGTCGACCGCCGGGAAATACAGCCGGAAGGAGCTACCGACTCCACGAGTCGATTCGAGCGCGATGCGACCGCCGTGCAGCTTGACTAGATCTCGGACCGTCGATAGACCGATGCCGAAGCCGGCCCCGTCGCGCTTGGTGGTGAAGAACGGCTCGAAAATGTGCGCTTGCGTCTCCTGGTCCATCCCGGTCCCGGTGTCGGCGACCTCGAGCCTGGCGTAGGGCCGGTCGGTACCGAGCCCAAGCTCCGGCGGTGGCGTGATGAGATCCACCGTGACCTGGAGCCGCCCGCCAGTTGGCATGGCGTCGCGCGCGTTGAGGCACAAATTGAGCAGAATTTGCTGCAGCTCGGCGTGGTTGGCGTGCACCACGACGTCGGGCTGCGCAAAGGTGACGACTTGGATGTTGTGGTCGACGGTGTGGCGCAGCAGGCGTGTCACATCGGTCGCGAGCTCGCCCAGGTCGACCTGCTCGCGGAGCGCGCGCTTGCCGCGTACGAAGCGAAGGATGCCCCGCGTTAGCTCGGCGCCTTGCGTCGTGGCCAGGGTCAGGTCGCGCAAGCACTCGCGAACGCGCTCGTCGCCGAGCTCGGTCCCTTCAGGTAGCTGTTGCAAGAACGCCGTTCCGGCGTGCAGTGCAGCGAGAACGTTGTTGAGGTCGTGGGCGATTCCGGCGCCGAGCCGCCCGACAGTCTCCAACCGCTGGCGCTGGACGAGGTGCTCCTCCACCAGGTCGAAGGTCGACAGGGTGAGCACCACCCGTGGACCGACGCGAATCTTGTCGCCCAGGTCGGCGAGCGCGTGCTCGACTCGCGCACCGTTCAAAAACGTGCCGTTTTTGCTGCTCAGGTCCTCTACCTCGAAGCGACCGGCGTCGCCCCGCCGAATACGCGCGTGCAGCCGCGACACGCCTGGGTCGTCGATCATCACGCTGGCATCGGGCGAGCGTCCGACCGTCGCCGAACCGTCCAGCTTGAACTCTTGGCCCAGCCCAGGCCCTTCGATGACCGACAAGCGCACGGCGCCGTTGGGCTTGCGACCCTGATCGAGTGTTTTGCGGGCGGGGTCGCTCATGGCAATCGCGTGCCAAACCGAGCACGAGTCGTACTCAGTCACTCTAACCATGACACAGAAGTCAGAGCTCGCAGCAACGTTCTCGCTGATTGCCGGAAATCTCCGCGCTAGTGAAACTGGCACAGCGACTGCAACGTAACTCTTGGGAGAGATGGTCGCTGCGTTTCGCTTGCTACTTTGGACGGTCGCGCTGGTCGCTCCTGGCGGGTTCTTACTCGTCCCGGTGCTGGCTGCTTCGACGCTCTCGTCTAACGCATCAAGTCAAACCGGGCTCCGCGGGCGCGTCGCTCGATTCGGGGTACGAGTGAACGAGCGACTGTCACGCGTTGCGCGCGCTGCGCGCCTCCAGCGCTACTGGACGAAGTCGTAGTACTCGACGCCCAGATCCTGAAAGGAGGGGCCGTACTCCTTGCCCACCCGCGCGATGGCGAACTCGCCGCGCGGAGTGTAGGCGAGAGCTGGCACCTCGGTTCCGTCGTGCAGCGCCTCGTACTGCTGCCGCGTCAGTGTAACGGCGCCTTCGAGCGCGCGAGCGAAGCCGATACGCGCGGCCGGGCCTTCGAACCCTTCGGCGACGTAAAACGGTAGCGCTTCGGCGGCGTCGCCGCTGCCGTACCCGACGGCAACGAGCGGCGCGCCTGCCAGGGCGAGCTTGCGGCTAGCCGCTTCTTCGAAGCCGGCGGCAATCCACGCGGGCAGCGCCGCGCTGTAAAGATTACCAAGGTCGCGCACTGCCTCGGAGCCCAGCCCCATCTTCTCGTCGAGCAGCTTGCGGAAGCCGTGCTGCTTGCGGAGCAGGCTGGCGACGGCAGTGGTGGCCGCGTAGGGGTCGGCGATCTCTTCGGCTTTGAGGAGCGCACCATACAGGTCGGGGGTGGAGGCGGTCTCCTCCAGCACCGTTTCGAAGCTCACCCCCGCTTCCTGGCACAGGCCTCGGAGCTCGTCGTGGTGGTGGTCGCCGCGCGCCAGGCCGCGCACGTAGAGGAAGGACATCGCCTGGACCGGCATGAGCTGGTACGGCCGGTGGAAGAAAAGGCCGCGCACGCTCTGGTAGTAGCTGCCCGCCGATACCTCGAGCCGGCTCAGCATGCGCTCGACCGCGTGCACGGTCTCGTCCAGGTAAGAAAAGGTCGAGTACTTGCCGCTGAAGACTGGAAAATCACTCAAACGTTGGGTTCGTGTCGCGTAACCCTCGCTGAAGTGCCGGGCGAACGGCTTGCGGAAGTCGGGTCCTCGATAGTCCGAGGCGCTGCCGGCGTGCGCCAGGTCCACCCCGAATAGCTTGGGCGAACGCTCCACCAAGAGCGCCACGGCGCCGGCGCCTTGCGTCTGCTCGCCGGTGCTGCCGCGCTCGTACTCGGCGACGTCCGCGCTGACGACGATCGCGAGCCGATCGGCGCCGTCGCTGCCCGCGTAACGGAGCGCGCTCTTGAGCGCGTAAACGCCGCCTAGGCAGGCATGCTTGAACTCGGGCACCTCGAGGTGACGCGACAGGCGCGGTAGCCCGAGCGATTCGAGCGCGCGGTCCACCATACCGCGCACGATCACGGCGCCGGCGGCGTTGTCGGTGCTCGACTCGGTGCCCAGACCCAAGAAGCCGACCCGCTGGGGGTCGATGTCGTTCTGGCGGATCAGCCGCAGCACCGCGTTCGCGGCCATGGTGTAGACGTTCTCGTGCCGCCCGCACACGCGGAAGCTCCGGCCGACCACTGCCGAGATCTTTTCCCAGTTGTTGTCGGTCCAGCTGCACCAATCCTTCAGATCGACGCGAAAAGGCGGCACATAGAGGCTCATGGCGCTGACGCCGGGCAGGTCGCGAGAACTCATCGGGGTCGTCCTATCATCCGGTTGGCGGCGCGCCAACCGGACGCAAGGCTCAGGTCGTTTCGGCCGAGACGATGGTCGTCGTGGTGTGCCGGGCGGTCGCCGGAAGCTGAATACGGTGGGCGCCGGCGTTGGCCGCCTCGATGCACAGCATGCCCGGCCATTCGCCGTCCCCGAAATCGCTCATGCGCTGGGCTTTGTCGCTCCACGGGTTCCACACCACTGTCGTGCCGGAAGCCGTCTTGTCGACGATCAGCCGCCGCTTTCGCAGCGGGTCGGTCACGGTCACGCGCGCGGTGCTCGAGTAGACCCGATCGGTTTCGCCCGCGAAGCGGAGCGGCGCTTCACCTTGCGCGACGCCGTGCTGCCCGGAGACTTTGTCGTCGTAGCTCGAGCCGGCCAGGCCCGCGACCTCGACTTGGCGCACGTCGCTCACGCCTAGATACGTGTGGAGAGCGACCTCGTAGCTGAGCGGTGCGTCCCCCGTATTCTCGACCTCGAACGAAAGCTTCAGCTCCCGCCCGACGCTGACGTGCATTCGCGCGCGAAACTGATGCGGGTACAGGCGCTGCGTCTGCGGGGTGCTGACCAAGCTCAGCTCTGCCACCACGCTGTCGCCTCGCTCTTCAGAGCCTTCGAAGGTGAAGCTCGCGGTGCGAGCGAAGCCGTGCGCCGGCAAGTCGGGGCGCGTCGGGTGTCCCCCGAACCACGGAAAGCAGAGCGGCACGCCGCCCCGAATCGCCCGGCCCGCTTCATAAAGAGCATGCTCGCTGGTCCAGAGCAGCTCACCGTGCTCGGCCGTGCTGAAAGCGGCCAAGTGAGCGCCGTGCAGGTAGACGAGCGCCTCGCTTCCGCTCGCCCGGAGGCGCAGCGCCGGCAAACCGTGAGCTGCGATTTGTTCCGTGTGGCGAGTATGTCCCGTCGTAGTCGGCATGTTTGGCTCGCGAGCAATCTAGTGGATTTGGTGGGATTCGGGCTATTCTGCCGGGGTCCAGGCATGCAGGTCCTCGATTTCTTTGGGCTCGAGCGCTCGCTACAAGATCGCTTCGTCGAGGCTGCCAGTGGCTCGGTGCCGCCTGCGCCCCTGGCGTTTCGGGCGGCGCGGCCCCAGCCCATCGTGTTCTTGTGGTGGGGTGCGTGCGCGCTCAGCGTGCTCGCCAGCGTGGTCTTGCTGACGCTCGGCTTTGGCAAGCTCGAGAGCTCGCTCGCGATCTTGGGCCCGGCGTGGGCCGTCTTGCTGGGTGGCCTCGTGGCGCTGGCGGTGTTCGCGGCGTTGCGTGCCTTGGCGCTCGACCACGATCGAGACAGCTTGCCCTACCGCGCCGGCGTCTACGTGTTTCCGATCGGCGTGGTCGACGCGCAGACACAGGTGGTGCGCATTCACCGCTTTCACGAACTCAAGGAGGCGAAGCAGAACCAACGGCGCGTAGCGCTCGAGTTCGACGGCGGCGTGCGCTTCGAGCTCGAGCTGCCCGACCCTGCTCTCGCGGCGCAGCTGGTGCAGCTGGTCGAGCAGCACCGCCAGCGCGTTTCGGGTGAGTCGGGGCCGCCCAGCAGCCGCGAGCTCGCGGCGCTCGACCCCCTCG
>JBEHXA010000291.1:0-9181 GCA_048498935.1 Myxococcota bacterium
ACGCTGCGCGCGCAGCTCGCCTCGTCCGAGGCGCGCCTGCTCCGTGCGGAAGAGCTCGCTCCGGACACCAACGGCTGACTGACCCATGAATCAAGCAAGCGACACCAAGCAGGCAGCCCCCGGCACGCCAGAAGGCCGTTCGACGGTGTTCGTCCCCGTCGGCGCCGACGAGCAGCGCGAAACGAGCAGCGCCGAGGGCTTGCTGATCACGGCTTACGTGCTGATGTGGGCAGTCTTGATGGGCTTCTTGTTCCAAACGTTCCGGCGCCAGGCAGCTGTCGACAAGCGCCTGGGTGACCTGGAGCGGGCGCTGCCCAAACGCTCCCCCGACGCATGACCATCGAGCACGTGATCTTCATCCCCGGCGTGCTCCTGGTGGGGGTGACGATCGGCTTCGTGTTCGGCGCGCGCGCGGTGCGAAACGAGCTCGCGCGCATGAAAGAGCGCGCGAAAAAATAGTAAGCTGAAAAGCTGGTTCAACGGAGGAGTGACAGCATGCTGAGCTTCGAGCTTTCGGATGAGCAAAAGGCCTTGGTGGACGCGGCCAAGCGCTTCGCGCGCGAGCGCATTGCGCCGGTCGCCGCCGAGTGCGACCGCGAGAGCCGTTTTCCCCGCGACGTGTTCGTAGCCGCGCACGAGCTGGGGCTCGTCAACGCCACCGTCCCGGAGGCGTACGGCGGCGCCGGTCTCGGTGAGCTCGACAACGCGCTGATCGCCGAGCAGCTCGCCTGGGGCTGTACGGGTATTCAAACCAGCTTGCTCGCCAACTCCCTGGCGCTGACGCCAATCAAGCTGGGCGGCAACGAGGAGCAGAAGAAGAAGTACCTCGGCATGCTCACGGCCGAGCCGTTGTTCGCGAGCTACTGCACCACCGAGCCAACGGGCGGCAGCGACGTCGCGGGCCTTCGCACGACGTTCAAGGCCGTGGGCGACGAGTACGTGCTGAACGGGGAAAAGTGCTGGATCACCAACGCCAGCTTGGCCTCGTTTTACGTGGTGTTCGCCACCAGCGATCCCACCAAGCGCCACAAGGGCATCGCCGCCTTCATCGTGGATCGCGAGCTGGCCGGCGTGAAGGTCGGCAAGCACGAGGACAAGATGGGGCAGCGCGCCAGCGATACGGCCGCGGTCCATTTCGAAGACGTGAAGGTACCCAAGGCCAACCTGCTCGCGCCCGAAGGCGAAGGCTTCAAGCTGGCCATGGAGACGTTCAACCAGACTCGGCCGGATATCGGCGCGATGGCGACGGGTTTGATGCAGCGCTGCCTCGACGAGTCGGTAGCTTACGCCAAGGAGCGCAAGGCGTTCGGCACCGCCATCGCCGAGCACCAGCTGGTGCAAGCAATGCTGGCCGAAATGGCGATCGGCACGGAGGCGACTCGCCTGCTCTACCAGAAGGCAGCGTGGAACCTGGACAACGGCGTCCGCGATCCGATCGTCTCCAGCTACGCCAAGGCGTACGGGGCGGACCGCGCGATGCAGACGGCGGTCGACGCCGTGCAGGTCTTCGGCGGTAACGGCTACGTCAAAGACTACCCGGTCGAAAAGCTGATGCGCGACGCCAAGGTGCTGCAAATCTACGAAGGCACGAGCCAGATCCAGCGCCTGGTGATCGCGCGCAGCCTGATCAAGTGACCGGCTCGTTCTTGTCGGCGCGCGTTGAAGTCAGCGGGCGCCGATGAAGACGCCGGCTTGATTCGATTGGTGGATCCGTTGGCGGAGCTCGTGCTCGCGTTGGTCGAGCTCCGTGCCGCGCTCACCGCGCCGGCGACGGTGCTTCAAGAAGGATATTTCGATGAGGTCGAGCTGCTTACGCCGAGCTTCGCCATAGCCTTTGGGGCTACCCATGAGCGAAAAGAAGTTCCAGAGCGGCACCAGCATCCAATAGCTCGAGGTGCGGTGCAGCTCCTTGGGGTGGAGCAAGCGCCCGGCTTCGTCGACTAGCCCCTTGATCACGATGGCGCGATCGCGAATCGCAAGCGTGATGATGACGAGGAAGAAGACCGCGTTGAAGGTCCAGAACATGACCAGCTTGAGGACCAGGCCGGTGCCGTCGTCATACAAGAACGTGACCAGGTAGTTGTGGAGGAAATGCAGGCCCACCGCTGCGCACCAACCACCGATCGGCGCGAGCACCTTGGCCAGTGTGCTGCTGCTTTCGATCGCGATGCCGATGCCCAGACCGGTCATGGCAGTGAACGAGGCGTGACCCAGCCCGGCCATCACGGTGCGCAGAACGAACACCTGAAAAAAGGCTTCTCCTCCGTGCTGCGCCCCGGCGCTCGAGATATAGAGAATGTCCTCGGTCATGGTGAAGCCGAGGCCGATGACGCCGCCGTAAATCGCCCCATCGAGCGCACCGTCGACTTCGCGCAGCCAGAGCACCGACATCGCCCACAGCACGAGCAGGCCGAAGCCCTTGGTGCTCTCCTCCACCAGCGGGGCGACGAAGGACGCGGTCGAGGCGCTCACCAGGTCCGCCTGACCGGCCCCGAGGCTGGCCCGCAGCGCGCCAGCACCCACCTCGTTGAAGACGATGGCCGTGAGCGTGCTGACTACAGCCCCCCAGAAAAAAGCCACCGAAAGCAGCCAAAAAGGTTCTGGCTCGTAGCGATCGGAGCCGCGGATCACGAGGAAATAAAAGAAGACCGTCGGCGCGACGACGAGCAGCGCTAAAAGGGCCTGCACGGTTCGCGACCGTACCAGCTCGGGCCGAGCTTCCCAAGTATGCTAAGACGCCAGCCAGCAGGAATTTCAGCGTGTTTGGGTTCTCGCTCAGTGAAATGATCGTGATTTGCCTGGTGGCACTGGTGGCCGTTGGTCCCCAGAAGCTGCCGGGCATGCTCAAAACCATGGGTCAATGGGCGCGCAAGTTGCGCAAGATGACCATGGATGTGCGCCAGCAAACCGGCATCGACGAGATGCTGCGCGCCGAGGGCATTCAAATTTCCGAGCTGCGCTCGCTGATGCGCGGCTATCACGGCGGCGCAGCGCCCGCGGCGGCAGCGCCCACGCCCGCGCCAGTGCGCCCGTACAACGATCCGTACGACGACATCGAGCCGGATCCGTCGCGCGAATATCCGATGGAAGGCGCCGACTCCTATGGCGCCCTCCCCGACGATCTCCTGTCACCCGCCGAGCCCGCTCCTGCCGAGAAGGTTGAGACCGAGACAGCTCCGGCGACCGAGACCGCAGCCGTGACCGAGCCCGCGGCAGCCACCGAGCCCACGGCAGCGACCGAGCCCGAAAGCACGCCCACGGCCACCGACTCGGCCACGCCCACGGCCACCGACTCGGCCACGCCTACTGCCACCGACCCGGTCACGCCCACCACCACCGCCACCGAACCGGAAGCCCCTGCTCCGGCAGCAGCCCCTGCCGCGATCCCGCGCCCTGCCGCGACCGTGCCTCCCGCGCCACGCCGCACGGGTCCGCCCCCTCCTCCAGTGCGCACCGTTCCGCCACCCGCTCCGTCATCGCGCCCCTTCGCTGCGCGTCCCTCTGGCGCACCGCCTGCTCCACCCCGCCGCCCGTCGCTGCCGCCTCCTGCAGAAGCGAGCTCACCCTTGAATAAACCGAGCGACCCGGCAGTTGGTCAGCCGGCTGATACGACGACGGGAGGCACGGCCAATGGCGGCAACTGACGTGGGCGCGCTCGGCGGCAAAGACGGCAACTCCGATCCGCCGCCCGGCGACGAAGGGTCGATGACCCTGTGGGAGCACCTCGAGGAGCTCCGCAGCCGCATCGTCCGCATGATGATCGCCGCGCTCGCCGGCGGTATCGGCTGCTGGATCTTCAAAGAGCGCATCCTGGCGTGGCTCACGCTGCCCTTCTACGACGCGTGGAAGCACGCGCACTTGAAGGGCGATCCGATGATCACGTCGCCTTCTCCGGGCTCGCTGTTTCTCGGCTACGTGCACATCAGCGCGCTAGCCGGCTTCCTGGTCGCGCTCCCGTTCATCCTGTACCAGATCTGGGCGTTCATCGCGCCAGGCCTCTACTCGCGCGAGAAGAAGTACGCGATCCCGTTCGTGCTCTCGTCGTGCCTGCTGTTCATCGGCGGCGGCTATTTCGGCTGGGCCGTAGCGTTTCCGGCAGCGTTTACCTTCCTCCTCAGCTTCAACAAGGAGCTGCTGAACGGCCTGCTGCTGCAACCGTCGATCATGATCGGCGAGTACCTCGACTTCTGCACGCGGCTGTTCCTGGCCTTCGGCACCGTCGCCGAGCTCCCGGTGCTGGCCATGTTTCTCACGGTGGCCGGACTCATCACGCACCGACACCTGATCAAGTTCTTCCGCTACTTCGTGGTGGTTGCGTTCATCATCGCGGCCGTGGTCACACCGCCGGATCCGCTGAGCCAGTTCCTGCTCGCGGTCCCGCTGATCGGTCTCTATGGCGTCTCGATCGTGATCGCGTGGGCTATCACGCGCTCCAAAGAGCGCGCCGACAAAGCCGACGCTTGAGTCGGGGGTGAGTGAACGGAGGGACGATTCAGGAACGCCCGTTGGGAACTGCGGACGAGATCTCCCAAAACTAGGCCAGGAGTGGCTTAGTTTTGGGAGATGTGGCCCAGTTTTGGGAGATGCGCTCGGAAGGTCTGAAGCGGCTGCGCGCCGGCGTCAGGCTGGTTGCCGCGGGGCGATGGGGCCGCCTTTATTCGCGGGCGTAGGGTTCGCCGCGCAGGATGCTGAGCGAGCGGTAGATTTGCTCCAGCAGGAAGACGCGCGCCAGGCGGTGCGGGAGCGTGAGCTTGGAGAGGCTGAGGCGCGCGGTGGCGCTGCGCGAAAGATCTTTGGGGATGCCGTCGGCGTCGCCGATCACGAACGCGACGACGCCTTTGCCGGTACTGCTCCAGCGCTCGAGCCGCTTGGAGAGCTCGGTGCTGGTGACGGCGTCGCCTTCGACTTCGAGCGCCACGACGAGCGCATCGCTCGGCAGCGCGCCGGCCAGATCTTTGGCCGATTTGACCTCGATTTCGTCGCACTTCACGTAGCGGCGGATGCGGCCCAGGTAGTCGTCGGCGAGCGCGCGCCACTCGCGCTCCTTCAGGCGGCCCGCCGCGACGACGAGGACCTTCACACCTGCCCGGGAACGCGCACGCGCTTGGCGTCCATCCACAAGCCGTCGATGTCGTAGAGCGCTCGCGCCTCAGCCAAGAAGACGTGCACCACGATGTCGACGAAGTCGATGAGCACCCATTGCCCGCGCGGTAGGCCTTCGATCGAAATGGCGTGGTAGCCCTGCTTGCTCAGGGCTTCGTCCACGGCGTCGGCGATCGCGGCCACATGTCGGTCGGCGTGACCCGTCATGAGCACGAGGTAATCGGCGTAGTCGACCTTGCCGGCGACATCGATGATTTCGACCCCCATCGCCTTCTTGTCGAGCGCCGCGGCCGCAGCAGCCAGCGCCATGCGCTGGGCGTCTCCGGTGTCCCTGGTGATCTTGGTGGGCGCACGCAGCGAGGTCGGCTTCGTGACGGCGCGGACGGGCTTTTTGAGAGCTTTGAGCTTTTTCTTCATGGTTTACGCGATCACACCGGCCGGTGCGGCTTCAGCCTCGCACCTGGCCATCCCCGAAAACGACCCATTTTTCGGTCGTGAGACTCTCGAGCCCCATCGGACCGTAAGCGTGGAGCTTGGAGGTCGAGATACCCATTTCGGCGCCGAGCCCGAGCTCGCCACCGTCGTTGAAGCGCGTGGAGGCGTTGACGATGACGCAGCTGGCGTCCAATTCGCGCACGAAGCGCTGCGCGTTGTCGAACGATTGCGTGACGATGGCCTCGGTGTGATTGGAGCCGTAGCGCTCGATGTGCGCGATGGCGGCGTCCAAATCGTCGACGACCTTGATCGCCAAGATCTTCGCCAAGAACTCCTGGCCGAAATCGTCGTCGACTGCCGGCTTGGCCTGCGGCACGAGCGCGACGGTGCGCGGACAGCCGCGCAGCTCCACCCCGGCCTCGAGCAGCCGACGCGCCACACCCGGCAGTACCCGTTCGGCCGCCGCTTGATGCACGAGCAGGCATTCGAGCGAGTTGCAGGCGCTGGGCTTGGGCGCCTTGGCGTTGACCGCGATGGCCGCCGAGCGCTCCACCTCGGCATCTGCATCCAGAAACAGATGACAGACGCCCTTGTAGTGCAAGGCCACCGGAACCCGGGCATTTTCGCCCACGAAGCGCACCAGACCCTCACCACCGCGCGGGATGGCCAGGTCGACGAGGCCGGTGAGCGTGACCAGCTCGCGCACGCTTTCGCGGTCGCCGGGCGGGATGATCTGCACGGTATCGGCCGGCAGGTGCGCGGCCTCCAGCGACTCTTGTAGGATGCGACCGAGCACCGCGTTGGTGTGCGCCGCCTCCTTACCGCCGCGGAGCAGCACCGCATTGCCTGACTTGATGCACAGCACGGCCGCGTCGACCGTCACGTTGGGGCGCGACTCGTACACGATGCCGATCACGCCCAGCGGCAAGCGCTCTTTCCCAGCGAGCAAGCCGCTCGGGAGGCGCTGCATCGGGCCGCGGCTGCCGACCGGATCTGGCAGGGTGACGATGTGCTCGACGGCGCTCGCCGTCGCTTCGACGACCTTGGCGTCCATACGCAGGCGATCCAGCATGGCCGGCGCGAGGCCGGCAGCCGCGCCCGCGTCGAGGTCGCGCGCGTTGGCGTCGCCGATCGCCGAGACGGCGGCGCGCAAGCGCGCGGCTACCTCGAGGAGGGCCTGGTCCTTTTGCTTACGGGGCGCGAGCGCCAGGGCCTTCTTGACGGCGCGGGCGCGAATGGCTTGGTCTCGAACGGAGCTCACGGGGTGCCTGGGGGGAGCGTAGCACCACTTCCGCCCGTGCCTTCCGGGGGGGCGGGCGCCGCGTCTGGAGGCACAGACTCGGCCTTCTCTTCGACAGCGGGAGGCGCGGGGCTGGCCGAGGCGGGGGGCCAGGGCGACACTTGCGGCTCCTGGTATTCGGGTGCCGGAAGGCCCGTCGGGCGCGTGGTGTTGCCTCCACAGCCCACGCCGCAAGCGAGCCAAGCGCACAGCAAGAGGTAGCTTCGCGAAGTCATAGGGGCACTCCTGCATCGGCCGCGGCGGGAGGGGGGCTCGCGGTGGGGCCTGGCCCTGCTTCGGGCAGCGAGCCCGCGCCGGGCTCCGGGATCTCGGGCAGCCCCGGAATCATCGCGCCGGAAGTGACGTCAGGGCGCGGCGCGGCGTCCGTGCCGGCCGCGAGCGCCCCCAGGGCGCGGGGCGGCGCTGCCACGATCTCGGCCTTGGCGGGTGGCGGCGGCGGATCGCTCACCACGGCAGGACAGCCGCACAGCGCGAGCGCCAGGGCTGGCGCCAACCAGCGCGCTAAGCGAGTCGCCTTTTTCGTGCTCACGACAGCCAACGCTCCTCGTCGACCGCGCGCAGCGTCGCTTCGATGCCGTGCTCAGGTAGGTAGCCGAGCTCGCTTCGCGCTTTTTGATCGTCGACCATGCACACGTAACGGATGAAATCGAGCTCCGGCGCGGGAAAGCTGGTGAGCCGAAAACGAAACAGGTTTTTCACGGCGGCCTTGGCCAACGTGTGCGGCACCGAAACGAAGCGGCGACGCAAGATCGCGATCGCTTTCGAGAGCGCCACCGGCTCCGGGCCGCCGATGTTGAAGGTGCCGCGCACACCGGGAGCAAGAGCCAGCTCGATAGCGCGCAGCACGTCGCGTTGGTGCACCACCTGCATCATCGGATCGAAGCCGAGTAGCGTCGGCACGACGTCCAGCCGCAGGTAGTTGCTGGGCGCGTTTTTGACCGTGCCCAAGATGTGTGCGGGCCGCAAAATCACGGTCTCGGTCGCGGGGTGACGCCAGAAAAAGGCCGAAACCAGCATATCGAGCTCGACCAGATCGCGGATATCGCTGAACGGGCCGGCGCCGAGCAAGGGCGCGTCTTCGCGGATGAGCTGGGGGTTATCGGGGCGCGGCCCGTACACGTTGGCGCTCGAGAGCAGCACCAGCTTCGGGATCCTGTAGGTGTCGACGTACTCGAGCACCTTCTGCAGGCCGACGACGTTGAAGTCGTGGTGCTCGACCGAGCTTTCGTGCGGGTCGTGCATCACGCCCAGGTGCACGACCGCGCTCACACCGTGCCGAAAGATGTCGCGCGCGCGGTGGCTGCGGATATCGAGCTGATGATGCTCGACGTCGCCCGGCGGGTCGACGAACGCGCGCCGATCCACACCGATCACCTTGCGCTGGCGGTGCAAAACGCGCGACAGGTCGCGACCGAGGCGACCGCAAATGCCCGTGACCACCACCGGCCCGAGCTCGTTATCCGTGAGATCGATCGAAAACTGGCTCACAAGAACACTCCGCGCCGCTCGCGGAGCCCGCGACGGAGCAGGTCGTTGATGGTCTGCTGCACCAGCCACACCTTGTCGCCGATCACGCTGTCGTCGTCGTCCGGGTCGCCATAAAAGCGCATCGGCTCGCCGAAGTGCAGGCGGTACTTGGTCGGCAGCGGCATCGCCCCGCCCGGCAGCAAGAGCTGCGGAACCAGCGGAAAAGCCGGCAAGCCGAGCGCGCGCGCCGCCCACTCGATGTTGCCGAAGCTCAGGTACTGCTCCTCGGCGCCCACCACCGCTACTGGCACGATCGGTGTTTGCGTGCGCATGGCCAGGCGCATGAAGCCGTGCCCGAACGGCTCGAGCTGATAGCGCTGGGCGAACGGCTTGGAGATGGCGCGCATGCCTTCCGGAAATGCGAGCACCAGCTCACCCATCTCGAGCAGGCGCACCGCGTTCTCTTGCAAGCCGACCACCTGCCCTACGCGGCTGAAAAACGCGGAGACGAACGGCAGGGTCGCGGTCCACTTTTCGACCATGGCGCGCGTCACGCGCGGTGGGCGCGCGTCGTAGAACATGGCCGAGCCGATGATGGCGGCGTCGATCGGGATTTGTCCCGAATGATTGGCGATGAGCAGCGCGCGCCCGGGCGGCACGTGCTCGATACCGAATACCTCGGTCCGAAAATAGAGGCGGTGAAAGACCGCCACCACCATGGCGGCTTGACGAGCCGTTTCGGGATCGAAGCCGAAGGGATCACCACCCAGCGTGACATAGCGACGTTCGAGCGTGCGCACGCGCTCTTCGAAGTCGTCCCCGAGCAAGCGCAGGCGCAGCATGGGTTTCATCAGGAGATTTCGAACATCCAGGTGA
>JBEHXA010000292.1:0-9147 GCA_048498935.1 Myxococcota bacterium
GTAGAGGTCGGCCCCAATCGCCAACGCGACGCCAAGCAGAGCTGTCCACGCTGCTACCTCGCTAAAACGGCGGAGCTGGTCAAGGGGCGGCCAGTCTGGGTAGTATGACAGCCGAATGCGGATTCTCGTCGTCGAAGACCAAGACTCGATTCGTAGGATGATCGAAGCCTTGGTGCAGGCTCGCGGCTACCAGGTCACCGCGGTGAGCTCGGGAGCGAAGGCGATCGATGTCGCGATGACCGATCCGCCCGACATCGTGCTGCTGGATCTGAACCTGCCGGGCCAATACGACGGGTTCGACGTTTGCCAGCGCCTGCGCTCGGATCCGGGCACACGCCTCGTGCCGGTCGTGATCATCAGCGCTATGGATGACGACGAGTCACGCGCGCGCGCCACGGCTGCCGGCGCGACCGCGTACTACACGAAGCCGTTCAGCCCCATCGCGCTCTTGAAAGAGATCGATCGGCTCAAATCGCTGATCACCACGCGCGCCTGAAGCGACGCGCAGGTGAGCGCCCTCACAGCAGCGTGAGCAGTGACTTGGCGTGCGTTTCGGACGCGCGCATCAAGTCGCGCGCCTCGAGCGGCGGGATCTCGAGCAGCTCCACGAGCTTTTCGAGCATGGCTCGCTCCTTGTCGTCTTGCTTGCCGTCGACGTAGCTGACCAGCACCGCGTGATGGAGCAGCTGACGCCGCGCCGCAAAGCCCAGCTCATGCACGGGCACGTCCGCCAGGCTGCGCGGCGTCGCCGCAAACTTACGCAGCTCGTGCACCTCGCTCGGCATGGCCTGAAAGGCCTCGAGCAGCGCGTCCAGCACCTGGGTCTCCTCGCTGGTCACGCGGCCGTCCGCCCACGCGACGCTGACCAAACCCTTCACGACCGCCAGATTCTGAGCGTGCATGGCGACCGATACTTTCACATCGGAGCCGAGCGCGAAAGCTCAGCGTTCTTCAACGAGCGGAAAGGCGAGCGGCGTGAGCTCGAGGCCGGCCATTTCCTTCAGTGCGCCGCGCAGCTCGCGCTCTTCGCTCGCGCCCGAGACGTGGAAGCTGTCGAGCAGCTCGGAGACGTCGCTGATGCGAGCCGGAAGCACGGCCGGAGCGTACGGTTCGAGCGGAAGCTCTGGCTCGATCACGTGGAGCTGAGGCGCAGCCTCGGGCACGCGCTCCGCGACCGCACCGGGGTTCCAGGTCAGCGCCTCGTGCACTGCAGGCTCGCACAGCTCCTGCACCGGCACCGCCACAGGCTGCGGCTGCGGCTGCGGCTCGGCGATCGGCTCGGTCACTACGCCGCGCAAACGAGTCGGAGCCTCATCCGCCTCGATCCCGACATGCAAGGCGAGCATCGCGCTCAGCACGTCCGGAATGCGCGAGGGCTCGGGATCGACCAACGGTTGAGGCGCGAGCGCGAGCTCGCTCGGTTCGATCACGGGCTCGACATCGACGACCACGTCGATCGCCAGCTCTTCCGCCTCGAGCGCCACGGAGGGAGCACGCTCGGTGAGCTCGCCCTCTTCTCCCGGTAGCGATTGCGCGGTGACCACCGTCCCGAGACGGGGAGTCGACGAACCGCGCTCGCGCGCCCGCACCACGACGGGCTCGGGCTTGGTGAGCGTCTCGTTGACGGCGCGGGTGGTGGGAAGGGGTGGAGGCGACAAGAACGCCGCCGGCACGGGCGCCGCAACCGCCGCCGCCGGGACCTCCACGGACACCCGCGCGGTAACCGGCACCGCAGCCGCAGGGGGCTCTGCCGCGACGACCGCTACGGCTGGGGCCACCGACGGCAGCACCGGTGCTGGGGGCGCGGTTTCCGGAAATTCCGTGCTGAATGCCATGGCGTCGGCGACCGGTGCGGGCGTCGCCTGGACGGCTGCCTCATGTTGCAGCTGCGCCTCGAGCTTGCCGGCATCGCGGGCGCGCTGGGTCTCACGATGCAAGCGCGTGAGCGCACGCTTGGCAGCGGAGCGATTGACCGGAATGAGCGCCGTCTCCAGCTCGCGCACCAAACCGGGAAGCCCGGCCTCGTCGCACCGCTCGGCGGCGCGGCGCAGCGCCGGTCCAGCCGCGCTCGCCACTTCGAGCGTGCGCCCGAGCAGTCGCCTGACCGCGACCTCGGGACTCGCCCCATTCGCGCCGGCGCGATGAGCACGCAAACGCACGCTGCCATCGGGCGAAAGCTCGATCTCGTCGGCGATCACCCCGCGCGGCGCGAGCGCCAGATGGTCGGCGACGCCCAGCATCAGGTAACCGGCGCTCTCGGCCGCCAAAGGAGCCGCGTGCGTCCGCGCCGCCGCCAAAATCTCGAGCAAAGAGACAGTCACGCATCGCCTCCACGCACGAGCACGCCGTGCTGACGTAGGTACTTCTTGGCTTCACCGACGGTGTGCTGACCGTCATGAAAAATCGAGGCCGCGAGCGCCGCGTCGGCGTGTCCCTCGCACAGCCCTTCGCGCAAATGGCCGAGCTCGCCCACACCACCTGAAGCGATGACCGGGATCGGCACTGCGTCCGCCACCGCTCTCAGCAGCGGCAGGTCGTAGCCGCGACGAGTGCCGTCGCGATCCATGCTCGTGAGCAAAATCTCGCCGGCGCCCAGCTCGGCACCGCGACGCGCCCACTCCACCGCATTGATGCCGGTGCCTCGGCGCCCGCCGTGGGTGAAGACTTCGAAGTAGTCGCCTTCGGCGTTGTGCTTGGCGTCGATGGCCAGCACCAGCACTTGCCGGCCCCACCCCTCCGCGACCTCTTGGATCAACTCGGGGCGAGCCACAGCCGCGCTGTTCACGCTCACCTTGTCGGCTCCGGCCTCCAGGAGCCTGCGCACGTCTGACGGCTGCCGCACGCCGCCACCGACGGTCAGGGGCGCAAACACCACCCGCGCCGTTTTCTCGACGATATCGAGGATGGCCGGTCGCTCCTCGTGCGAAGCGGTGATGTCGAGGAAGGTGATCTCGTCGGCACCCTCCGCGTCGTAGCGGCGGGCGCACTCGACCGGATCTCCGGCGTCGCGAATATCGACGAAGTTGACACCTTTGACGACGCGGCCACCGCGGACGTCGAGGCAGGGGATGATGCGCTTGGCCAGCATTCTGGGTGCGGTCTTACCCCCTTAGGTCAAAAACGCGAGCCCGGCCAAAAACTGCGGGCGCCGCCCCCACCCTCCCGGCGCCGGCCGGCCCCGCAAGGCCCGTGACTCGGGCCAGAAACGGCTATAGTCCTCGGCGCCATGAAGCAGTGCGGCCGATGCGGCACGCAGAACCTCAATCAGCAGGCGGCCTGCAGCGCTTGCGGCTTGCCGCTAGCCCCCGCCGAGATTGGCCTGGGCGGCACCGTCTTGATGAATCCCGAGCCGCCCACCCCCCTCGGGGCCACGCTCGCCTCGGTTCCATCCCCGTTCACCGAGCGCACGGCGAGCTCGGCGCCTCCGCCGGCACCTTCGCCGCCCCCGGCGCCCGCCGCCGAACGCCCTCCGGCCACGGCTCCGCTCAACTTGCGCGGCACGATGCTCGGCATCGCACCGCCGATGCCGCAGCCTCCGAGCGCAGCCGCCGCCGCTCCCCCCCTCGGCAGCACCACACCGCTCGCCGGCCCGAGCGCTCTCGGCAGCACCATGCCGCTCGGCCCGTCGTCGACCAGCGATGCACCCCCGGCCCCGGCAGCGCCACAGCGCGCCTTCGCGGGGACCATGCTCGGCATCGCGCCCCCCACCCCCACGTTCCCTTCTCCTCCTCCGGCACCACCGGTTGACGAGTCCGCCGCCGTCCTCGCCAGCGCGCCGCGCCTCGCGTCGGACAAGCGCACCGTGCTCGGCGTCGCGCGCCCCGGCATCGCGCCGCTGAATCCAGGTCAGGTCAAGCCTGCGCCCGCGCCGGTGATGGCCCCTCCTCCGCCGCCGCAACCGCCATTCCCCTCTGCCGTCGAAAGCGAGCTGCGGCCACGCCCGGCGCCGCCGCCGGCCCGCATCTCGTTCGGCGCGGCCATGGCCATCATGGCGTCGGCCGTGTTGCTCGTGATGGCTGCACTCGCGTTCTTCATGCTCCGCGGGCGCGGCAGTGTCACGGCGCAAGCCGGCCTCGACAGCCGCGGCGTCGAGGTGCTCGACCTGGCTTGCGCTGAGTGCCCCGACGGCACCAAGACGTGGATCGACACTTCGCCCGTCGAGTTCCGCGCCGGCAAAGCCAAGCTACCGCTCCTCAAGCCGCTTCAGGTCGGCGAAAATCCAATCGTGCTCGTGCTCGAGCGCCCCGGGCGGAGCCGCGAAGAGATCGCGCTCTCGATCCCGATCGAGTTTCGCGTGCGCGGTAGCACCGATGCTCTTGCAGAGGATGCGCCGAAGGTCTCGGTGCTCGCCAGCGCGCTTTCGGGCACCAAGCTCGAGGTCGACGGTAAGCCCGTCACCCCCGACGCCTCGGGAGTCGCGCGCATCGACTACGACGTCGCAGCCGAGGTCACTGGCGCCGAGGCGTCGGTAAAATCGCTCGAGCGCTCCGTGCCGTATCGCGCGACCACTGGCTCGGCTGCGCCCCAAACCGGCACTGTCGCGATCCGCATCGGCATCACGCCCCTGGTCGTCGACGCCCCTGGTGCCTCCATCACGGTGGGCACCAAGGACGTGGTGATCGCAGGTCGCACCGCGCCCGGCTCCGTCCTCAAGGTCGGCAGCAGCACCGTGGTGCTCGATCCCGAGGGCCGGTTCGTGAGCAAGCAGCCGCTCAACCTCGGCGATAATCAGCTCGTCGTCCGCGCCACGCTGAAAGATCACGCCCCCCGCCTCGTGCCGATCAAGGTTCGGCGCAGCGACAACCTCGAGCGCGACGCGGCGCTGGCGCGCGCTCAGGCGCAGGTCACCTATCCCGACGCGATGCGCGCGCTCGAAGGCTCGGTCGGAAAAAACCTGGCCATCTCCGGACAGCTGTTCGACTTGCGTCACGACGGCTACACCAGCGTCCTGCTCGTCGACGTGAAAGACGGTTGCCGCAAGTCGCCGTGCCTCGCCAAGGTGATCTACGGCGTCGAAACGCAGCTGGACAAGGGGCGGGAACTGAAAGCATTCGGCAAGCTCACGCGCTTCGTCGACGGGCCACGCACGGGTCAACGCATCCCCGAAATGCGGGCCGAGCTGGTGGTGGCTGGGGCGCCGTGAGCTTGCCGCCCATCGCTCCAGCTGCCGTGCAGGGCTGCGTGAGCTGCGGCGCGGAAAACCCATTTACGGCGCGTTTCTGCAATCAGTGTGGCTTGTCCTTGGGCCAGAGCTTCAACGCGACCACGCTCACGATCTCGTCGCCGCCCGTGTCGATGCCGATGTCGCAGCATTCGCTCGGCGTCGCCTCCACACGCCGACCGCCCGCGCCGACCTCGACCCGGCCCCCTCCGCCCGCGCTGCAGGAGCGCGCGACCGATCTGCGTGAGCTGGCCGATCCGCTAATCGGCGTAGTGGTTGCCGAGCGCTACCGCATCAAGGAGCCGATCGGTCGCGGCGGTATGGGCGTCGTGTACCGTGTCGAGCACGCGCGCATCGGCAAGTTGATGGCGCTCAAGCTCTTAACCGGCGAGCTCACGCGCGACGGCACACAGGTGGCGCGCTTCAAGCGCGAAGCGCAGCTGATGAGCCGCCTGTCCCACCCCAACACCGTACAGGTCTTCGATTTCGGCGTCTCCGATGGGCTCGTTTACCTGGCCATGGAGTACCTGAAGGGCGAAGATCTCGGCCATCTGATCCGCAGGGTCGGACCGCTCGGCGTCGAACGCACGCTGAAGATTGTGATCCAAGCCTGCAGCTCCCTCAGCGAAGCGCACCAAATCGGCATGGTGCACCGCGACCTCAAGCCGGAAAACATCATCGTCATGCAAGACGGCGAGCAGCAGGACGTCATCAAAGTCCTCGATTTCGGGCTCGCCAAGCTGCGTGAAGCCGGAGAGCTCGCCGAGGTCACCACGCGCGGCGCGATCGTGGGCACGCCCTACTACATGTCCCCGGAGCAGATCCGCGGTGACGACGTCGGGCCGGAAAGCGACGTCTACGCGCTGGGCGCCCTCACCTACGCGTGCCTGACCGGAGCAGTCGTTTTCGATGCGCAGACGCCGATGGGCGTCCTCAGCAAACACCTCACGGAGCTCCCGGAGAGCCCGAGCCGCCGCTTCCCCGATCTGCGAATTCCGCTCAGCGTGAGCCAGCTGGTGCTGGCCGCGCTCGAAAAGGATCCACGCAAGCGCGTGCGCACCGTCACGGACCTGCAACAGGCGCTAATCCGCGAGCTCGACAGCAGCGGTCGTCACGAAGACGTCGAGCGCTTGCTCGACTCCTCTCACCTGCGCCACGTGGTCGACGGTGCCGATGAAGAGGCCGCCACGCGCGACGAGGTGGAGCGCTACGAGCGCAAGCTCCGGCGGCGCGGGCGCGCGCTGTGGGCCGTGCTGGCCGTGCTCATCGTCGCCGCCGGCGCAGTCGGCATGCGCACGCTGCAGCGCTGGATGGCGCCACCCACGTTCGCCGGTGCCGAGCTCGAGCCCAACGATGCCGCCAGCGAGGCCACGGCGGTGCCGTTCCCGTTCAGCAGCCGCGGGGTGATCGGCAAGCGCCTCGACAAGGAGCGCAGCGACCGCGACTTTTATCGCTTCGAAGTGTCGGGCGCCCCCGCGGTGCAGCTCGAAGTCAGCGCACTCCCCGGCATGGCGCTCTGCGCGATGCTCTACGGCGCAGGTTCGCAGGAGCCGCTTGGTCGCTACTGTCCGGGTGGAGCCGACCGCCGGCTGTCGATCCCGGCGCTGCGCCTCGCTCCAGGACCCTACGTGCTCGGGCTGATGCAGGACCGCGAGGCCTACACGAAAGACGCGCCGCCACCGACGCTCGAGTCGATTTCCGACGAGTACGAGCTGAGCGTCGGCAAGGCGAGCGCGCCCGACGCGGAGCTCGAACCGAACGACTTCGCGCGCGACGCCAGCACGCTATCCGCGGGCGAGAAGCGCAGTGGACGGCTGGCATGGATGCGCGACGTCGACGTGTTCTGTTCGCTCTCGCCGGGTCGCGTGCGGTTTACGGTAAGCGACGCACCCGACCGCGCGCGCGCTCACGCGGCGGTGCTGCAAGTAGTGCCCCTTGCCGGCTCCGACCGCGAAGTCCCCGTGCGCGTGCATCGCGCCGGCACGCGCGACGTGCAGCCCTCACCGCGCGACGTCGTCGGTTCCTGGCGCAGCACCCCCATGGCTCCGGACTCCGCGCAGCGCCCCTGCGTGCAGCTTTCGCTAGTCCCGAACCCCTGGGCGCCGACGCCTCACCCGTTGGTTGCACCCGCCGGTGAGGAGCCCTACTGGGTCGAGCTCTCGGCGGAACCATGAAACGACGGAGCGCGCTGCTCGGTCTGGCTGCTGGCGCCTTTGGCTCGTTCGGAAACGCATCGTTCGCTCGCGCGGCGCGCGACCACGAGGGACTGCGCAGCAGCGTGGGCCCGTCGCGAGCGCCGTACGCCATGCAAGGCTGCGACGCGCGGCGCTCGCGCAGCACTCGCATCGTGCTCTCGGCAAGCCCTCAAGTCGCTCGACGATTGCGCGTGGCGCTCGGCATCGGTCGCGGCCTGGTCACGCACGAAGACGGCGGCTTCTTCGTGCTGCACCCGAGCCCGCGGGCGTCGCGCTTCGACGCCCAGGGCAAGTTGGTATTTTCGATCAAGCTACCGAGCGAGGCGAGCTCGGCTGCAGTCGTGGTGTCGGGCGGGCACGTCGCTTTTTGCTCGGCAGGCGAGCTCTGGCTCTTCGATGCCAACGGGCAGGCGCAGACGCGCACCCCACTCGGTGACGCGGAGCTCACCGCGCGCAGCGCGCTGGGCACCCGCGACGGCGGCGTGCTGCTCGCCAACGGCAGCCTGCTGCTCAAGATCAGCGCCTTCGGCGATCTGAGCTGGCAAAAGAAGGCCCCAGGCCCAGTCGCGGATTTGCTCGAAACGAGCGTCGGCGAAGTGTGCGTGACCGCTGCGGGCCTAATCTCGCGGCTCGACGCAACGGGCCGTCCGACTCGCCTCGGCGCTCTCGGGGGGCCCTCGAATTCAGTCACGGCCGGCGCACTAGGCACCGAGCTCGTCGCGCGCAGCGGTAGCCACCGCCTCGTCACCTTCGACCTCGCCCAGCGTCGCGTGCGCTCCGCCGTCGAGGACCCCGCCCTCGACCTCGACGGCCCCGTCCTGCTCGACCGCGAAGGCACCCTCTCCGCCTTCACCGGCGACGGCCTCCTTCTCCGCTACCACCACGACGGCACCGAGTCCCAACGCCTCCCCGTCGACCCCGGTGCCCGCCGCGCCCCCGGCCCCGACGACGCCCTCCAGCTCGGCGACGGACGACTCCTCCTCGCACGCGCCGGAGCCGACGCCGCCCTCGTGACACCAAGCGGCGAAGTGTCGTTCATCGCCGGCAGCGCTTGCCCAGATCCGATCGGCTTGTTTCCGGCAGGCTCGGGATCAGTGCTGCTTGCTTGTCGTTCGGGTGCGCTCATCGAGCTCAAGTAGTCTTCACGCATCCTTCACCCCCTGCCCATCCCCCCTCGCCCCGCCCTCAGTGATACAGCGCCGTCAGCGACAAGCTCAGCACGCCTGCGGAGCCTTGGCGCTTGATGCCGTCTTCTTCTTTTCCGGTGATAGCGCCGGTCATTTGGAGCATGCCGCCGAGTGACCACTCGGGACCGACGAAGCCCATGTAGCCGATCCAGGCGGAGACACCGAGGCCGCCGCCGTCGTAGTCCGGTGCGTTGAGCGGTGGCTCTTTCAGATCGTTGGAGTGCCCGTTGGTGCGCATGCCGGCGAGGCCGAGCGAGCCACCGAAGTGGAGGCCGCGCTGTGGATCCGGAAACACGTCGACGAAGAAGCCGAGCATTGCGAGCGTCGCGTTGAGCGACTGCTCGGTCTCGTTGCCGTCGACCTCGACGCTGCCGTCTTGAATGCCATGGTACGAGATCAAGCCGCCGATCGCGACGCCGGGCGTCGGTGTGCCGCCGATCCAGCAATTGAGATCTGCACCGGCGCCGCCGATCTCGAAGTCGTTGTCCTTCTTGCTGTCGCTCGATACCGAGCCGAGTCCCAACCCGAGACCACCGCCGATGCGTAGATAGAAGCCATCGTGCACGTGGTAGCCCCGGCGCTCCCGCGGCGGGGGCGGAGGCGG
>JBEHXA010000293.1:0-9145 GCA_048498935.1 Myxococcota bacterium
GCTCGCACGCGACTGCGGATCAGCGCTCCACACTCTCAAGGATGATCCGGAGCTGCGGCTCTTGGTGGTCGACTGGGTGATGCCGAAGAAGGACGGCATCGAGGTGTGCAAGGCGATCCGCAGCGGCCCTCAAGAGCCGTACGTTTACATCGTGCTGCTCACCGCCAAGGACGATAAGAGCGACATCATCGCCGGTCTCGACGCCGGCGCCGACGACTACCTGGTCAAGCCGTGCAACCCGCTGGAGCTCAAGGTGCGGCTCCGCGCCGGGCGTCGCGTGATCGAGCTGCAAGAGCAGCTGGTGCGCGCGAGGGAGAGCCTTCGCTTCGAGGCCATGCACGACTCGCTCACCGGGCTGCTGAATCGCGGCGCCGTGCTGGAACAGCTGAACAAAGAGCTGGTGCGCGCTGCGCGCCGTGGCTCACCCGTCGCGGTCTTGATGGGCGATCTCGACCACTTCAAGGCGATCAACGACACGCATGGTCACCCCGCGGGTGACGCCGTGCTGCGCGAGACCGCGCGTCGCATGAACGCGGGGGTGCGCGCCTACGACTCAGTCGGTCGCATGGGCGGGGAAGAATTCATCGCCGTCTTGCCAGAGTGCGACGCCAAGACAGGGCTCAGCGTCGCTCAGCGCTTGTGCCGCTCGCTCGCCGATTCGCCCACGCAATATGGCGGTATCGGCATCAAGCAGAGCATCAGCATCGGCGTCGCGGCCACCGACCAACTCGGCAACGCTCGCGCCGACGAGCTCATGCGCGCCGCAGACGCGGCACTTTACCGCGCCAAGCACGCCGGGCGTTCACGCGCGTTGCTCGCTGACGAAGTCGAGTTCGCGCCGGTCAGGGAAGTCAGCGCCACCATCCCCGCCGCCGAATAGCGCAATCTTCCAGCGCTGTACTTGAGGGATCCGCTGTGGCAGGCTCGCCCGGTTCGAAGAACCGGCAAGCGGCTGATCGAGAACCCCATGAAGATAGGCGTTCCGAAGGAAGTCAGGCGAGGCGAACGGCGCGTGGCGGCGACCCCCGAGACCGCGGCGCGCCTCAGAAAGCTCGGCTTCGAAGTCGCGGTCGAGCGTGATGCGGGCGCGGCGGCGGCGTTTCGCGACGCCGACTACGAAGCGCAAGGCGTTCGCATCGCCGCATCAGCCACCGAGATCTGGCAGGAAAGCGACTTGGTGCTGAAGGTTCAGCCGCCGGAGCACAACTCGGAGCAGAACCTACACGAGGTGGACCTGCTGCGCGAGGGCGGCGCGCTGATCAGCTTCATCTACCCGGCCAAGAATCGCGAGCTCGTCGAGCGGCTCGCCAAGCGCAAGGCCACGGTGCTGGCGATCGATCAGGTGCCGCGCATCACCCGCGCCCAAAAGATGGACGCCTTGAGCTCGATGGCGAACATCGCCGGCTACCGCGCGGTGATCGAGGCAGCCAGCTTTTACGGGCGCTTTTTCACCGGGCAAATGACGGCGGCGGGCAAGGTGCCCCCGGCCAAGGTGCTCGTGATCGGCGCCGGCGTCGCGGGGCTCGCTGCGATCGGCGCGGCGCGTGGCCTCGGCGCGATCGTGCGAGCCTTCGATACTCGCGCGGAAGTGCGCGAGCAGGTCCAGAGCATGGGCGCCGACTTCCTCACCGTGACCTTGCAGGAAGACGGCAGCGGCGCCGGTGGCTATGCCAAGCAGATGAGCAAGGAGTTCATCGCCGCCGAGATGGCGCTGTTCGCCCTGCAAGCTCAAGAAGTCGACATCATCATCACCACGGCGCTGATCCCGGGCAAGCCCGCCCCGGTATTGATCACCGAAGACATGGTGAAGTCGATGCGCCAGGGCTCGGTGATCGTCGACATGGCGGCCGAGTCGGGCGGCAACTGCTCACTCACGCGGCCCGGTGAGGTCATCGAGCAGCACGGCGTCACGATCATCGGTTACGTCGACTTGCCGAGTCGTCTGGCCCCGACTGCCAGCCAACTCTACGGCTCGAACTTGACGCACTTGCTCGCCGACATGGGCGGCGGCAAGGCCTTCCATATCGACCTCGACGACGAGGTCGTGCGCGGCGCGATCGTGCTGCGCGACGGCGAGCTGCTGTGGCCGCCTCCGCCCACTTCGGTGCCGGCCAAGCCGGTCGAGCGCAAGGAGCGCGCGCCCAGCATTCCGCCACCCGCGCCGAAGAAAGAGGAGCATGCCAAGGCGTCCCTCGGCGTGATCGTCGCGGCCTTGGTGGCGCTGGTGCTGGCCGGCGCCTTCGCACCCGCAGCCTTCGTCGGGCACCTCACGGTGTTCGTGCTCTCGTGCTTCATCGGCTGGCAAGTGGTGTGGAACGTCACGCCCGCGCTGCACACGCCGCTGATGAGCGTCACCAACGCCGTCAGCGGCATCATCCTGGTCGGCGGCATGCTGCAGATCTCCGGGCCCGTCGAGTCGCCCGTCGCGATCTTGTCGGCAGTGGCGGTGCTGATCGCGACCATCAATATCGCTGGCGGCTTTTTGGTCACGCAGCGCATGCTCAAGATGTTTCAGAGGTAGGTCATGGCGATTCCCAGCAGCCTCGTCACCGTTTGCTACCTGGTCGCCGGCGTCCTGTTCATCCTCAGCCTCGGCGGCCTGAGCGCTCAAACCAGCGCGCGGCGCGGCAACGGCTTCGGCGTAGCCGGTATGCTGCTCGCCATCGCGATCACGGCGCTGTCGCAAGTCTCGAGCTTCGGCTTGTTGGCTGGCGCGATCGCGGTCGGAGCCGGGATTGGCTCACTGCTCGCGGCTCGCGTGGCCATGACCGGCATGCCGGAGCTGGTGGCGGTCCTGCACAGCTTCGTCGGTTTGGCGGCGGTGTTGGTCGGCATCGCCAGCTACCTGGGCGGGCACGCGCTCGCGACGCCCCCCGAGCAGCTACTGCACGAGATCGAGATCTTCGTCGGGGTGTTCGTGGGCGCGCTCACCTTCACCGGCTCGATCATCGCCTTCCTCAAGTTGCGCGGTAGCCTGCGCAGCAAGCCGCTATTGCTGCCCGGCAGGCACGCGCTCAACGCGGGGCTGCTGGGCGTGTGCGTGGTGCTGGCGTTGCGCTTCGTCGGGGTCTCGACCGATCAAGGCTTGCCGCCGCTCCTGATCATGACCGGTATCGCCGGCCTGATCGGCGTGCACCTGGTGATGGCCATCGGCGGCGCCGACATGCCGGTCGTCGTCTCGATGCTGAACAGCTACTCGGGCTGGGCGGCGGCTGCCGCCGGCTTCATGCTCAGCAACGACCTCTTGATCATCACGGGCGCGCTGGTCGGTTCGAGCGGCGCGATTCTGAGCTACATCATGTGCCGCGCCATGAATCGCTCGTTCTTGAGCGTGATTTTCGGCGGTTTCGGCGCCGATGAAGGCTCCAAGCCGGCACGCGCAGCGGGTGAGCCGGAAGGCGAGGTCACCAGCATCTCACCGCCCGACACGGCGGCGCTGCTCCGTTCGGCCAAGCACATCGTGGTCGTGCCCGGCTACGGCATGGCGGTGGCGCACGCCCAGTACGCGCTGTTCGAGATCGCGGAGCTGCTCCGCAAGCGTGGCGCTCAAGTGCGGTTCGCGATTCACCCGGTGGCGGGCCGCTTGCCGGGGCACATGAACGTGCTGCTCGCCGAAGCCAAGGTGCCGTACGACATCGTGCTCGAGATGGACGAGATCAACGACGACTTCCCGGAAACAGACGTGGTGCTCGTGATCGGCGCCAACGACATCGTCAACCCCGGCGCGCTCGACGACTCTTCCAGCCCGATCTACGGCATGCCGGTGCTGCAGGTCTGGCACGCCAAGACCACGGTGGTGATGAAGCGCAGCATGGCGAGCGGCTACGCGGGCGTCGAAAATCCGCTGTTTTTCAAGGAAAACACCCGGATGCTGTTCGGTGACGCGAAAAAGAACGTCGACGCGATCCTGACTGACCTTCGCAGCGAAGGCAGCTCCGCAGCAGCCTGAGCGCGTGGTCCAGGCCAAGCCGCAACCCCCCTTGCTCGAGCGACTCGGCACCAGCTTTTTGCGCGGCGGCGCGGAGGCCGCTGCTTCGGCCGACGACCCGATTCACGTGCTCAACCCGGTCGAGCGCGCGGGGCTGCGGCGGGTCGTTCGCGGGGCCGTGCTGCGCGCGGCGCTGGCCGGTGTGCTGAACGCAATCGCAACCGGCCTCGGTGAGCTCTACGCGCACACGCATTTGGGGCATATGCCTGAGCACGCCACCCTGACGCAGCGCGCGCAGTACTGGGGTGTGTTCGGGGTGGCGGCGGTCGTGTTCGCGGTGCTCGAAATCGCCTACCTGTATTGGGATGGCTTGCGCTCCGTACGCAAGCTCGCCGCAGTGGCAGGGCTCGAGCTGCGTTCGGACGTGAACGAACAGGTCGCGCTGGCGCTGGCACGAGCGGCGCTCGAGCTGCCGAATCCGCCTGAAACCACGCTCGGGGTCGACCCGCACCGCGAGGCCAGCAAGGCGCAGCTGGTCTTCGCTTCGATCGTTTACAAGCTCAAGATCTCGGTCACCAATTTCCTGTTCAAGGCCCTGCTGCAGCGAGCGCTCGGCCGCTTTGCAACGCGCTTTTTGCTCGCCTTCGCGGCCATCCCGATCAACGCGGCCTGGAACGCGCTGGTGTGCTGGGCGGTGCTGCGCGAGGCGCGCATTCGCGTGATGGGGCCGTCGGCGGCGCTCGAAATGCTCGAGGTGGTGCTCGAGAAAGAAGCGACCATTTCACCGCAGCTGGCAGCGGCGATCCACCAGGCAGTCGGCAGCGCGGTGGTGCGCACGCGCGAGCTCCACCCCAACCACATCGCCGTGCTCAGCGCTGCTCGCCAGCGCCTGGGCGACCCCGCACCGGGTCTCGAGCTCGACGACACCCGGGCCTTCCTGCGCGCGCTCGCAGCGCTCGACGACGCGGATCGGCGCATCGTGCTCCGCGTCCTCGCGGCGGCCGCCATCCTCGACGGCCGCCTTGTCCGCGCCGAGCGCCGCCTGCTCACCGAAGCCTACGCCGTCGCCCAAATCCCCCCTGGCCTCGACCACGTCGAACACCTCCGCCGCGCCTTCGTAGCCGGCGACATCATCCCCCGCGAAGAGCTGCTCCGCACCGCTTAGCGCGGCTCGACGCGGATGTCGGTTTTGACCGAGTTGGCGATGAAGCACTGCTCGTGGGCTTGGTGGTGGAGCTCGGCTTCACGCTCGGGGCTGGGGCGAGTGGCCGCGGTGTACTCGATGCGGGGACGCAGCACGACGGAGCTGACCCAGGGCACGCGGGCTTCGTTCTTCGTCACCACTCCGACGGCGTCGTCTTCATAGCTCAGCACCTCAATACCGGCCTTACCGGCCAAGTACACGAACGTCAGCAGGTGACAGCTCGCGATTGACGCGACGAAGGCCTCTTCAGGGTCGACGCAGGCGGGGTTGGAGTACGGCTCGCGCACTACGGTCGGTGAAGACGAGGCCGGCACGGTCACGCCGCCGTCGAAGGCCCAGCTGTGTTCGCGTGAGTACTGCCCTTTCAAGAAATCCCCGCCCCCGAAGCGCCACACGACGCTTGCGCGATATTCGCTCATGCGCGTAGTCGACCAGCAAAACTGGGCGCTGAAAAGGACTTTGACCCGTCAGAAATGGACGCCCTACGGGATACGTTGCCGGCGCTCGGCGGGGCTTGTAAGTCAGAAGTATGCCCGAGTTCATCTTCACGATGCAGAACGTCACGCGCGTTCACCCGCCCGAGAAGCGCGTGCTGGAAGACATCACGCTCGCCTTCTACCCAGGCGCCAAAATCGGCGTGATCGGCACCAACGGCTCCGGCAAGAGCTCGCTCTTGCGGATCATGGCGGGTGTCGACAAGGAGTTCATCGGTGAAGCCAAGCCGCATCCGGGCACCAAGATCGGCTACTTCGCGCAAGAGCCGGACCTGGGCTCCCATGTCACCGTGAAGTCGGCGGTAGACGAGGCCGTCGCGGACATTCGCGGCCTGGTCACCGAGTTCGAGACCATCAGCATGAAGCTCGGCGAGCCGATGTCGGACGACGAGATGACGAAGGTGCTGGAGCAACAAGCAGCGCTGCAAGATCGCATCGACGCGATCGACGCCTGGAACCTGGATTCGCGCGTCGAAATGGCGATGGACGCGCTGCGCCTTCCGCCGCCGGAAGCTGAAATCAAGAACCTTTCCGGTGGTGAGCGGCGCCGCGTCGCGCTGGCGCGCATCCTGCTGTCGCGCCCAGACATGCTCTTGCTCGACGAGCCTACCAACCACCTCGACGCCGAGTCGGTCGCGTGGCTCGAGCTCTTCCTCAAGGACTACGCGGGCACGGTGGTGGCGGTCACGCACGATCGTTACTTTTTGGACGACGTCGCCGAATGGATTTTGGAGCTCGACCGCGGTAAGGGCTACCCCTTCAAGGGTAACTACTCGGGCTGGCTCGAGCAGAAGTCGGCTCGCCTCGCGCACGAAGAGAAGGCCGAGAGCGCGCGACAGCGCAAGCTGAAGCAAGAGCTCGAATGGGTGCGTGCCTCACCGCGCGCGCGCCAAGCCAAGAGCAAGGCCCGCCTGGCCGCTTACGACGAGCTGGTCGACAAATCGAGCAAGGGGCCGAGCGATCCGACCGAAATCGGTATCCCGCCCGGGCCCAGGTTGGGCGATCTGGTCATCGAAGCGGGCAACTTGCGCAAGGCCTTTGGCGACAAGTTGCTGGTCGACGACCTCACGTTTCGGCTCCCGCGCAGCGGCATCGTCGGCATCATCGGGCCGAACGGCGCTGGTAAGACCACTCTGTTTCGCATGCTGGTCGGCGAAGAAAAGCCGGACGGCGGCAGCCTCAAGGTCGGCGACACCGTCAAGATCGCTTACGTCGACCAGTCGCGTGGCGCGCTCGTGGGCGACCAAAACGTGTGGCAGTCGATCTCGGGTGGCGAAGAGAAGCTGCTGCTCGGTAAGCGTGAGGTGTCGTCGCGCGCTTACTGCGGTTGGTTCGGCTTCAAGGGCAGCGATCAGCAGAAGAAGGTCGGCTCGCTCTCGGGCGGTGAGCGCAACCGCGTGCACCTCGCCAAGCTCCTCAAGGAGGGCGGCAACTTGCTCCTTCTCGACGAGCCCACCAACGACCTCGACGTCGAAACCCTGCGCGCGCTCGAAGAGGCCCTGCTCGGCTTCCCGGGATGCGCGGTGGTCATCAGCCACGATCGCTGGTTCCTCGATCGCATCGCCACGCACATTTTGGCGTTCGAGGGTGAGAGCAAGACGGTGTGGTTCGAGGGCAACTACCAGGCGTACGAAGAGGACCGAAAGCGCCGCCTGGGCGCAGACGCTGATCGCCCTACACGCATCAAGTACAAGAAACTGAAGCTAGATTGATAAGAATGGGCGCTCGCAACCGCCAGTCGACCATCGGCTGGCGGCTAGCGGTTGAAGGTTGGTGAAGGGGCCGTCATTCTTAGACGAAGCCCCTTGAACCGCGCGCTTCGCTCCAGCCTCTGCTTCGCCCTGGTGGGTGCGCACTGGTGCACGCTGGCCTGCGACCCCAATGTCGTCATCGGCGCGCGCTGGCACACCAACGAGGGCGGCTCCCCACCCGTGTCGAACGGCGGGAGCGAGCCGACGCCAGTCGCGACGGCTGGTACGGACGCCGGCACCGGCGGTGGTAGCGGCACCGGCAACGGTGGCAGCGGCGCCGTCGCCGGCACTGGTGGTAGCGGTGGTAGTGGTGGCGACCAGCTAGCGGGCGGAGCCGCTGGCGAAGCCGGTCAGGGTGGCGAACCCAGCTCGGTCACCTTCACGGCTGATCACGAAGGCGCCACCTCGCTCGAGCAATGGAACGAGGGACCCGACGACGATGCGGGCGGCTACTACGGCGACGTCGACTCCGGCTCACCGACGTACAGCACCGATCAACACCATTCGGGCTCGGCCTCCGCGAAAGCGACCATCGATACGCGCGGCGGCACGGATCAAATCTCGCGGCTGTACCGGCGCGTCTCGGATGACGAGGCCTACTACAGCGCGTGGTTCTATATCGCTGAAGACCGCACGCCGACGCGCTGGTGGTCGTTCTTCCTGTTTCGGGCAGTTCAAGAGCGAGCCGAGAGCATCGACCTTTGGAGCGTCGATTTGATCCGCAAGGGCACGAATCAGCTCACTTTGACGCTCTTCCGCCATGCCACGAACGCCAACGTCGACATCCCTTCGGCCCCCACCATTCCGGTCGCTGAATGGTTCCAGATGGAAGCCTATTTGTACGCCAAGCAGGGCGAGCCCAGCCGACTCACGCTGTGGCTCGACGGCGAGCAGATCCTTGCGCTCGATAACGAGGTCGTGCCGCCTCAAGGTCAGCCCCTGTATTGGGTGATCGGCAACGGCGCCGCGCCGTTCTCGCCGCCAGCGGTTTCGAGCATTTACATCGACGACGCCGTGGTATCGCTCGCCCCGATCGGGCCGTAGCGCACCGGCGTGAACTACGCGCTAGACGCGCACCAGCAGGCTGCCCCAGTGGAAGCCGGCGCCGAGCCCCATCAAGCAGATCAGCTGGCCTTCCTTGAGGCGACCGTCGCGGCGCATCTCGTCGAGCAAGATCGGAATCGTCGCGGCCGAGGTGTTGCCGAAGCGGTCGATATTGCCCGGAAACTTTTCGAGCGGCAGCTTCAGCTTTTCGGCGACCGCCTCGTTGATGCGCTGGTTGGCCTGGTGGGCCACGAACCAGTCGATGTCTTCGACCGCGACGCGGGCCTTGTCACAGACGGCCTTCACCGACCGCGGCAGGCGCGTCACGGCGAATTTGAAGACCTCACGCCCCTCCATCTTGACGAGCCACGACTCGCCGCTCTCTTCGACTGTCGACGGCCACGGCCGGCCCTTGAAGCCGCCCGGCACGCACAGCAGGTCCGCGTTGCGCCCATCCGTGTGCAGATCGGTCGCGATCACGCCGGCGCCGTCCGTGCTCTTTTCGACGACCACGGCACCCGCGCCGTCTCCGAAAATGATGCTCCAGCCGCGGTGGCGCGAGGCGCGCTCCCAGTCCTCGGGTGACGGCTTGGCGTCGCGCGTGCCGTCCAAAATGTCCCAGTCGCGCCACGGCATGAACCCGGCGTGCGCCTCGGCCCCGACGATCAGGATGGTCCGCGCGGCGTCGACGCGCAGTCGGCCACGCGATTGATCGAAGAGATCG
>JBEHXA010000294.1:0-9142 GCA_048498935.1 Myxococcota bacterium
TGCTGGCCGACGTCGGCCAGGTCAACATCGTGACCGCGGACAACGTCACGGGCTCGGTCACCATCCGCATGCGCAACGTGCCTTGGGACCAGGCGCTCGACATCGTGCTCCAGTCCAAGAGCCTCGGCATGGTGCGCCAGGCGAACATGATCCGCGTCGCGCCGCTGGCCGACCTGGAGAAGGAGCGCGAGATGCAGATCGCGCGCCGCCAACAGGAGGTCAAGCTGGCGCCGATCGAGACGCGGCTGATTCCGGTGAGCTACGCGCAAGCGCAAGAGCTCATGGATCGAGCCAAGCCGCTGCTCTCCGAGCGAGGCTCGATAGCCGTGGACGATCGCACCAACGTGATGATCGTGCGCGACATCGCGGGCAACCTGAATCAAATCGAGGAGCTCACGCGCTCGCTCGATACGCAGACGCCTCAGGTGCTGGTGGAAGCTCGCATCGTGGAAGCCACCAGCCGCTACATTCGCGACGTCGGCATCCAATGGGGTGGCGACGCGACCTTTTCGGCCGCGACCGGCAACCCGACGGGCCTGGCGTTTCCGAACTCGGTCGGCGTGGCGGGCGGTGCCAGCGACGGCCAGACGCCTACCGCAGGCTTGAGCCCCTTCACCAACACCGTGGCCAACCCCAACTTCGCCGTCAACCTGCCGGCGGCGGTCGGTACTGGGCAAGGTGGTGCGCTCGGCCTGACCTTCGGCTCGATCGACAACACCATCAACTTGGCGGTGCGCCTGTCGGCGGCCGAGTCGAGCGGTATGCTGCGCATCCTCTCGAGCCCGCGTATCCTCACGCTCGACAACCGCGAGGCGCGCATCTCGCAAGGCACGTTGATCCCGTTCTCGCAGGTCAGCGCGCAAGGCGTGCAGACCACGTTCCAAGAAGCCAAGCTGCAGCTCCTGGTCAAGCCGCACGTCACGGCCGACGGCAGCGTCTCGATGCACGTCAAGATCAACCGCGACGAGCCGGACTTCAACCAAACGTCCGCTCGCGGCGACCCAACGATCCTCAAGCGTGAGGCCGAGACCGACCTGCTCGTGCTCGACGGCCACACCGCGGTGATCGGCGGTATTTTCACGCGCAACACGGGCCGCAACCTGGATCAGGTGCCCTTCTTCGGCGACATTCCGTTGATCGGCTTGCTGTTCCAGCGTCGCAGGGCGAGCGATAGCCGCGGCGAGCTCGTCATCTTCCTGACCCCGCGCATCGTCAACCGCGCCGAAGCTCTAGGCCGCTGACCGACAGGGGCTGCCAACATTGGGCAGCCCCAACGGCTAGCGGTCGTGTGTTAGTTTGGCGCGCGATTTCATGGTTGAGCGCGCCAGAACCCTGGGCTGGATCGGGCTGACGCTCGTCTGCCTGCTCGAGTCGGCGAGCGCGCGCGCTTACGAGGCCGAGGTCGACGCTTCGATCGACGCCCAGTACTACACGTTCCAGAGCCCGTGGGGTCAGCCGCTCGTACGCGTGCGGCGTTACACGCAGACGCTCGGGCTCGCGGTATGGAACATCAACGGGGAGGCCGATCCGCGCGGGCCTCGACTCAGCTTCCAATCACGGATGCGGCTCGACGCCGACTTCGGTCAAAGCTCGGGGGAGCGCCAGCTGGGCAGCGCGCACTACGTGCCCGGCCTGGAAGAGGCGCCCCTCGACTTGATGTACGCGTACCTCGAGGGTGAACGCTACTTCAACGGCTACCTCGGCTTTCGCCTCGGTCGCCAATACGTGTTCGACACGCTGGGGTTCTGGTCTTTCGACGGTGGGCTGGTTTCGCTGAGCACGCCGGTGGGGCTCGTGTTCGAGGGGTACGCGGGCTACGAGCAGCGCGGCGGCGGGTTGCCCTATTTCGGCACACGGCGCTTCGAGTCTCAGGGCGTCTATCGCGGCGATCGCGAGGACTACGACGCCAGCTACTACCCGATGTTCCTCGACGAATCGGCGTTGGCTCCGGCGGCCGGGCTCGCGGTCGAGGCGTCTGGCTTTGGCTTTTTGCACTCGCGCCTGAGCTACCGGAAGGTGATCAATCGCGACGAAGTGAACGTGTCGCCGTTCGCGGACGCCGGTGGTGGGCTCTACTACCTGTCGGGCGACCGCACCTCGAGCGAACGCTTGGGCTACTCGCTCCGCGCGGACTCGCCCAAGGTGGGCGTTATCGCCGGAGAAGTCGTCTACGACTTCTACAATCAGCTCTTCAGCGAGTACGGCGTGAACGCGGACGCCTACGTCACCTCCGGCTTGACGCTGGGCGGTAGCTTCGAGAGCTACACGCCGACTTTCGATGGAGATTCGATTTTCAACTGGTTCTCTCACTTCCCGTCGAGCAGCGCGCTCGGACATGCCGAGCTGCGTTTCTCCAGGAACTGGCAGACGACATTTTCGGGGGGCGCCCGCTGGTTCGAAACCGAAGGCGATCCCGACACTTTCGCGACCGATCTCGACACCGGGTCGCGTCATCGCATGATCGACGTCCTGATCGACGCCGGCGCGCGCTACGACTACGGACGCGGCAGCGTCGAGCTTCATGGTGCCGGTGAGGGCGGGGAGCGCGGGCACCGCTACGGCGCCGATTTGAGCGGGAAGCAGCGTTTCAGCACGCGCTTCGATGGCTTGTGCGTGCTTTCGCTCTGGGATTGGTCCGATGCGCTTCGGCCCGATCGAGACGCCACCAGCTTCGGCTACGTGCTCGGAGCAGGCGTCACACCGGGACCCACGTTTTTCACCCGCTCGCGCTTTGGTGTCGAGCTCGAGCACGACATGAACCAATTGGTCGGGCATCGCTTCCGCGCTCTGGTCACGCTCGACCTCACGGTGCTCAAATGAATCGGAGTCGCACCGATCTATTGCTGTTGTTCGGCCTGCTCTCGGCGCTGCTCGCCTGGTGCAGCAGCCAGCCTGCGTTCGCCGAGGGTACGAAGGCGGCATCCGCCGCCCCTTCGGTGGGGCTCGCGGGCAACGCCGCTGCCCCGCGCGCCGCTGTCCCGCTAGATGTGCGGCCGCCTGGTGCCTTCGAGGGCGACGGCGGCCCGAGCCCGGTGATCTTTCCGGAGCAAGCGCTGCCGCTGCGCTTCAACCATCAAAAGCACGTCAAGCAGCTGGGCGTCGCGTGCACGACATGCCACGCCGCGGCGAAAACCAGCGCGAATTCGGCCGATTCGCTGCTGCCCCCGGCGACCCGGTGCGACGCGTGTCACGGCACGAATCATCGAAGTCTCGCCGCGGTCACCACGGCCGAGTCGCGCCCCCTCGGCCAATGCGAGTTTTGTCACGAAGGGTACGACGCCAAACGCCCCAACGTGGTCGCTCGCGTGCTCATCCCGAAGCCGAACCTGCGCTTCGATCATCGTGAGCACGTCGTCGATCAAAAGCTCGGCTGCGCCACTTGTCACGGCAAGGTCGAAGAGCTCACGGTGGCGACGCGCGACCAGTTACCGCGCATGAGGGCCTGCATCACTTGCCACGCGCTTGGTGGTAACGAGGTGGGTAAGGCGTCCTCGAGCCGTGCCGCGAGCGACCGCACTAAGCGGAGCGGGCACGCTTCGGGAGCTTGCGTCACCTGTCACCTCTCGCAACAGAGCGGGCTTTTGACCACTTCGTTTGCGAGCGGCAAGCTGCTGCCGCCTCCGTGGTTGAAAGGAGCCGGTCACGGCGCCGATTTCATTCAGCGCCACGGCCTGGTGGCCGCCGACGACAGCCGCTTTTGTGGCAATTGTCACCAGGAGCGGTTCTGCGTGGGGTGCCACGACGGCAGCGTCCGCCCACGTAAAATCCACCAGAACGATTTCATCAGCCAGCACCCCATGGCAGCGCGTCAAAACAACCCACGCTGCACCAGCTGCCATCAGCAGCAGTCCTTCTGCCTCAGCTGCCACCAGCGCGTCGGCGTCGCCATGTCCGGTCCCGTGGGTAACTTTTCGGATCGAGGTCGCTTTCACCCGCCGAAATCGGTCTGGACCGACGGCGCCCGTTCGCCGGCGCACCACGCTTGGGAGGCGCAGCGCAACCTCAATGCCTGCGTGAGCTGCCATCAGGAGCGCGATTGCATGGCCTGCCACGCCACGCGTTCGGTCGGTGGTCGCGGTGCTTGGCCGCCGGTCAAACCTGGCGTCGGCGCCAATCCTCACCCCGCGGGTTTCGCCAGCCGTTGTCGGCGGGCCCTCCAGCAGAACGCTCGGCCGTGTCTAACGTGCCACAACCAGAGCGACCCGGAACTCCTGAAATGTCGCTGATTTGTGAGCGAAATGGGCGGCCCCTGCCAAAGACCTTGCCGAGTGCTTCGGCTGACAGGTATAGCGGCAAAGGCACCGTTTGCTCATGCTTCGAGGAGGCCCTCCGTGAAGGAGCTCGTCCGCTACCTGTTCGAGAATCTATACTTCGACTTTCAAGGGGATATCTCTGTCGACAAGGTGCGGGAGTTCCTCCGCGAAGACGACAGTCGCGAGGCGCGTCAACTGCTCTCCAAGATCATCGAGGAGAAGGGCGTCGACGACCTCCTCATCACCCTTGCCGATGTGTTGAAGGATCACATTCGCACTGGCGTGAGCGAGCAGAACATCCGCGATCAGCTGTCGACTTACTCGGAAAGCTGAGCGCTGCTCCGACGCTCGCCTGCGCGCTGCTGCTCGGCGGCTGCGACGTGGGCGAGCCGGACCCGCCGAACCCGCTCGGTCCGCCGGTACAGCTCGTGGCGCTGTACCCGAGCGACGGGGAAGGCGTTACGTGTGACGAGCTGAGCGAACCCGACTGCGGTGTTGCCACCGACGCCGCGATCACGCTTCGCTTCGATCGCTTTCTCGATCCGACGACGGTGAATCGTCAGGCGATCCGCGTTTTTACAGGCGATCCGTCAGGCGGAGCCAGCCTGCCGCCGTTCAGCGTGCATTACGACCCGGTCGAGCGGGTCGTTCAGTTCAAGATCCCGAGCGGCTCCGGCTACGTGCCGCACGCTCTATATCGGCTGGAGCTCGTGGTTCCGGTCGAACCAGGCGACGCCGGCTTTCGCGCGTTCGACGGCGCGCCGCTGGCGGAGGGACCAGTGCCGCTCGCTGCGAGCTTCTTCACCGCGCAGGCTCCGGCTGACATTCCGGCGCAAACGCCGCCGACCTGTGACGACATCCTGGAGCAGGTCTTCCGAGATCCGACGACCGGGGGCTGCAGTTCGGCGGAGTGCCATCGGGGCGTCGGCAACAGCGTTGGGGCTGCTCCCGAAGGGCTCTGGCTCGACGGTCGCGCCAACCTGCGCACGACCGCGATCGGCAGGGTGGCCCACGAGACGGAGTTTGGTGATTTTGCGGGGGCTCCGGTGCAAAACGGGCCCCGCTTCGGGGTGCAGATGCCGATCATCGACCCCCAAAATCCCGGCAATAGCTACCTGATGTACAAGCTGCTGCGGCAGCCGAAGAACTTCGAGCCGTGCGCTCCGGGGGCCGCTTCGCCCCTGTGTGACGGCGAGCAAGACGATCCGTGTGTCACTCAATACCCGCTGCTTCCGCTGCCGGACGGCGAATGCCTGGCGCCTTCGCCCGACGAGAGCACGCGCTTGCGGGAGTGGTTCGTGCGCGGCGACCCGATGCCGCTGCAGCGCGGCATCGAGCGGAGCGTGCGGATTTCCGGGCTACGCGCCGTGTCGGCCTTCATTGCGGCTGGCGCGGATTGCAGCGAACCTGAGTAGGCCAATTGGCCGACTAGGCGCCCACGCCAAGTGGCGTAATAGCCATCTTCGTTGACAGTCTGCGCGGTTAAACGCATCTTTATCGGGCATGGGTGGGCCTGCCGAAGCGTCAACTATGTTGCCATTGCCCGGCCCGCAGTTCCGGGTGCTGCGCAGCCTTGGGGGTGGGGCGACGAGCCGAGTCGTTCTCGCGGAGCGCGAGGGCGAGCTGTGCGTGGTGAAGGTAGGACGCGACACGGGGCTGCGACCGCGCTTTGCCGACGAGGCGGAGCGGCTCTGTCTGGTGGACTCGCCCTGGGTGGCGCCACTCCTCGACGTGATGGCGCTCACTCAAGAGGTCTCCATTTTGGGGGAGCGCTGTGAGCGCGGCGCCCCTGTGCTCGTGTTCCCTTGGGAAGAAGGCGAAACGCTGGCGAGCGCGGCCGCGGCGCGCTCCGCCGACTCGCGTCGCGCGCTGGCTCTCGAGGTCGCGCGCGACGTTGGCGGCGCGCTGGCGGACCTGCATGCCGTCGGGGCCGCGCACGGCGACATCAAGCCTCAGAATATTCTGCTCACCTCGCGGGGGCTCAGGCTCATCGACTTCGGATTGGCGGGCGACGCATCGGCAGAGACGGCCAGCGGCGGTACGCGCCGTTACCTCGCGCCCGAGGTCTTGTCGGGTGAGGCTGCCGGCGACGCCAGACGCCGTGACGTGTTCGCGCTCGGTGTGGTGCTCGCGGAGCTATTGGTGCCGAGCTGGCTGAGCCTCGATCAGAGCCTGAGCGAGCTGCCGATCGGTGATGCGCTCGCGGACGTGACGCGCGCGCTACTCCAACGCGCACCGAGCGCACGGCCCTCGGCGGCCTGGGTGCTGACGCGCGCACTGGCGCTGGTAAATGGAGCGGGCTCCGGGCTCGCCGCGCTCGATCCACAGAGTGGGGAGCGCGCAGTGCGGCGGGCCTACCGCTTCGCGCGTCGGCGAGAGCTACTCGACGCTGCGCGAGCCAGCAGCTGTGACTTCTCGCTCGGGCCAGTTGCTCGGCAATGGTTGTCTCCGGTGCTCGAGACCTTGGTGAAAGTGCGCGTACTCCGCGGACAAGGTGCGTTACCCCCTGCCACGCTGCGGGATCTCGACGCGCTCGGACGCGCGCGCTTCTTCGTCGCGCTGGTCGGCGCGGCCGCGTCGGCGTGGCCCGAGCCACCGATTTCGACGGACGACGAGCTGCTGTCGCGGGCGCTCTCGGCCGTGCGTAGCCGCGCACCGCGGGCGCTCGGCTACCTCGATTTCGAGCTGCCGGGCTCGGGAGCCGCGGTGCGTGCAGCTGGCAGCGATGCGCTAGGTCTGGCGCTCGCGCTTCGCGAGCCTTCGGTGAACGAATCGAGCGTCGATGCAGCCGAGCAACTGGTGCGGACGGAGGCCGAACCCCAGGCGTTGCGCTTCGAGCTCGTGCGCGTGCTGCGGCTGCGCGGTGAGTTGGGGCGCGCGGTCGCGCTGTTGGAGGGTCAAGCCTCTGCTGAGGCGCGCGTGGAGCTCGCCGAGCTGTGGCGGCGCGCCGGTGAGCTGCCGCGCGCGGTCGCGCTGGTCGAGGACCTCGGCGACGCGTCGGCTGAAGTGCGGGCCCGGGGGGCTGCGCTCCGCGGGCGGGTGGCGCTCGACGGCGGACATCTGGACGACGCCGAGCGTTACCTGAGTGGACAGCACGATACGCCTCAGCTCGCGGAGTGTCAGGCGCTGCTTGCGCTGCGTCGTGGGCAACTGGCGGATGCTGCGCGGTACGCGGAGCGGGCGCGGCTACTTTCGCGGAGCGACGAGCAGCGTGCGCGCGCCGAGGCTTTGTTCGGCATGAGAGCGCATGCGCTCGGCGAATCCGAGGCCGCGCTGGTCGCGTTTCGACGCTCGCGCGAGTTTGCGGCGCGCGCGGGCGCGCTGGTCGAGGAGGCGACGTACGCCACGGGCGTCGCGGCTGCGGCCGCCACGTTGGGCGAGCTGGGTGAGGCGCTCGACGCGGCTCGGCGGGCGCTCTTGCTGTTCGAGTGTTTGGGTCGAGGAGCCGACGCTGCGCGCGCGCTGCTCTCGATCGCGGCCGCCTATGCAGCCGCTGGTGCGCTGCTCGACGCGCGACAGGCCTCTGAAGAAGCGGCGGCGCGCGCGCGCGCTTCGGGCGACAGGCGCTGCCGCGCCTACGCGCACCTGGTGCTTTGCGATGTGGCGCGCTCCGACGCTGAAGCCGTCGAGCACGTGGAGCGCGCCAAGGGGCTGTTGGACGCCGACGCAGACGACGAGCTGCGTTGTTCGTCGCGCTTGCTGCAGCACGGTTCGAAGCTTTCGCTCGCAGCCGGCGACACCCTGGCGCGGCGGCCCGATTGCGCGATTGACGCGCGGCTCGAGTGGTGGGGGGCTCGAGCGCAGTCCCTCGCAGACGGCAACTCGAGTGGGGACGGCGAGATGGTGCTGAGCGAGCTCAAGGCGTTGTCGCGCGCGCAGGGTCCGGTAGCGGTGCGAGGCCCCGCGCTCGCCTCGGCCGCGCTGCTCGCAGCCAAGCTCGGAGACGGCGCGGCGGCGCGGCACTTCACCGAGGCGGTAGCTGACGCTGCGCGCGAGCTGCTGCGGCGCGCGCCCGACGAGCTGCGGCCGAGCCTGTTGGGGCTGGGCTGGCTGAGCCGTGCCCAGGACGCGCCCAGCTCGAGTGGCCTGTTTTCTCCCGAACAACTCGCCGACGTCGAGGCGCTCGTGCGCTCGCTCGGGCACCGCGAGCGGCTACGGCCGTTGCTCGATCAAGTGCTCGACGCGCTCGTGCTGTGGACGGGGGTCGAGCGCGGCCTGTTGCTGCTCCGAGCGCCCAACGGCAAGCTGCGGCCACGCGCGGCGCGCAACATCGGTAAGCGCGATTTGAGCGGTGTTCAGCTCGAGCTCAGCACCACGCTGGCCGAGCGCGCGCTCGCGGAGGGGCGTCCGGTCGTGGCGGTGGACGCCGCGGGCGACCTGCCGGAGGTGCACGAGAGCGTGCACGCCCTCAAGCTGCGCAGCGTGCTGGCGGTGCCGCTGCTCGCGCGCGGCGAGCCGCTCGGTGTCGTCTACCTCGACGATCGCGTTCGGCGCGGCGCGTTCGGCGCGCGCGAGCTCTCCTGGGTGCGCTTGGTTGCAACCTTGGCGGCGCTCGCGATCGCCGACGCGCGCGACCAGCTGCTGTTGCGCTGCGCGGCGCGCCGGGCAGAGCGCGCCAAGCTGCGGCTCGACGCCGAGCTGTCGCGGCGGGAGGCCGAGCTCGAGCACGCCGAACGCGAGCTGTCGCGCGTGCGCGACGCCAGCGAGACGCGCTTTCCTTACGCAGCAATCGTGGGCAAGAGCGAAGCCGTACGCAGCATGCTCAAGCTCGTGGATCGCGTGACGGCAACGGACGTACCGGTGCTGCTGCTGGGCGAGTCGGGGAGCGGCAAGGAGCTAGTGGCGCGCGCCTATCGCTTACTATTGATACCTTATTTGCAGAGGGGCAG
>JBEHXA010000295.1:0-9121 GCA_048498935.1 Myxococcota bacterium
CCGGCAAGGGACTTCCACCCTCTGGAAAAGCGCAGCGAGCATCGGTCGAGCCGCCCCCTTGCGGGGTCAGTCCTTCCTTTGCGTCACGACGCACCATGGTGCGAGTCTAGCGGACGAAACGCTGGAGCTCCGCATCGAAGCCGCCCAGGTCCACGGTGCCCAGCCTTTCGACCCGTAAGCCGGCGTCACTCGCGGCCCGCGCTGTCGCGTCCGGGAACGGCGACAGCCAAATCATGCGGCCGCCTGGGACGAGCTGCGAGGCTACGTTGCGCACCACCTGGCACAGCACGCCCGAGAGCCCGCGCGCGCGAAGTACCCGGCGCCCCATCGGCGGATTGGTGAGCACGAGGCTGAGCCCTGGCACGCGGTGAGTGCGCGCATCCGCTTGCTGCAGGTCCGCGCCCATCAGCTCGGTGCGCTCGAGGTTGGCGCGAGCCGCGGCAAGGGCGCGCACGTCGAGATCCGAGCCGTGCAGGCTGCGATATGGCCCCAACCGGGCGCGTTCGATCAGCTCCGCAGCGCTGCCCGCGAACGGATCCCAGACGACGTCGCTTTCGCTCGCTCCTGCCACGCGCGCCAGCGCAGCAGCCAACGTCGGGTGCGACGCCGCTGGGACGTCACGCACTCGGTAGTCGAAACGCAACTCGGGGGCCGCGGTCGGCGACAAGAGCAGCCGCGGCTCCGGTTCCGATTGCACTTCGATCGTCCACGGCGCTTGCGTGGGATCGTTGATCAAGAGGGACCCGGCATCGCGCAAGCCCTGAGCGACGCGCCACGTGTCGGCCCGGCGATGGCCAGAGCCCTGCCACTCCAGGCGAAACCGCAGCGGCCCCTTGCTCCAACTGCGCAACAGGTCGACGAGCTGGGGCGCGAGCAACGCCGAGAGTACGCCGCCCGGAGTCGCGCCGTCGGGCAAAGGCCAAACGATGGCGACCTCGAGGGCCAAGCGCAGGCGCAGCAGCGGCTCGAGCGCGCCCGCATAGTCGAGCTGAGCTTCAGCCGGGCTCGTCACGCGCGCACCGAAAGCCGCCGCTTCTTCGGCGAGAAAACGACTCAGGCCAGCGCGGCTCGAAAGCGCGATCACCACGCGCCGACCGAGCGGCACGTCGATCGCGATGGGGCGTTCACCCGCTTCGACGCGGCCAGCCGTGCGCTCGAGCATCAAGCGCGCTCGCTCGAGCACGTGCTGGAGCGCAGGCGGTACGCTGAAACCGTTCAGCCTGTCGAGCGCATCCGCGCCACCTACTTTGCCGAGAGCCTCGACCACCGAACGGAGCAACTTCGCGTCGGTCGTCTCGAGCTTGGCGAGCAGCGCTGGCTCGGCTGCGCGCCGGCCACTCTTACCGAGCTCGATGGCTGCCTGCCGTCGTGTCTCGGCGTTTTCGCTGTCGAGTGCTTGCGACAACGCAGCCAATAACTCGGGCGCGTCGTGGTGGCGGAGCGCGCGCCCTACGAGGCGCACGAGCGCCGGCTCGACCGGCAGCGTGCCGGTGAGGTTCTGCGCGGCGAACGTCGCCGCCGGTAGCCCAGCGGACAGCAGAGCCTTTTCGACACGTGCCCCGAGCTCGGGGTGATCGAGCAGCGCCACCATCTCGCCAAAAGCGCGCTTGGGAGGGGTGTAGCCAGGATCTGCCAAGGCGCGGCGAAGGTCGTCGCTCACTGTGCCCATCTTACCGCGAGTCGTGTTACCAGGGGCCAGTGAAACCCTGGCAGGTCTTGGAAAGTAAGCAGCTGGTGAGCGAACGCTGGCTGCAACTGCGCGAAGACCGCGTGCGCCTCTCGAACGGCCACGAGATCGAACGCTTCCACGTGATTCACGCGCCAGACTGGGCGAGCGTGCTCTGCGTCACCGAGCAATCGGAGGTCGTATTGGTGCGGCAATACCGCCACGGCATCGCAGAAACGAGCCTCGAGCTGCCCGCCGGGGTCATCGAACCGCACGAAACTCCTGAAGAAGCAGCACGGCGCGAGCTCGTCGAAGAGACGGGCTACGAAGCCGACGACTGGGTACGTATCCAGAGTGTTTCAACGGAGCCCGCGCGCCACACCAACCACGCGCACTTCTTCTGTGCCCGCAACGCCCGCTTGACCCGCCCCGCGTCTCCGGAAGAGACGGAAGTACTCGAGATCGTGAAGGTGCCGCTCGCCGACCTCGGCCGCTTGGCGACCGACGGCAGCATCGTGCACGGCGTGCACGTCGGCGCGATCTTGAACGCGCTACAACGCGGGCTCGTCTGAGCCGATGTTACCGAGCACGCTCGCCAGGTCTGGCGCGAGCTCGGAGCTGACTCGAAGCGCCTGACCTTCGCCCGGCACGGTCAGCGTACTCATTGCACAGTGCAGAAACGCGCGATCGAGGCCGAAACGATGCTCGGCGTGCTGGTTGGTGCGCCCATCGCCGTGGCGTGCGTCGCCCAACACCGGGTGCCCGATGCTGGCAAAGTCGCGCAGCGCTCCGCGCTCGTCGGCGTCGTTCAAGCGCACGCTCATCAGCGAGTGACGCCCGATGTCGCGCACCTTCTTGTAACGCGCACCCGGCTTGGCCCCCTCGCTGGAGCGCCGCGTGATCGTGCCTTGTTTGCGCAAGTTGCCCCGAGCCAGCAGCACGAGCTCGCGCTCGGCCGTCGCCAGCGCTCGTTCGAGCACGGGCACGTGATCGGGATGTTTGGCGAACCAGCACACACCGCTCGAGTCGGGACCCCAGCTATCGAGCGGCTCAGCAGCTTCGCACCCCGGCAAACCGCGCACTCGCTCGAGCAAGCTCGCGCCGTTCGCCGCGGTCGCGCTCAGCCGTTGATGCGGCGGCTTGTCCACTGACAGGGAACGCGCGTCCTCGAACAACACGCGCGGCGGCGGCGCTTCCCGCGGCTCGAGCCAGCACAGCGCTTCAACGGCGTCGCTCCACGGAATCATGTCGAGGGGCTCGAGACGCGCTGCGGAGAGGCCCACCGCCTGCAAGTGCCAAAGATCGCGCGCCAGCGTGCTCGGGTTACACGACACGTACCCGAGTGCTCGCGGGGCGATGCGGCCGAGCGCGTTTCGGAGCGCGAGCGCCAGCCCACGCCGGGGCGGATTGACCAGCACGGCGTCGTAGCGCGTGCCGGAGCTAGCGGCCGCTTCCACGAAGGCGGCCGCGTCGGCTGCCACTGCACGCAGCGACAGGCCTTGTTCGCGCGCAGCTCGCTCCGCTAGCGCGATCGCCGGGGCATAGCCTTCGACGGCGGTGACCTGCGCGCCGGCCTGCGCCAACACGAGCGCCAAACTGCCGTTGCCCGCGAACAACTCGAGCACGCGCTTACCCGGAAGGCCGCCCAGCTGCTGCGACAAACCCTCGACGAGCGCGCGCTGCACGTAGCTCGCCTGCGCCGCGTGCGCCTGAACGAAGCCGCCGTGCGCCGCGTACGCATACGGCACCCCCTCGCTCAGTCGGTGCTCCGCCAAGCTCGGCCCCGCCAGCAGCTGCGGCTCGCCGCCCAGCAATCGCACCGCGCCTGGCTCACGCGAGCCGAGCGCGACACTGCGCACGCTCCCCTCACCCACTAGCCGCAAAGCGACGCGCTCGAGCTCGGGCCGCGCGCGTGGCTGCTCGGTGAGCAGAGTGAGCAGCACTCCCTCGGAAGTCTCGCGAAAATCGGCGCCGTGGATGGGCAGCGGCAGCAAAAGCCGGAGCGCCTCGCTCGCGCGCGCCAAGCTCGGCGCGAGCACCGGGCACCCCTCGACATCGACGACGTAATGCGATGCGCGTGCGTAGAGGCCGAGCGCGGAACCTTCACTCACCAGCTTCGCGCGCAGCCGATAACCCACGACCGGTGCCGCTGCGACGATCGGAACCAGCGCAGGCCGGAGCTCACCGTAGCCGCGGAGGGCGTCGACCACGCTTGCTTGCTTGACCTCCAAGCTATGCCCGTAGGGCGCCGCGCCGAGCGGGCAGCCCGGGCAAATCTGCTGCTTGGGGCAGTCGAGCTCCGTCACGGAGCGCTGGCTTACCACCCGCGACCCGTTTGCCGGGGCGTGTGCCAACCGCCTTCGCCATGGCACACCGCAAAAAGTTGATATGATTGATATTTATTCCAAGACACCCCGCCGAGGTTGACTGGCACAGGACCTGCACCTGACGCTAACAGGACGCCACCATGCTTCAAACCCGACTCCGCCCCTCGCTCATCGGCTCGGTTGCTCTGCTCCTCACCGCTTGGGCGCCACGCGCTGCCTGGGCTGCCGACGAGTGCCAGACGACCGCCGACTGCGACAAAGGGCTCGAGTGCACGGTGGTGAGCAGCGGAAGCTGTCCCGGTGCTCCCCCCTGCGCGGCAGGCGCCACCTGTCCCGACCCGGCCCCGTGCGAAATCACGGAAGAGAAGGCTTGCACCCCCGCGCATTGCGCGAGCGACGCCGAGTGCGGCAACGGATGGGTCTGCCATGCATGGACGACTTCCAACTGCGCTACGTCGGGTTGCGCGTGCGCCAGCGATCAACCCAATTGCGACTGCGCGCCTTCGGACGACATCTGCACCCCCGAGATCGAACGCTACTGCACGCCCAAGTACTTGCTGCCGTGTCAGGCAGCGAGTGATTGCGGCGACGGCTTCGATTGCGTCGAGCAGGTCACCACCACCTGCTCGAGTGGAAGCGGCAATGCGAGCAGTGGCAGTGGCGGCGGCAGCGACAACCCGGGCAGCGGCGACTTTGCCAAGCCTGCACCTCCGCCCGATGGTGCCGAACCAGCCCCGCTGCCCGAGCCCGACCCCGCGCCGACTCCCGATCCCAGTTGTACGAGCGAACCGAGCGGTGTCTTCCAGTGCGTCGCACGCGAGCTCGCCTGCGATCAAGCAAGTGACTGCCCCCCAGGGTGGCTGTGCGAACAAGAGCTCGCCGCAGACCTGCCGGCCTGCTCCGGCGACGGCTGCCCGGCCACCAGCTCGACCCCTCCTGCGCGTCGGCTGTGCCGCCCCGAGTACACCTCCAGCAATGGCGGAAAGGGCGAAGACGACAGCGCGAGCCCGACCAGCCCGGTCTCCGGTCACGACCCCGGAACTGCCGAGAGCGCGAACGACGCCGACAGCGACGGCTCGCGCGAAAGCAGCGCGTGCCAGATGGGCCGCGCCCCGGCGTCACGCAGCGCTTTCAGCCTGGCGGTCGCGCTCGGCGCCCTGCTCGCGCTCAAGCGCCGGCGACGCTGAGCCACCGCACGCTCGCAGGTCCCAGACTGAGCCGCGCAGGGCGCCAGCCTGCAGCCGCGCGGGCGTTAACTCTATTTAACCCGCCGCGACCGCAGCCCGTCTTGCGCTCGTCGCGCGCGGAACCATGTGAAAAGGGCCAGTCCGGGACTTTTGGTTCCTGACTAAAATCGACAGCCCCGATTTTCGACCCAAGAATCTTGGGATTCGAAACCCTCAGGGCTTGACGCTTTGCCGAGAATCATAATACTGACCCGCGAGTCATTGACCCGTCGGTCAATGACTGACCTCGAGCGATGCCCCGACCCAGCGACCCCCATGCCCGAGCGCGCCTTCTCGATGCGGCTCGAGCCGTCTTCTCCGAGCGCGGACTGGACCGCGCCAAGGTGGAGGACATCACCACGCGCGCACAGCTCTCCAAGGGTGCCTTCTACCTTCACTTCGAGAGCAAAGAAGAGGCGTTTCGAGAGCTGCTCGCGAGCGTCGTATCGCACCTCGAGCACCTGCTCGACGACTCGAGCGAGATGCAGCTGGCCAGCGTTCCGGGTCAGGTCTCGCTCGCTGAGTACCTGGAGGCGTGCCACCGCACCAACGTCGAGATCTACGAGTTCATTTGGGAGAACCGGGTGCTGATGGCGATGGTGCTGGAGGGCGGCGGCTCCGCCAACTACCAGCACCTGATTGAAGACTTTGCCGTCCGAGCGCAGCGCCAGACCGCCACGTTGATCCAGCACGGCGTCGACCTGGGACTCTACCGGACGGATCTCGATCTGGAGGCGACGTCAGCGTTCATCGCGGGGGGGTTCGATCGGATCGCCCGCCAGCTGGTCCGTTCGCACTCCAAGCCGGACCTGGATGCGCAGTTGCGCGAGGTCCAAAATCTCTTTTTGGGAGGGATCGCGCGGCCGGACGTCTTGGCGACGGTCATTGCGGAACGACAGAAACTCTCCGGACAGCGCCGCGTACAGCGAGGCGAGAGCCTTGCGAGCCGCGGGGTTGGTCCGGGCTGACTCGCCTGATTGGATAAAAATACGATGTCGGATTCGAACGTGGTTGGTCGGGGAACGGGTGCACCTACCGCAACACAGCCCGAGCGCGTGAAGCCGCCGCTCGCAGGCGTCATCGCAGGCCTGGTGATGGTTGGAGGCCTCGTGGCCTGGACCGGCACCCGCATCGCAAGCGCCTCCAAAGCGCAAGCCGAGGTCGCCGAGCGTCGCGCCGCCGACGCCCAGCGAACCGCCGCGATCGCCAAGCAGCCCGAGCAGGTTAGCGTCGTTCAGGGCGTGCCGGCCAGCTGGCTACCGACCGTCGAGCTCGACGGCACGCTACAAGCCGAGCAGCAAGCCAGCATCGGCTTCAAGGTGCCGGGCAAGATCGGCACGCTCAAGGTGAAGCTCGGCGACCAGGTGCGCGCGGGCGCACTGCTGGCCACGCTCGACGCAACCGAAGCAGGTGCGCAGGCCGCTGCGATGGCCGCACAGGTGCGCGCTGCCGAAGCGCAGCTGGCGCTCGCGCAAGACGCCCAAAAGCGCACGCAGGCCATGGTGCAGAGCGGCGCCTTCGCGGAAGCGAGCGGGGTCCAGTCGACACAGCAGAGCGCCTTGGCGCTCGCTCAGCTCGACGCCGCCAAGGCTCAGCAATCGCTCTCGCGCGTGTCGCTCGGCAACCACAGCCTCGTCGCGCCCTTCGCGGGCACCGTGACCAAGGTGCCTGACGGCATCGGAGCAGTCGTAGCGCCGGGAACCGCGCTGTTCGAGGTGGTGAACACGAAGGTGCTCAAGCTGTCCACCACGGTGAGCGAGCACGACGCCAACCTGCTGGTTCTGGGCGCGCCCGTCACGATCGAGCTCGAGACCGGTAAGGCCACGGGCCGCGTGAGCGCCGTGCTCGGCACGGTGGACGCGCGCACCCGACGCGTGCCGGTGGAAGCCTCTTTCAACAATCCGGGATTTCTGCGCGCCGGCGCCTTCGTGCAGGCACGCGTCGACGCCAAATCGGAGATCCCGGTGGTCCGGCTGCCGCACGAGGTGCTGCGCCCTGGCTCGCAAGACGAAGTGATGGTGCTGAGCGACGGAGGCCGGCTCGAAGCCCGTCGCGTGGTGCTGGCGGTCGACAAGGACGGCTCGCTGCTGGTGCGACGCGGCCTGAGCGAGAACGACAAAGTCGTGAGCAAGCCCAAGCCCGAAGCCAAGACGGGCGATCAAGTCGCGATCGCAGCCCCGGGGACGAAGCCGTGAATATTTCGTCCATCGCCATCAAGCGCCCTGTCTTCACCGTCATGGTGACGGTGGCGCTGCTGGTGCTCGGTTTCATGGGCTTTGCCCGCCTGGGCAGCGACTTGTTCCCGGACGTGTCGTTCCCGGCCGTCGTGGTGACGGTGCCCTACCCGGGCGCCGGCCCCGCCGAAGTCGAGCAGCTGGTCAGCAAGCCGCTCGAAGACTCCGTCGTCAGCATCAACGGCATCGACCGCGTGCGCTCCTACTCGCGCGAAGGCTCGTCGATGCTGTTCGTGATGTTCAACCTGGGCGTCGACGTGAAGGACGCGGCGACCGAGGTGCGCGAGCGCATCTCCCAGGTGCGCTACAAGCTGCCCGCCGAGACCAAAGAGCCGATCGTCCAGCGCTTCGACGTGTCCGCGTCACCGGTGCTGACCTACACGCTGCGCGGCGGCGGCTCGCTGTCCGAGCTGCGCGACTACGCCGACGACATCCTGCGTCCGGCGCTGGAGCAGGTGGACGGCGTGGCCGCAGTCGACGTGAAGGGCGGCGCCCGTCGCGAAATCCGCGTCGAGTTGGATCGCGCGCGCGTCGACGCGCTCGGGCTCAGCCCCGGCCAGCTCGTGCAGCGGCTGCAAGCCGAAAACCTGAACGTACCGGCCGGCCACTACGACGAGGGAACGCGCGAAATCAGCGTACGCACCCTGGCCGAGTTCAAGTCGGTCGAGGACATCCGCCAGACCATCGTCGCCACCGCGACCGACGGCTCGGTCGTCCGGCTTCGGGACGTGGCCAACGTCATCGACGGCTTCGAGGACCAGCGCGTGCGCGTGCGCGTGAACGGCAAGGAAGCGGTCACCTTCGAGGTGCGCAAGCGTTCGGGCGAGAACACGGTCGACGTGGCGCAGGCCATCAAGGCCAAAATGGCGGTGCTCGAAAAATCCTTCCCCAAGGGCATCAGCAACGCGCTCATCATCGATCAGGCGCGTATCATCAAGAGCCAGGTCGATCAGGTCGAGCACGACATCGTATTCGGCGCCGCCATGGCGGTGCTGATCATTCTGATCTTCATGCTCGACCTGCGCTCCACGCTGATCAGTGCGGTCGCGCTCCCGACCAGCGTGATCGCCACGTTCTTCTTCATGTATGTGCTCGGCTACACGCTGAACATGATGACGCTGCTGGCGCTGTCGCTCGCCATCGGCCTGCTCATCGACGACGCAGTCGTGGTGCGCGAAAATATCTTCAAGCACATGGAGATGGGCAAAAAGCCCATGGAAGCCGCGCTGGACGGCACCAAAGAAGTGGCTTTGGCGGTGTTTGCCACGACGATGACCATCGTGGCGGTGTTCATGCCCATCGCCTTCGTGAAGGGCCTCGTCGGGCAGTTCTTCCGTCAGTTCGGCATCACCATTTCGGTCGCGGTGGTGATCTCCTTGTTCGTGGCGTTCACGCTCGACCCGATGCTGTCGTCGCGCTTCTCCAAGGACTTGCACCAGAAGCACGATCGCTTCTACTGGCTCAAGTTTCCGTTCGAGTGGGCGCACAAGCAGCTCGAGCTCACCTACAAGTCGATTCTGCACTGGTCGCTCCGGAACAAGATCCTGGTCGGCGTCCTGTCGATCGGAACGTTCGTGTTCGTGATGGGCTTCATCGCGAAATTGACCGGTCAAGAGTTCGTCAATTCGGAGGACCGCGGCCAGTACGTGCTGGAGGCGGAGCTTCCGG
>JBEHXA010000296.1:0-9098 GCA_048498935.1 Myxococcota bacterium
AAATCTTTACCTAGCTCGCCGTGCTCGCCCTCTTCGGCAGCCAAAACGCCGAGCGCGGTGCCCAGATCCCCGCACAAAACCAGGCCGGCGCGCGCTGCCGTCTTGTCGGCCGCCGCGCTCCAGCGCTGCAGGTTGGTGCGACCACCCTCCTCCACGAAACGCAAGAAACAGCCGCGCAGCGCGTCGACGTGCTGCGGTTCGAGCATGGGCTGAATTGCCTGCGCGATGGGCGTGACCCGGCGCTTCATGTCGTCGGCGATCGGGAGCCCCGGATTGCCGATCGTGAGCGCGGCGAGGAACAAGTCCTCGAGGTCGGGCACCGAGCTGAACAGGGTCTTCAGGTACATCTCCTGGCGGTACCAGCTGAGGTGCCGGCCGACCAAGAACGCCTGCTCCAGCTGCGACTTGCCGGAGAGCACGCGCTTACCGATAACTGTGCAGGGTGGTACCCCCGGGATGTGCATAAAGCCAGCGTCTCGGTTCTTCTCCACGTAGAGCTGCGGACAAGCCAGGCCCAAGATGGCGGCTGCCCACGGCACGGCGCGGACCGCCGTGATGGTGGCCTTGCTCGCGTCCTGTTTCGTTTCGGGTGAGAGCGCGGGCAGTTTGCCGTCCCGTCGCAGCGACGTCACGCGGCCGACCAGCACGGCGGGCGCGATCAAGCTGAAGATTTGGCCGGTGAGCAGCTCCTGCTCGGGGTGAAACAGCAGGTCGTGCCAAGCCGCTTGCGACAGGCTGCCGCGGGGCGCGATCAGCGTTTGCGCGCGGCCCTGCTCGAAGCTCGCGCGTTCGTCGGGGGTGGCTCCCCCGAGCGCCACCAGCGCCTCGGTCGCCCGAAATGCGGCGTCCGCATCGCCGCGCGCCGCGTGAATGCGCGAGAGCTGGCGGTAGCCGTCGGCGGCCGTGGGGTTACGGCGCAGCCGGCGCCACACCTCTTCGGGATCCTCGCTCGCTGCCTCGGCCGAGCTTTCGAGATCGGTGAGATCGACCTCGACGTTGACAGCCGCTTGCGCGCGACGAAGCTCATCCTCGAGCTCGCGCACGCGTAGCTCGAGCTGCTCCACTCGCTTCAAGAGGAGCGCACGACCCGCGTCGCCTTCGGCTTCGACCCGCAATGGCGCGAGCGACGGCGCTGCATCCTCGTAGTGCTCGACGATCTGCACGCGATGTCGCGATTGGTACGCCGCCACCATCGCCTGCTCGAGGCGCAGCAGCCGCGAGCGATCGAGCCCGAGGTTGTCCGCCGCTTTCTCGAGGCGCGAGCGCTCTTCCGCGGTGATGACCCCGTCGGCCAGCGCCTCGGCGAACAGCTCCTCGTATTGCAGCTCGAGTGGGCCGAGCCCGAGGCTGCCGCTGACCTCACCGGCCACGAAACCTTGCGCGTGCTCGAACCCGCCGACGTCCGCTCTCTGTTCGCTCATGCTCGCGACCTCCTCACTCTTTGCCGAATGAACAATCTCTCGCTCCCGCTTTCGGCAATCAACCCACAAACGAGGGGCTCGTGGGTTCGGGCGGCGGTCAGATTGGCGTTTTACAAGTATTTGATTTTAATAACTTTTATATCTCCGCACCGTCCCGAGCGTGGTCGCTGACCTCTGGCTGATATTGAAAATCACTTTCATTTTCACCACCCCGGCGCTATGAGCCTCGCAGCTTGAGCGGGCCACCGCGCCCCGTGAGTTCGAAAACACGAAAGTGAGCGGTGGTATGGCAAACATGAAGCTGACGGGCGGCCTGTTGGTCGCACTTTTGGGGACCACGACTGCGGTCGGCTGCGGCGACGACGGTGACGACGTCGACGGCGGCGGTGGCAAATCGAGCGCGGGCAGCACGAACGGCGGCAAGTCGGCAGGCGGCACCGAGAACAAGTCGGGTAGCAATACCGGTGCGAGCACGAACGGCGGCAGCGGCAACTCCGGTGAGGGGCCCGGCGGCGGCACCGATAGCGGCGGCACGAGCACGGGTGGCACCAGCAACGGCGGCACCGATCAGGGCGGCGAGGCCGGCACTGGCACGGACCAGGGCGGCGAAGCCGGCGCTGGCGGCAGCCCGGAAGTCCCGCTGACAGCGGTGACCGAGCTCTCGAGCAAAATTTTCACCGAGGCGAGCGACCTGCGCGGCCTGTTTTTCACGGCTTCCGGCAAGCTTTACGCTTCGGGCCACCTCGGCGCGAGCGCGACCGCGACCGACAAGAAGATCGTCGTCGGGCGCTTCGACAAGGACGGCAACGCCGACACGACGTTCGGGACCGGCGGCTTCGTCGCGATCAACGTGGTGACACAAGTTCCCGACCCGAACGACGCGACCAAGTTCCTGAACGACGGCAACGAGGAGTCGCTCGGCATCGTCGAGCTCGCCAACGGCGACCTCGTGGTGCAGGTGAACATCCGCGACGAGAACGGCGTGGGCATGGACGTGGGCCTGTTGAAGCTCGACTCCGCCGGTGCGCCGGTGACGACATTCGGCACGGGCGGCCTGGTGCGCGTCACCTTCGGCTGGGCTCCGACCGACGACGTCAACTTCCCGGTCGGCGGCACCGTCACCGCGCCCTCCGATCAATCGTGGGGCATCGAGCTCGACCCGAGCAGCCCGACCACGCAGAAGATCGTGCTGTTCGGGCACGGCACCGCTCCGATCGGCTCCAAGACGAGCGGCGCGAACGGCGTGCAACGCACCGACAACGATCGCTACATCGCGCGCGTGCTCGCGAGCGACGGTTCGATCGACCCGGCGTTCAACGCTGGCAAGGTGTTCTCGTTCAACAGCGGTGACATCTTCAGCGACGGCGGACGGCGCGGCATCGTCGAGCAAGATGGCTCGATCGTCTCGGCCGGCTACACCAACTACGGCGCGGGCCTCGGCAATCACATCCTCTTGATTCGTTTGCAGCCGAACGGCACGCTCGACACGAATTTCGGCTTCGGCATCGTCAATCGCGGCGTGCTGCGCACCAACCCGTTCGTGAGCGATGGCGGCGTCGCCGAATGTTACAACGTGACGCGCCAGTCGAGCGGACGCTACGTCACCACCGGCTACGGCAACGCGACCGGCCCCGGCGCGATGTCGAGCTACGGCTACGCGAGCAGCACCGGTCCCGACTTGATTTCGGTCGGTATCGCGGCGGACGGTAAGGATCTCGACTACGACTTCGGCAACGAAGCGACGTTCGTGGCCCAGAGTGAGGAAGCGGGCCTGGCCGCGACCGAAGACCGCGGGCGCGACGTGCTGGCGCTGGCGGACGACCAGCTGGTGTACGCCGGGCGCTACGGCACCGATCCGGCGATCTACGTGGTGGCACCGGACGGTTCGTTCGACCCGGCTAACGGCGTGGGCAAGCTCATCCGCTACACGCCCTTGAGCGGGACGACGTCGCACTTCTTCCGCGTGAAGGCGTCGCCCGACGGTACGCGCGTGGCGGCGGCAACGAGCAATCACGCCGACGGCGCCCTGCTAGCCGTGCTCAAGGTCGGCGAGTGATGCGGCGGGCCAGAGCCGGAACGTGGCGACGTCGCACTCTCACGTCGTGCGCTGGGCTGGCTCTGGCCCTCGCTTGCGGCCGTACTGACGAGCCGCACGAGCACTATTCGAATGCCACGTTGACGGCGGGTGCGGGCGGCGGCGTAGCGTCGCCGCCCGCGACTGCCGGAAGTGTTAATGGTTCGGCAGCCGGCCCGGGATCGAATCAGGGCGGGTCGAACAGCAAGCCGAGCACCGGCGGCTCGAGCACCGGCGGCTCGGAAGCGCTCGGCGGCGCAGGCCCCGAAGGGGGAGCCGGCGGAGAACCGCCGGTCGTCACGCCCCCCGAAGACGATTGCGGCGAGCCTCCGGTGTCGACCGCAGCTTTCACGCGTCGCGCACTGCGCGAACAAGCGGCCGACTGCGCGACTTGGGAATATTGCCGCTTTGCCAGCACCGCCAACGTGCTGTCGAGTGAGCTCGACAGCTACGCCACTGCCCCCTCCCCTGCGACGCTCGAGAGCGCTCGCGCGGCCTATCGGCGAGCGATGGAACAGTGGTCGGAGGTCGAGCTGTTTCAGTTTGGACCTCTCGCCTCTAATCAACCGAGCGCTGGTCGCGACGGCGCGCAAGGCCAAGGGATCCGCGAGCTGATCTATTCGTGGCCGCTCGTGGCGCGTCAGCGCGTCGAAGAGCAGGTCGCTAACCGCAATTACGAGACCGGCTGGGACGGCGTTTTCGTCACCGCCCGCGGCCTTTTCGCGCTGGATTACCTACTATTCTATCCGGGCAGCGACACGCAGTGCACTCCGGGTAGTGTCTGCGGCAAGAACTGGAAGGCGCTCGACGCAGACGAGATCGCCGCGCGCAAGCAAGCGTACGCGGGCGCGCTCGGCGACGACATCGTCGCGAGCGTGAAGAGGTTGGAAGACGCCTGGTCGCCCGATGCGGGCAACTTCCGCCCCGTGCTCGTGGATGCGACGGGCTACATGGACGAGCCCGAAGCGATGAAGGTCATCAGCTGGTCGCTCTTGTACGTCGAGCGCGAGGTGAAAGACTGGAAGCTCGGCATCCCGTCCGGCCACACCGTGAACGCGCCCGTCAGCAGCGCCGAGACGCCCTACTCCGGACTCGGCACCCAAGCCATCCGCGCCAATTTGCGCGGCTTTCAGCGCCTGTTCCGGGGTTGCGGCGAGGGCGGCGCCGGCCTCGGTTTCGATGATTGGCTGATCGAAGCGGGGCACCCCGAGCTCGCCAGCGACATCGCGGTTGCGCTCACCAACGCGTTGGCTGCGGCCGACGCTTTCCCGCCCTTTCCGAACGCTACCCCCGCCGAGCTCGAAGCCTTTTACCAAACCGTGAAGGCGCTCACGAACCTGCTGAAGAACGATCTGTTCGGCAGCGGCAGCCCCATCGGGCTGGGCTTGCCGCCGGGAATTCAGGGTGACACGGACTGAGTCGACAGTGCGCGCGCTCGTGGCGCGTCTGCTCACGCCGGTCGATGCGGCGTGGCTGGTGGCGCTGCGCGTCGGTTATGGGCTGGCGCTCGCCATCTCGATCTGGCGCTTCATCGCCAATGGCTGGGTGGACACGCTGTTCGTGCGCCCGACGTTCGCGTTCAAGTATTGGGGTTTCGAGTGGGTGCAGGCGCTGCCGGGTGACGCGCTGCACGCGCTGTTTTGGGTCCTTTTGGGCCTGGCGCTGTGTCTCGCGGCGGGGCTCGCGTTCCGAGTCACCTGCTTCGCGTTCACGCTGGGCCTGATTTACATCCAGCTGCTCGACGTCACGACGTACCTCAATCACTACTACCTGGCTGCGCTGCTCGGCTTGCTGCTCTCGGCATCGCCCGCTGGGCAGCATTGGTCGGTGGATGCCTGGCTCCGGAGTAAGCTCGGACGCGCGCCGCGGGACCCCAGCGTGGCCACCGCTTGGCTCTACCTCTTCCGGTTCCAAGTCGGCGTCGTCTACTTCTTCGCCGGCATCGCGAAGCTGCAGGGCGATTGGCTGCTGCACGCGCAACCGCTGCGCATCTGGTTGGGGAATAGCACGGGCCTACCGATCATCGGCCCGGCGCTGACTTGGAGCTTCGTCCCGCTGCTGCTCAGCTGGTGCGGCTTCTTGTTCGACACGACGATCGTCGGGTTCTTGTCGTTCAAGCGCACGCGACCGTACGCGTATGCGGTCGTGCTGGTCTTTCATACGCTGACGCGCGTGCTGTTTCCGATCGGCATGTTTCCGGTGATCATGTCGCTGGCCGCGCTGGTGTTCTTTTCGCCGAGCTGGCCGCGATTTTTGCTGCAAAAGCTGGGCATTGCTTCAGCAGCGTTTTCCGGCGGCAGCGCAGCCGCAGGCTCGTCACCGAGCGTGCTCCGCAACCTGGCTCTCATTGCCGGCGGCGCTTGGGTCGCGCTGCAGCTGGTGCTGCCGCTGCGGAGCCTGGCATACGGCGGCAACGTGCTCTGGCACGAGCAGGGCATGCGATTTTCGTGGCGCGTGATGGTCCGAGCCAAAGGCGGCGGCACCATGTTCGTGGTGCACAGCCCACGCACGGGCAAGACCTACGACGTCAACCCCGGCCAGTACCTCACGCGCCTGCAAGAGTCCGAGATGTCCAATCAACCGGACCTCATTTTGCAACTCGCGCATCACGTGCACGACGACTTTTACGCGCGCGGCTTCGGCGATGTCGAGGTGCGCGCTGAATCTCGCGCCGGGCTCAACGGCCGTCGCAGCGCTCCCCTGATCGACGAGCGTGTCGACCTGGCGCGCGTCGAAGACGGCCTCGGTCGCGCGCGCTTCATTTTGCCACCGCCCACTGAACCCCCGGCGCACACGCGTCCGGTGCTCTGAGTCGCCCAATATGCTTCGTCGTTTCCGTCCGTCCGTCACCCTCGCGTTCGCCGCATTTTCTGCCAGTTTCGTCGCCTCCACTGGCGCCGGGGCACAGCCTGCGCCAGACGCGGCGCCTCCTGCAGCTCCGCCGCCAACCGAGCCTGCGCCGAGCGAGCCCAAGCAGAGTGAACCCGCGCCGCCCAGCGAGCCCGAAGCGCCCAGCGAGGCAGCGCCGCCCAGCGAGGCAGCACCGCCCCGAGACGCGGCCCCCCCACCTGCAGCAGAGGCGCCGTCTGCAGCTCCGAGCGCTGCGCCCAGCGCCGCCGCCCAGGCTAGCGACGCCCAAGCAACCGAGCCTGCGCCAGCGAGCGACCCACCCCCTTCGGAAGTCACGATCGTGGGCACGCGCGTGGCCCGCACCCCCGGCTCCGCGCACGTGATCAACAAGAAGCAGCTCGAACGCAACGAGTACGACGACCCAGGCGCGGTGCTGCAGCAGGTACCGGGCGTGTACGTGCGCATCGAGGACGGCATCGGCCTGCGGCCCAACCTCGGCATCCGCGGCGCCAACCCGGATCGCAGCAAGAAGCTCACGTTGATGGAGGACGGCATCCTGTTCGGACCCGCCCCCTATTCCGCGCCTGCCGCCTACTATTTTCCGCTCATTACCCGCATGTCGGCCGTGCGCGTGATCAAGGGGCCTTCCGCGATCGCCTACGGCCCGCAAACGGTGGGCGGCGCGATCGACTTCATTTCGCGGCCCATCCCGGCCCGCAGCAGCGGCGCGCTCGATCTCGCAGTTGGCGAATATGGCTACACCAAGGCCGACGCCTGGTTCGGCTCCAGCAACGAGCAGGTCGGCTTCTTGGTGAGCGGCGTCAACCTGCACAACGAAGGTTTCAAGGAGCTACCGAACGATGCCGACACCGGGTCGACCCGTAACGACTGGCTCGCCAAGTTCAGCTACGTGCTGGATCCACACGCGGTGCGGCAGAATCGCTTCACCCTCAAGGTGGCGTACGCCGACGAAATTTCGAACGAGACCTACCTGGGCTTGACCGACGCCGACCTGCGAGCGAGCCCCGACCGGCGCTACCCCGCGAGCGAGCTCGACGAGATGAAGAACCACCGCGCGTCGGTGGTTCTTTTTCACGAGTACGACGACCCCAAGGCTCATTTCAAGCTGAAGAGCGCGGTTTACCGCCACAACTACTGGCGCACGTGGCGCAAAGTGAACGAGCTCGGGGGCGCCCAGCTCTTCCCGGTCATCACCAACCCCGATGACCCCATCAACGCCGGTTACCTGGCGGTGCTGCGCGGCGAGAGCGACACCAGCTCGGCCGCCGAGAACCTTTGGGTCGGGCCGAACGAGCGCGAGTTCGTGAGCCAAGGCGTGCAAACCATCGCCGAGTACCAACGCCAGGATGGGCCGGTGGAGCAGCGCTTCGAGCTCGGTGCGCGCTTTCATTACGACGAGATTCATCGCCATCACAGCCAAGATGCGTTTGCGATGATCGGCGGCAGCCTTTACCCGGCAGGCCTACCGACTGAAGACACGGTCGTCGACACCGACAGCACCCACGCGCTCGCGCTCCACGTGATCGATGCGCTCACTTGGCGCTCGCTCACCTTCACGCCCGGGCTCAGGGTGGAGATCATTCGTTCGCGCAGCGACGACGAGCTGAACAACACGCTCACCAAGGGCTCGGTCGTCGCGTGGATGCCGGGCGCGGGGATGTATTGGGCGACCACCCAAGACTTCGGCTTCTTGGGCGGCGTTTATCGCGGTTTTAGTCCCCCTCCGCCCGGCAGTAACGACGACGTCTCCCCGGAATACAACGTGAACTACGAGGCGGGAGCTCGCTACAGCAAGGGCCCTGCTCGCGCCGAGCTGATCGGCTTTTTCAACGATTACTCGAACCTCACCGACCTTTGCACGCTCTCGAGCGGCTGCGTCGACGAGGACTTGGATCGCCAATTCGACGCCGGCAAAGCGCACATCTACGGCTTCGAGGCGTTCGCGGCGCACGAGATTCCGATCGGCTCGACCCTCAAGCTACCGCTCTCGGTCGCGTACACGTTCACGCGCGCCAAGTTCGCAAGCAGCTTCACCTCGCAAGATCCGATCTATGGCGATGTTACGAAGGGCGACGAAATCCCGTATGTGCCGCGCCATCAGCTGAACGCCACGCTCGGCGTGGATGTGCAGCGCGCCTCCGCGTACGCCACCCTGGGTTATGTGGCCCGGATGCGTGAGGTCGCAGGCCAGGAGCCGCTCTCGGACACGCTCGCAACCGACAAGCAGGTCTGGCTCGACGTCGGGGCGCAGGTCCGCGTGATCGGTCCGCTCAAGCTCTACGGCAACCTGCGCAACGTGCTCGACGAGCGCGACATCGTTTCGAGGCGACCGTACGGGGCACGACCGAACGCGCCGCGCTGGCTGCAGGTAGGCGCCAAGGTCGAGCTCTAGCCGCGATTTCGGCCGCTCCGCGCGCTCGTGTTATGGACGCGCATGCGCGCGAGCGTGGCCTGGCTGTGCCTGGCTTTTTGCGGCTGTCGCCCGGCCGCCGAACCGCGACCGGTGAGCGATCCGGTCCCGCCCGGGCCTGCACCCGTGGCATCCGCCTCTTCTCCCGCCCCAAGCGCCACTGCTTCGGCTGAAGTCCCGAGCATCGCGCAGGAAACGCCAGGCTCGCTCCCGGCAGCTGCTGCCCCACCACCACTCAGCGCTGCGAACGAGGCGCCGCCAGTCAGCATCGAAGCGCCCTATTCGGCGCTCGGCCATGCGCGGCTGGCGACCGAGATGATGA
>JBEHXA010000297.1:0-9079 GCA_048498935.1 Myxococcota bacterium
TTCGAACGAGCGCTCCTGCAACACCCGGAGCAGCTTGCCCTGCAGCTCGAGAGGTATCTCGCCCACCTCGTCCAAGAACAGCGTGCCCCCATCGGCCAACAGGAAGCGCCCTTGCCGATCGCGCGCCGCACCGCTGAAAGCACCGCGCACGTGGCCGAAGAACTCGCTCTCGAACAGCTCGCGCGGCACGCTGGCGCAGTTCACCTTGACGAGCGGGCCGTCCCGTCGAGCGCTCGAGTCGTGCACCGCCGCGGCGATCAACTCCTTGCCAACGCCGCTCTCCCCCAGAACCAGCACCGAGGAGTCGGTACGCGCCACGGCGTGCACTTGCTCCAAGACGCGCTTCATTTGAGCACTCTCGGCGATGATGTCTCCGTGCTGAAGGGCGCTCCGCACCTCTTCACGGAGGTAGTCGCGCTCGCGCTCGGCGGTATCCTTCAACTGGGCTATCTCTTCGAAGGCCCGCGCATTCGCGATCGCGACCGCAGCGTGATCGGCGAATACCCGCAGCCAATCGAGGTCCGACTTTTCGAGCCGACGTCGGCTGAAGAAAGCCACGACCCCCAGCACCTGGCCGCGAAAGCACAGCGGCTGACCGGCAAAGCTCTGGATCCCTTCAGCCTCGGCCCATTCCGGCTTCACGAGCCAATCACGAGGCCCACGTTGCAGGAGGAGAGGGCTATTGTTGGCCGCGATGTAGCCGACCTTTCCGTAGGAAAGCGGGATGCGTTGGTGCCCGCCGTCGGTGCGGTTCCAGCGCGTGCTCGGATCCACGACCGAAGCTCCGATGCTGGCCTTGAGCTCGAGGAACGCTGGCTCCTGATCGGTCTCACGCAGAAGCCACACCCGGGCGAGCGCCACGCCATCCCACATCCCGAGCCCCTGTACCATCTGCGTGAGGACCGAATCCGGAGAACGAGCCTGGGCGACGGACAGCGCCAGCGACTGAAGCGCGTCGAGCTGCATGGCGTCTGGCAGCGTCGCCGGCTCTGGCCACGGAGGCGTATCCCGCATGTTTCCAGATCGCGAATTTTCGCGGTCGGCTCCCGAGACCGCCGGGTACCGACACTGCAGCCAAAAAGACCTGCAATTGTCGAGACGTAGCGCATCACCTATCGTGATTCCTATGAAACTGACGGCTTGGGTGGGCGTGCTCGCGGTGGCGGCAGGGGTTTGGAGCTGTAGCGCGACGCGGCAGCAGCCGACGAGCTTTCCCGTCGAAGAGATCGAGATGCAGGAAGAGGCGGCGAGCGCCTATTCGACCGACCCCGGGACCAATGGAGCCACCGGGCCCCGCGTCACGCAGATCGAGGCCGATGTGAAAGAGATGCTCGCGACACGCGGCAACCGAGCGCAAGCCGACAGCGCGCTCGGCGCGGCCGCCGGGTGGGGACTGCGGGAAGTGCACCAAGGCCGAACGCTCGACACGAGCAGACTGGAGGCCGCGGTGCGGCACTTCGGTTTCAGCGGCGAGGCCTTGCTCGTTGGCGTGGTGGCGACCAGCGATGGCAGCTACTTGCGAGAGTTCATCGAGAGCTCGCCGCGCAACAAGGCGATCAATCGCTATGGGATTCGCGTTTCCCCCAGCGGCAAATCGGTGGCCGTCGTTTTGGGCCGCGTCGAAGCGAGCTTCAGCCCGGTCAAGCGACTGTTCGAGCCCGGCGAAAGCGTAACGCTCAAGGGTGACGTGGGCGGCGACCAGACGGGGTGTCAGGTCTACCTCACGAAGCCCGACGGCAGCGTGGACTCGAAAAAGCCGTGCAAGGGCCGCAGTTTCGACGAAACGTTCGTGCTCGAGCAGCCCGGCGCCTATCAGCTCGAGCTGATGGGCAACGGTGCCGAGGGGCCTTCCATCCTCGCGAACTTGCCGCTGTTCGTGGGCGTGCCCGAGCCTGCATTCGAAGCGCTCCAAGGCACCGTGACTGACCCGGTGCAAGCCGAGCAGCGCATGCTCGAGCTGCTCAATCGTGATCGCGCCACAGCAGGCGCTCCCCCGCTCCGCACCGACGCCGAACTCCGCGCCATCGCGCTGTCGCACAGCGAGGACATGGTCGATCACAACTTCTTTGCGCACGTATCGCCCTCGACCGGTACGCCGCAGGATCGGTTCGGCCGAGCAGACCTATTGATGTCCGATTTCGGAGAGAACATCGCCCTGGGCCCCACGGCGGAGGCCGCGCATCAGGGCCTGATGAATAGCCCTGGGCACCGCATGAACATGCTCAATCCGAGGTTCACGCACGTCGGTATCGCCGCGGTCTCCCGCAGCAGAGATATGGTTGTGACGCTGAACTTCGGTCGTCGCCCGAATCCCGCCGACATTCCCATCAGCACGGCGCAGGTCGAAGGGGCGCTGAACGCGCTCCGCCGAGCGAAAGGCTTGGGCGCGGTGGCATCTGATCCGGTGTATCGCGCAGGCGCTCAAGCTGCCGCGAACGAGGTCGCAGCAGGCAGCAGCAAGAGCGACGTCGACGAGGCCGCTGCGGCGGCCGAGCAGCGCGAAGTCACGCGTCTTCGCTCGAGTCGACCGGCAGGTTGCAGCCAAGTCCTTCCACTCCTCGAGCTGAGCCAACTCGAACGCGTCCCACTGCTGCTCTCACCTGCGCTGAAACGCTTGGGTATCGGCACGAAGACGCGCACCACGGCAAAGGGCACGAGCCTGGCTACCGTCTTCATCTCGGACGGTCCCGCCTGCTCGGCGCGCTGAGTTAAGGGCTCGAGATCGCAATTTCGCACTCTACGCCCGGATGAGCCTTGGCCCACGCCTTGCTTAGGTGCGGGCCATGCTCCAACAAACCCTCCCCAGTCCCGTCGCGCGCGTCAGTGTTCTCCCTGGCGTGGTCGGTCGTGTCAGCGGCATCCTTTACAACCACGATCACCTCAAAAAGACGATGCGGCACCTCGACGTGATGTGCGAGCAGCTGGAACGAGGCGCACACGTGCCGCAAAAGCCAGTCGGTCCCGCTGAATTGCTCGCCAACCTACAGCGACATCTCAGCGAGCACTTTGCGGCGGAAGAATCGCAGGACTACTTCGGTGCGATGCTGGCTCAAACTCCCGGGCTTTCACGAGTTATTTCGATCCTTTCCGCCGAGCACTTGAGCATGCTGCGCACCGTCTCGGCGCTCCAAGAAATGGCACAAGACCCGACGCGGTGGAGCCACTTGGCAACTCCCGTACGCAGGCTGATCAAGGACTTCGAGCTCCACGAGCTCGCCGAGACGAAGCTTCTCCACGAGCTATTTCGAGCGCCCGCCGTCGCCACCTGATCGCTCGCGCGAAGTGCAATTCCTGCACGACTCAGGTGCTGCAGTGCAGCCCTTGCGCCTCACTTACTCCCACCTTTGCGCACCGCATTCCGGTCGCACCGGCCGGCCCCATGAGCTAAGCTCCCGATTGGGTGCGCCGCCTATGGCTTTGCCACGTGTCGCGAAGAGACGTGCGCGAACTGAGTGCGAGGCTGCTCAATTGCGCGGCCGGTCGCTGAACCCGATACCGACGCGCACTGCAGTCGTGGCTTGGTCGTAGGTACCCAGCGTTTCGCCGTAACCGGCAAACAATTGTGCCCACACGAAGGGCGCGAACTTCCAGGCTTCACCGAGCAGCCGCTGGTAAGTGGGACGCCAGCGTGCGTCGGCGACCAGGCTGCCCTTGAGCAGGTCGCGGCTAGTACCTTTGCGCAATGCGAGCGTGACGAGCGCGTTGGTGTGCGCCGCCGGCAAGTCGATGCCAAAGCCCAGCACCAGCTCCCCGTAACCCTGCGTCTCGATGATTTCCGGGTTCTCCTGAATCCAGAGCGGGTACCACAAGCGTAAGCCCACAAGGCCGTAAACTGCGCCCTCCGCGCACGTCGCTTCTACGTTCACGAACAAGCGATTCCAACTGCGCGACGCCTCCGCGCTCTCGCCGTTGGATTCATGCTCGAAGCCGACTTGCTCCGAAAAGAGACCGCAACCCAGATCGGGCCACCAACGCTGTGCTGCGTGATAGTGCGCGTAAAAGGCCTCGGGCGCGTAGTTCGACTCGCGAAATGGCGACGACGGCTCGTAGAGATCCCAGAGCGACTTCTGCGTGTAGGCCAAGTACACGGTGTGGCCTCCGCGATTCGGCCACAGGTCGTACTTGAAGCTGAATTGGAACTTGACCTGCGTCTCGCGGTCGAACCCCGTGATGAAGTAATTGGCGCGGTGGAAGGTCAGAATGTCGGGCTCGGGCACGTCCGTCGTGCGCTCCCCTGCCGGAGCTCGCGTAGCCGCAGTCTGCGACGTTGCCTCCGCCTCCTCCGCCAACGCCACTTCGACCCATGACTGAAGAGCGGCGGAGCCAGCAACCAGCGCAGCCAAAGCTCGGCACCGCTTCACGCCGCGCACTTTGCAAGTTCAGTACCGAACGTTCTCTTCCGCGTGAGGCCGCGTTCCAGCGACCATCGCGGCGACTATCGCCTCAGAGCTCAGCTACGCCGCGGGTCCAATCGTCACGTTCGTCGGGCCACTAGGCGTGGCCCGAACGAGTGGATCCCCTCAGGGGCACGAGGCGTTGCAGTAGCCGTCGGGCTGACAGAACAGGCCGGGGCTGTCGCAGTCGTCGTCCTCTTGACAGGGTTGGGCGCAGCCGACGAAGTATTCGACGCAGTTGTCGACGGGGCCGCAGCCGGCGCAGATTGGGCGTTGGTCGTAGCCGGCGGGGCATGCGTTCGCGAGGGGTTGGCCCGCGCAGATCGCCATGCACTCTTCGATGGTCGAGAAGCGATTGGCGTTGCCGTCTTGCTCAGAGCAGCCGCTGTAGTTCCTCGCGACGCATGCACCGTTTTCGAACACGAAGACTTTGACGAGACGGTCGCACGCGCCGTCCTGAAACGGCAGCGAGCAGTAGCTCGGCGGCTGCCACGGCTTCAAGCTCACGCAAGTGCCAGCAGAGCGATCGCAGGCCGTGCCGTTCGGGCACTGCGCGTCGCTGGTGCATTCGCAGCGTGGTACCGGCACGCAGGGGCCCTAACATTGCGCAACCCCATCGGTAATGCCGACGCGCGAGCGCGCGTAGCCGTATGGGCAAGCCACTTCCGCTGACTTGCATGCCACCGGCGCAGTGCAATCGACGCGGTCGGGTGCGCAGTCGCCGACGTCGGTCACGCACGTGAAGCCGTCGGCGCACACCTCGCCACGACCGCACGCGCCTCTCTGACCATCCTCGATGCAAATGTAGCCTTGGTCGGGAGCCGACAAAGTGCGCGGATCGAGCGCGCACGAGAAGCCGTCGAAGCACGGCTGTCCAGCGCCGAAGCCGCCGCTGCAGCCGGGCGTCCAGAAAGCGTCACGGCAGGTACCGGAGCAGGTCGCGTCCTGGTTGCCGTCGCAGCCATCGTTCGGATCGTCGACGCAAACCTGCTCGGGCTCGCACGGCTCGTTCGTCGCCAGGTTGCAGGCGACACCGGGGTTCGAGCTCCCGGCGCTGCCCGCTTGGCCCGTGCTGCTCGAACCGCTCACGCCCGCACCACCAGTGCCCGCGCCTGCGCTGCCAGCAACGCCCGCTGCGGTCCCGGCACTGCCCGACGACGCTCCCGCACTGCCCGACGATGCCCCCGCGCTGCCCGACGGTGAAAGCGCCGGCCCGCGACAAAACCCGCTGTCGCAGCTGAACCCGGAGCCCAGGCTCGAGCAATCCGCGTTGCGGTCACAGCTCAGGTCGCACACCGCCACCACGCCCGGCTCGACGCTATCGGCAGTGCAGGTCGCCCCGGACGCGAGCTTTCGGCACTTCGCATCCTCCCCGACGATGCAGCTCTGCGTGCAAATCCCGGAAATGCACTCGAGCCCGGAGCCACAGCGTTCTTCACAGCGCTTCAAGAAGTGCGATTCGCCACCTGCCGTGGGCCCACCGAGCGCGCCGCCGCAGGCTGCGAGCGTCGCGGCCAGCGTGACGTAGCGCAAGTAGCGCCGCCCCTGCGTCCACGACCGCGACAACACCGACCCCAACGCGCTCTGCTTCATCGTTCGTCCTCTCGTTCGCTATCCGTCGCCACACTGCGTTCCACCACGCACTGCCCCACGTAAGTCACGACCTGTTCGTATTCCGGCGCCAGGCCATGCGCCTTGTTGTGAGCGTCGACCTGCTCGCGCAGTGCCCCGAGACGCTCTCGCAGGTCCGCCAGCTGCGCCTTGACTTGCGCCTGCAGCGGATGGCCGCTCCACACATCGAAGCTGTAGGTGCTACCGCCCACGTTCGCGCTGGCGCCGCCGCTTTGGGCAGCCTCCAATCGCTGGCAAATCGTCTGCACGACTGCCTGCACGTGATCGAAAATCGCAGCCTCCCAGCCGCTGGTGGAGCCCAGCGGCACTACGAAATCGCGGGCGCTCAGCTTGCCGTCCGGCAAACGCTGCACGCGCCCATCAGCGAGCAGGCGCTCCGTGACCTCCACAACGTCGGCCTTGCTGCGCCCAAACAGCTCGCTCAGGCGCCCTTCGTCGAGCGGCCCTTCGCGGTACACCAGCACCCAAGCCAGCTCGTCGAGCCCGCTTGCGTCCGAGAGCTGCACGAGCCGATTGAGCTCCTCGTCGTTGGCAGCCCGATAAACGGCAGCCTTGCCGGAGCCGGAGCAGAAAACCAAGCCGCTCTCGGTGAGGTCGTGGATGACCGCCGACACTTCGAGCTCGCCGTCGGCCTTGAAGCGCTCGAGCAGCCGGGCTCGCGTGACGAGCCCCTGCCCGCGCACGAAATCGAGCAAGGCTTGCCACAGGGTGCGTCCCTGCTCGGTCTGCGCCTCGCTCAGCCGACGCACCTTGCGGATGTAGGCACGGAGCGCCATCCCGAACATATCGGCGCTCACCTTGCGGCTCACCCCCTGTTCCTCGAGCTCGCGCGCCAGGTCGAGGAACACCTGGTTGGCCACGTGCGACAGCGGCGCCCTAATTCCGCCCGAGGTCGCCAGCTGCGCGATCAGCACCGTGACCTGCCGCACGACCGAATCGATCAATACCTGCGCATTCATCGCTCCACCGTCACGAGCCAAACCTAAAGGGCCCCGCCCGCCCACGCCAGATGACCCACAGGTCACCGGCACCAGCTGCCGTGTTCTCCACGGCCGTTAACGCGCAGAAATGGCCAAGGCAGTGAGCTTGGAAGTTGGCGACCAGAGCTGATTCCTCGCCGAAAATCGCCGCGCGCGGCACCCGGTTTGAAGGCGCGCGACCAGAACCCCCATCCCCACCCAGGTCAGCGAGGAAACCATGGAGCATCGGTCCCCTAATTCGGTCGGGTGGTGGCAAAAGTCGGTACGGGCAGCGGTGCCCCTACTGGCGGGCGTGGGCGTGCTCGCCGCAGCTCCGGTCGCGCGCGCCGAGCAGTTCGTGCTGCTCGACGTGACCTTCACGTTCACCAAAGCGGACGCCGACAACGCGTCGCCCAGCAAGTCGCACTACTACGTCAAAGCGGATCGGCTGAACCCGAACATGCCCGTCGATTGGACCCAGCCCATCGACTACCGCAACGGCCGCGTGCACGTGCGCACCGAGGTCATGGACAAGCCAGCCGGCAGTGCCGAGACGCGCTGGACGCTCTGCTACATCGCCCGCAAGGGCATCGACGCCGGTTACGGCTGTAGCAACACCGCCGCCTACAAGGAAGAAGGCGTGTGGGAGTTCGAGCAGAGCATGACCGAGTGGTGGCAGAACGACAACATCGACTGGACAGCAGGCATCAAGCAGATGGACCTGGTCATGAAGGACAACAAGGGCGTGTTCGCGCACACCATGCCCGACCCCGAGCGTTGGTTTCCGACCACCCTGCGCATCACCATGATTCAAGTCTCGGCGGGCTCGACCTACGACGAAACGCAGGTGCCCAACTTGCCGTCAGGCGGGGGCACGGGCGGTAGCGGCGGCCAGGGCAGTGGCGGAAGCGCTGGCGCGAGCGAAAATGCGGGTGGCGGCGGAGCAACCACGGGCGGCACGGCGAACGATCCGGTAAGCGGAGGCTCGAGCACGGGCGGTGCTCCCGCCACGACCGGTGGCGGTGGCGCGCTCAGCTCCGCACCTGGTGGAGCTGCAGGCACGCCAAGCATCGGCAACGCCGTCGGTGGCGCGAGCAGCAACAACGGCGGCCAGGCACCCACGAGTGCTGGTGTTCCGAACACGACCAACGCTGAGGGCGCCACTGACGACGCTTCAGGTTGCTCTCTGGGCCGTGCGCGAACCGCGCCATCTGGCCTGGCGTTGCTGGGGCTCTGCATCGGTTGGGTAGCGCGGCGACGTCGCAGGCCGAGCCTTCAATCCGCCGCGTGAGCCAGCCTTGCGTTTTCGCACGGCAACCCTGAAATAGTGCGCCTTGTCGTGCATGCATGCACGACCCAATGTGTCTGCTGCAACGCGAAAGCAGGGAGTAGACACATGAACACAGAACAGCCCACGTTGGTTCTCGGCGGCAATGGCAAGACAGGTCGCCTGGTCGTGAAGGAGCTGGCCGCGCGCGGCGTGCCGGTGCGGGTCGGCTCGCGCTCCGCCTCGCCGGCCTTCGACTGGTCGCAGCCCGCAACGTGGCGGCCCGCAGTGCAGGGCGCTCGCGCGGTCTACGTGTCCTTCTATCCAGATATTGCGATACCGGGAGCGCCCGAGGCCATCGAAGCCTTCGTTCAGGTCGCCAAACAGAGCGAGGTTCGGCGGTTAGTGCTGCTCAGCGGTCGCGGTGAGGCAGAGGCGCAGCGAGCCGAGCAAGTCGTGCAAGCTTCAGGGCTCGAATGGACCGTGCTGCGCTGCGCTTGGTTCAACCAAAACTTCAACGAAAGCTACTTTCTCGAGCCGCTGCTCGGCGGAGAGCTGGCACTGCCGGTCGGCGCCGTCCCCGAGCCGTTCGTCGACACGCAGGACATCGCCGACGTCGCGGTCGCGGCACTGACCGACGCCAAGCACATCGGCAAGCTTTACGAATTGACGGGGCCGCGGCTACTCACGTTCGAAGAGACGGTCGCTGAAATCGCCCGCGCGACCGGGCGCGATCTGCGCTTCGCCCAGGTCTCGCTATCGGAGTACCTGGCAGGGATGCGCGCGTTCGACGTGCCAGCCGACGTGGTACAGCTGATCGCCTACCT
>JBEHXA010000298.1:0-9074 GCA_048498935.1 Myxococcota bacterium
CTGAACCTAAGGCTCCGGAGGAGAGACGCGCCACACGATCTCCACCAGCACCTAGGCGCCTGTCGCGCCTCCGAACACCGCTGGCTCGGTTGCCAGTCGGGCAGGTACTTCGCTTTCGACGCCGGTCTCGGCGCGCTCGAGCCGTGCGATGCGACCGATCAGCCATTCGGCGTGGCTGCGCAGGACGGGCCAGAGCTCGTCTTGCTGCAAGTAGCCGTGCGCGATCAACGCCGCTCCGGCGTGGCGCCCGAAGAGCGGTAGCTTGCGGCCCAGCTTACCGGCGGCGTCGGCGGGCAAGCTGCCGCGCTCCGTCAGGCAAGCCACGAGCGATTCGTCGTCGGCGCTGGTGGCTGCGGTCACGAAGTCGCCATCGCGAAAGACCACGCGCCGAATGCCGTCGCCGTTCTCGAACGCGATCGCTCCCGTGTAACGCGAGCGCACGGCCAGAGCTAGGCAACGGATGGCTTCGCCGGCGCGCAGCGTGGCCGGCACCTCGAGGCTGTGGTTCCCGTTCGGAGCCGGCATCGCAGGCCCGACGGGCGCGGGTGAGGGCGTGCTGGCGATGATGACGGCGCCGCGGTCCCGAGCGGGGATGACGGAGGCGACAGGCACCTCGTGGGGTGGCTCGCTCGGTGCGGCCTTGGGCGGCTTGGTCGACGCCTGTGGTTGCTGCGGCGCCGCGCTCGGGCTGATCAGCGAAGCCAAGCTGGGGGGCGGCATGTCCGAGGGCGCCCCGGCCGAGGTGATGCGCTGATCTGCTTCGCTCGGTGGCGGCGCGGGTTCGGACCCCACGCTCGTGCTCACTCGCGGTGGCATCGCAGGGGGAGTTTTCGGCGGCTCCGTTTCGCGGCTGGGCGGTGGCTCGGTGTGCGGTTGCGGCTCTGCGTGCGCAGAGACTTCGCCGGCACCTTCTGCGCCTGTGCCTTGCGCGGGGACACGGCTCCCCGTCACCTGACCCGTCTTGCTGCCGCCTGTCGCGGTGTTGCGCGTGCCGCCGCGCTCGTCGCCGCCGCCGTGAGTGCTGGGGCCGGCGTCACTCTCGTCGCCATCGTCGAGATCGAGCGGCTCGTCGAGTGACGCGAGCAAATCCGCGGGCAGGATCGCTTCGAGCTCCGCTTCCGGTGACAAGCGATCCGAAGGCGGCGCCACCGAGGCGCGACCTTGCGAGACGCGTTGCTCGGCGCGACCGAGCAGCATTTCGAGCTCGGGGCTGAGTCGAGCCTGCGGCACCTGAGCCACGCTCGGCGCGACCGACATCGGCGGGTCGTCGCGACGCAGGCTGGACGGCTCCGGCGAGCTCATGGGCGAGCTGCCAGGGCTACTTGGCGGCGTTGACGGCGGCGCGACCCAAGTGCTGCTCTTCGGCGGCTGACTCGGCGGCGGTGCTTCGGGCGCAACCGAGCTGCCTGCCTTCTGATCGTAACGAAACGGCCGCCGAGTTGCCGCGACCAGGATCGGGGCACGCCCACCGGCGGCGAGGCGCGGACGCTCGTGACGACTGGGCAGACCGATCAGGGCTTCGACCTTGCGTGTGAGCGCGCCGTCGTCGACGGGGCGATCGAACGACCCGCTGCCTTCTCGCTCGATGATCGCGGTGAGCTCGACGTTGCTCCGACTGCTGCGCTCGCGCACGAACACCACGTCGACGCGATGACCGCCCGGCACGTCGCGATGGATGCGTTCGACGCTCTCGACGGCACCGGGCGCGTCGGCGTCGCACAAGATGAGCGCGGGGCGTTGCACCGACACTCGATTGACGAGCAGACCGAGCGGAACGTCGACGACTTGATAGCCGCGCGCGCGCAGCGCCGAGATCAGGCGCTCAGCCTCCGCTGAAGCATCGCTCACGAAGATGAGCGCACCCACCTCGGACGAGCTGCCAGACGAGCTCCCTGTCGCGCTTCCCGCGGAGCTTCCCGTTTCGCTTCCGGCCGGAGGATCGGGCACCACTGAAGCTTCTAGTCTAGGTCGAGTCGGTGTCGTTCGTCCGCTGTGACTTCGCTTCGGCTGATAGGGCGCTCGGTTCGGCGAGCGGCCCCGGCGCCGGCGCGAGCCGGACGGCGATTGCAGCGCCTAGCGCTGGCCAAAAACGAGCGGAGACCACCGCGCCCACCAGAATCAGGACGAGGGTGAGCTCGCCGGAGGTCAGTCCCAACATGATTCTTCGCTTAGCCCAGGCGTCTTGGACCGGCAAACACGCACTTCCAGCCCAATGGTCCGGACGCGCGCCCAGTCTCGGCGCCCTTTTCAGGTGGCGCTGAACCGGCTAGTCCGGGCTCACCGAGATGTCGGATGATCTGCGCCAACGCTACGTGATTGGCCTGGGAGCCAACCTGGGCGACCGACGCGCCACCCTCAGCTCGGCCATACAGGCGCTGGCGGAGGTGGGCAGTGTGCTGGCGGTTTCGGCCCTCTACGAGACTCAGGCGGTCGGGCCGCCCCAGCCGGACTACCTAAATGCTGCCGTCCTCTTGGCGTCGAGGCTGCTGCCCCACGAGGTCTTGGGCTGCCTTCTGACTATCGAACGCGCTCATGGCCGCGAGCGACGCCAGCGCTGGGGCCCGCGCACACTCGATTTGGATCTCCTCTACAGTCCCGGCCTGTCTCTGGACGACCCAACTCTGACTGTTCCGCACCCGGAGCTTCCGCACCGGCCCTTCGCCCTCGCGCCGCTCGTGGACGTGCTGCCGGACGCCTGCGACGTGCATTCGGGAGCGCGTTACGCGGAGCTGCTCGCGGCGCTCGGCACGAGCTCGATCCGCCGCCTGGAATCGACCACCGCCTGGCCGCCCCCGCAGGCTTCAGGCAGGGCGGAATAGACGACGACGTTCGTGGCTCAGGCGCAGTAGACAGATAGGGACCGAGGTGGTACGAGCGCGCGCGCCGATGACCGAGTTTGGCGCCCTTCCGCAATTGCTGCCCTCTCCACACGTCCTGGCCATGAGCGGCAGTCCAATCGACCTGGACTTCAACAATGTCGTTCTCTTCCAGGTAGTGATCTTCGTCACGTTGATCCTGGTTTTGAAGCCACTGCTGTTCGATCCGATGTTGAAGGTCTTCGGCTTGCGCGAGGAGCGCACCGAGGGTGCGCGCGCCACGGCGCGTGAGCTCGAAGAGAAGGCCGGTGAGCTGTTGACCCGCTACGAGGCAGAGCTATCGCGCGTGAGCCAGGCCGCGGCTGAAGAGCGCGACCTGCGGCGAGCCGAGACCGCCAAGCTCGAGGCACAGATCCTGAGCGAGGCTCGCGACGCGGTCGCCAAGATCGTGGACGAGGGCCGACGCCGTATCGAAACCGAGCAAAACGCCATTCGCTTCGAGCTCGGCAAGCAATCCGAGCGGCTCGCGGTCGACATTGCGTCCCGCGTGCTGGGCAGGGAGGCCAACTGATGCGCCTGCTTACGACGATCACGACGCTAGCTGCAGCAGCTCTGTTCGCGCTGCCGGTCTTGGCCGAGGGTGACGAGCACGGTCACGCCGCGGATACGCACGCTGCCGCTGGCCCCGAGCAGGCCGCCAGCGCGGAGCACGCCGAGCACGGTCACGCTGCCGCGCACGACGAGCACGGCGGCGGGCACGACGAGCACGCCCCGACCTTCGAAGACGTCAACTGGTTCTACGGCTTCCTCGGCGAAAAAGAGGGCGTGGAGCCGGACTTGCTGTGGCGCACTCCCGGCATGCCGGTGCCGTTCGGCGCCTTGGCCCTGAACGCCGCCATCCTCTACGCCCTGCTCATCAAGTTCGGTCGCAAGCCGATCGGTGAGGGTCTGCGTGCGCGCAAGCTGCGCATCATGAAGGGCATGGAAGAGGCGGCCAAGGTAAAGGCGGAAGCCGAAGCCCGCCTCGCCGAGTACCAGAAGAAGCTCGACGAGATCGACGCCGACGTCGCGCGCATCCGTCGCGAGATGAAGGAAGAGGGCGACGCCGAGAACGCGCGCATTCTGCGGGAGGCCAAAGAGCGCCGCGCCCGTATGGAGAAAGACGCGCGAACGCTGGTGGAGCAGGAGCTCAAAGCAGCTCGCGACAACCTGATGCGCGATACCGTGCGCGCGGCCATCAAGGCGGCCGAGGCGAGCCTGACCGCCAAGGTCGGCGACGCCGACCAGCAGCGCCTGGGTGACGAGTACCTGACGTCCATCAAGAGCGCAGGCGCAGCGCTGCGAGGCAGACTATGAGTCACGCACCCATCGCCGACCGCTACGCCCGCGCCATTTTCGAGCTCGGCGTGGAAACCGGGCAGCTCGCCCCGATCACCGAACAAATTCGGCGCTTTGCCGGTGTTTACGCGCAGAGTCCTGAGCTCCGTGCGGTGCTCGACAACCCGCTCGTTGCGCCGGACCAGCGCGCCGGCGTGCTGGCCGACGTGGCCGCGCGGCTCGGGCTCACCGGTCACGGCCTCAACCTGATCAAGCTCCTGGCCTCGCGCAAAAAGCTGCGCGTCGTCCCGGAGATCGCTCGCCGCCTCGATCGCTTCAGCGACGAGAAGGCGGGCGTGGTGCGCGCAACCGTCACCAGTGCCAAGCCGATGCCCGACAGCTTCTATCAAAAGCTGGTAGCCGAGCTCGAGAGCGCCACCGCGCACAAGATCGTGCTCGAGCGTCGTGAAGATCCCTCGCTCATCGCGGGCTTCGTGACGCGCATCGGAGACAACACCATCGACGGCTCCGTTCGGGGTCGCCTCGACGCGCTCGAACGCCAACTCGTCCCCAACTCCTGACCCTTTCCTCCTCCGCCGCCACTACCGGTCCCCACCGATAACGAGACGCCATGCAGCTTAGCGCCGACGAAATCTCATCGATCATCAAGAAGCAGATTCAGAACTTCGACCGGGCCGCGATGGTCAGCGAGACCGGCACGGTGCTGGCCACCGGCGACGGTATCGCGCGCATTTACGGCCTCGAAGGCGTGATGGCCGGTGAGCTCGTCGAGTTTCCGGGCAACCTGTTCGGCCTCACGCTGAACCTGGAGCAGGACAACGTCGGCGTGGCCGTGCTCGGCGACGCCAGCGGCGTGAAGGAAGGCGACGTCGTGAAGCGCACGGGCCGCATCGCGGACGTGCCGGTCGGCGACGCGGTGATTGGCCGCATCGTCAACGCGCTCGGTCAGCCGATCGACGGCAAGGGCCCGATCGAGAGCCCGCAGCGCCGCCGCATCGAGGTCAAGGCGCCGGGCATCATCGGCCGCCAGCCGGTGAAGGAGCCGATGCAGACGGGCATCAAGGCCATCGACGCCATGATCCCGATCGGCCGCGGTCAGCGCGAGCTCATCATCGGTGACCGCCAGACCGGCAAGACCACGATCGCCGTCGACACCATCATCAATCAGAAGGGCTCCGGCGTCGTCTGCATCTACGTCGCGATCGGGCAGAAAGCCTCGACCGTCGCTCAGGTGGTCGAGAAGCTGAAGCAGCACGGCGCGATGGACTACACGATCGTGGTCGTCGCGACCGCGACCGAGTCGGCCCCGCTGCAGTACCTGGCCCCGTACGCCGGCGTCACCATCGGTGAGTTCTTCCGCGACACCGGCCGCCACGCGCTCTGCATTTACGACGATCTCTCGAAGCAAGCCGTCGCGTACCGCCAGATGTCGCTCTTGCTCCGCCGCACGCCGGGCCGCGAGGCTTACCCGGGCGACGTGTTCTACGTTCACTCGCGCCTGCTGGAGCGCGCCGCCAAGATGGGCGACCGCTACCACGTGGTGAAGAAGGGCACGCAAGTGCCGGCCGGTAACCTCAACTACCGCGGTGTCGACAACCAGATCCACGTCGGTGAAGAGGCCAAGCACTCGGCGCAGAAGTCGCTGGAGGCGCAGCCGAACAAGGATGAGCTCGAGATCCAGAAGGATCCGCACTCCGGCGGCTCGCTGACCGCCCTGCCGATCATCGAGACGCAGGCCGGCGACGTGTCGGCGTACATCCCGACCAACGTGATTTCGATCACCGACGGCCAGATCTTTTTGGAGAGCGATCTGTTCTTCTCCGGCGTTCGTCCGGCGATCAACGTCGGCATCTCGGTGAGCCGCGTCGGCGGTAGCGCGCAGATCAAGGCCATGAAGAAGGTGGCCGGCACGCTGCGCCTCGACCTCGCTCAGTTCCGCGAGATGGCCGCGTTCGCGCAGTTCGCGAGCGATCTCGACGCCGCCACGCGCGCTCAGCTGGAACGCGGCAAGCGCCTGGTCGAGCTGCTCAAGCAGGGCCAGTACGTGCCGCTCCCGGTCGAGAAGCAGGTCGTCATCGTGTACGCCGGTACCGCTGGCTACACGGACAAGCTGCCCGTCGACTCGCTCAAGCAGTTCGAGCAGGACCTCTACCGCTACATCGACGAGAAGCACCCGGAGCTCTGGACCGAGATCCGCGACAAGCGCGAGATCACCGAAGAGAGCAAGAAGACGCTCGACAAGGTGCTCAAGTCGTTCACCAAGCGGTTCGCGGCGGCGGGCGAAGAGAGCTGAGCGCTTGGCCAACCTCAAGCAGATTCGCAAGCGCATCGCGAGCGTGAAGAGCACGCAGAAGATCACGCGCGCCATGAAGATGGTGGCGGGTGCTCGCCTGACGCGTGCTCAGCAGCGCATCGTCGCGCTGCGCCCGTTCGCGGTGCAGACGGCGAAGGTGCTGGCCGAGGTGACCGCCGCCGGTCAGGCGGAGGCCGACGACGCGGGCATCGACTCCGATCACCCGCTGCTGGCCCGGCGCCCCGCCAGCAACGTGCTCTTGCTGGTCATCACGAGCGATCGCGGTCAGTGCGGTGCCTTCAACACCAACATCCTGCGCGCCGCCGAGCGTGAACGACGCGCGCGCGAAGCGCAGGGGCAGACGGTGCAGCTGGCCGTCATCGGCCGCAAGGGGCGCGAATTTTACGCGCGCCGCAAGATCCCGACCTTCCACGTGTTTTCGAACATTTGGGAGAAGCTCGACATCGAGACGGCGCGCGTGGTGGCTCGCACCATCCTGATCCCGCTGCTCCGTGGCGAGGTCGATTCGATTCAGGTCGTGTACAACGAGTTCAAGAGCGCCATGACCCAGAAGGTCGTGATCGAGCAGCTCTTTCCGCTCGCGGCTACCAAGCCGGCGGAAGAATCGAACGGCTCGGGCTCGTCCGACGCGGCGCTGCCGACGCACGACGAGTTCCTATTCGAGCCGAGCAAAGAGGCGCTGCTCGAGCGTCTCGTGCCGATCTACGCGGAGATCTCGCTGCTCCGCGCGCTCTACGAGTCGATGGCGTCCGAGCTCGGCGCGCGTATGACCGCGATGGACTCGGCGACCAAGAACGCGTCGGAAGTGATTGGTGGGCTCACGCTCGTGTACAACCGCGCTCGCCAGGCCGCGATCACCACCGAGCTGATGGAAATCATCGGCGGCGCGGAAGCTCTCAAGGGCTGAGCGAGGCTTAGACGGATGGCCAAGGCCGGCTCCAAGGGCTCGCGTAGCGAGCGCAAGGCCGGCCGCCAGCGCGCCGAGCGCGCCCGCGCGCATGGCTTGCCCGAAGGTACCCTTCCGCAACACCGTGCTCGCAGCTCTGGAGGAGCGTTCGAAGACGACGGCGACGCGGCTGACGTCACGGGCCTCGCACCGCACGCGGCGGGCGCGGGTCGCCAACCCGATCGAACGAGCCAGGCGCGGCGACCGCCGGTGCTCGTGTGGGTGGTGGGAGGTGCGCTCGCGCTCCTCGCGATCGCCTACGTTCTCACGCGGTTTCGCGACGCTCCGCACTGAGAGCGAAGGCGGCCCGTGCTGGCGTTTGGGAGGGCGCTGCTCTTTAGAGCTTCCCTGGTCGGGGCAGGTTGGGCATCCTCCTTGCTTTCGATGGCCAAACGTCCGCACGTCTTAGGAGTCGTACTGGCAGGTGGTGAGGGAAAACGGCTGTGGCCGCTGACGCGGGACCGCGCCAAGCCGGCGGTGCCCTTCGGCGCCAACTATCGGCTGATCGACTTCGCCATCAGTAACCTGGTCAACGGCCGCTACCTGCGCGTGGCCGTCCTCACCCAGTACAAGAGTCACTCGCTCGATCGGCACATCGCGCAGACGTGGCGCATGTCGCCCCTGTTCAATAATTACGTGATGACCGTACCGGCGCAGATGCGCCTCGGCCGTCGTTGGTTCGAAGGCTCGGCTGACGCCATCTATCAGAACCTCAACCTGATCGGTGACGAGGCACCCGAGTACATCTGCGTGTTCGGTGCGGATCACATTTACCGCATGGATCCCGAGCAGATGGTCGAGGCGCACATCCAATCTGGCTGCGGCGTGACGGTGGCGGCGATCCGGGTACCGCGCCAGGAAGCGTCTCGTTTCGGCGTCATCGTGCCGGGTAAGAACGATCGTATCGCGCAGTTCCGCGAGAAGCCGAGCGACGCCGCTGGCCTGCCCGACAATCCTCAGCAGGTCTACGCATCGATGGGCAACTACGTGTTCAGCACCAAGACGCTGATCGAAGCAGTGCGGGCCGACGCCGAAAATAAGGACAGCGCGCACGACATGGGCGGCGACATCATCAGCGGCCTGGTCGATTCGGGCATGGCTGCCGTCTACGACTTCGCCCAAAACAAGATCCCCGGCTCGACCGAGCGCGACAGCGGCTACTGGCGCGACGTGGGCACGCTCGACAGCTACTACGAAGCCCAAATGGACCTCATCAGCGTCCACCCGGTGTTCAACCTGTACAACGATCAGTGGCCCATCCACACCTCCATGGGCTCGCTGCCGCCGGCCAAGTTCGTGTTCGATCAAGAGGGTCGGCGTGGCGCAGCCTATGACTCGATGGTCAGCGCAGGTGCGATTGTCTCCGGCGGCACGGTGCGCCGGTCGATCCTGTCGCCGGGCGTCGCCGTGCATTCTTTCGCCGAGGTCGAGGATTCGGTGCTCATGAACGGCGTCGATATCGGGCGCGGCGCCGTGGTGAGGCGCGCCATCCTGGACAAGAACGTGCGGGTGCCGCCGGGCGCGCGCATCGGCGTGAACCTCGAGGAAGATCGCGCGCGTGGCTTTACGGTCAGCGACAACGGGGTGGTGTGTATCGGCAAGGGCGATACGATTCCGGCCGAGTCGAAGTCGTGAAGGTCGCGCTGCTGTCGCGCGAGTA
>JBEHXA010000299.1:0-9042 GCA_048498935.1 Myxococcota bacterium
TGACTGCTGGCCTTTCAGCAGTACTTTTGGTGGTTGGATGTGAGCGCACTCAAGCTGCGCATTCGGACGAAAAACCGGCTGCGCACGGCGAAGGCGCGCACGACGAAGCCGCGCACGGCGAAGGCGCCGAGCACGGCAGTCACGCTCGGCGCATCGTCCTGACTCAGGAAGTCGCGACCAGCGCGGGCGTCCAGACGACCGCGGCAACGCGGCAGGTGTTGACCGATGCGCTGAGCTTGCCCGGTGAGCTCGGCGCCGATCCCGATCGGCTGGCTCGCATTTCGTCGCCTGCGGCGGGCCGCATCGAACAGGTGCTGTTCCGGGAAGGCGAGCAGGTCAAGAAAGGGCAGGTTCTGGTCGTGGTGCGGGTTCCCGAGCTGGCGCGGGTGAAGTCGGCCCAAGCGACCGCCCAGGCGCGAGCCAAGGCGGCGCGCGCCAATGCGATTCGGTTGCGCGCGCTCTTGGCCGAGCAGCTGACAGCCGAGCAACCGGTGCTGGACGCCGAGGCCGAAGCGCACTCGCTGGAAGTCGAGGCGGCATCGCGCACCGAGGAGCTGGGCGCGTTGGGCGCCGGCAACGTCAATGGCTACTCCATCTCTCTCCGCGCCCCCATCGCGGGCAGCATCGTCTCCCGCAGCGCCGTGGTGGGCCAACCGGCACCGGCCGACCAGGCGCTGGGCAGCATCGCCGACCTCAGCGAGCTGTGGTTCCTGGCGCGCGTGTTCGAAAAAGATTTGGGTAAGCTCAGCGCCGGCGCCAAGGCGGACGTGCACCTCAATGCCTTTCCCGACCAGCATTTCGAGGGAGAGGTCGAGTACGTGGGTCAGCAGATCGATCCGGTCGCGCGCACGCTCAACGCACGCATTCGGCTCAAGAACCGCGCCGACATGCTGCGCATCGGTCTGTTCGGCACCGCGCTGGTCTCGACCGCCAGCGCCGCACGCACCGAGCCCAAACTGGTCGTGCCCAGCAGCGCGGTGAGCGAGGTGGGGCGCCGCACGCTGGTGTTCGTGGAGCACGAAGCGCTGAGCTTCGAGCCTCGCGAGGTCACGCTGGGCGCCGAAGCGCTGGGTCGCGTAGAGGTGTTGGGCGGCCTCAAGGAAGGCGAGCGCGTCGTCTCGGAAGGCACCTTCAGCCTGAAGAGCCTGCTGCTCAAAGAGTCCTTCGCGGAGGGGGGCCACTAGCCATGGCGGTGCTCGGCGCGATCGTTTCGTGGTCGCTGAAGAATCGCCCCATCGTCCTGCTCGCGGCGCTTCTGCTCACGCTACTGGGTGTGCGAGCGGCGATGCGGCTGCACATGGACGCGGTACCGGACGTCACCAACGTTCAGGTGCAGGTCATCACCGCCGCCCCTGCCCTTTCTCCGGTCGAGGTGGAGCAGTACGTGAGCGTGCCGGTCGAGCGCGCCATGGCCGGCATCCCTAAAACCAGCGAAATTCGCTCGGTATCCCGGTATGGGCTGTCGGTGGTGACGGTGGTCTTCGAAGAGGGCACCGACAACTATTTCGCTCGGCAGCTCGTGAGCGAGCGCATGGCCGAGGCGAGCGACGCAGTTCCTGCGGCCTTCGGAAAACCCGGCATGGGTCCGATGTCGTCGGGGCTCGGCGAGGTGCTGCAGTTCGTGGTGCGCAACGAGCGCATGACGTTGATGCAATTGGAGGAAGTGCTCGACTGGCAGATCGCGCCCGTGCTGCGCACCGTGCCCGGCATCGTCGAGGTCAACAGCTTCGGCGGTGAAGACCGCCAGTATCAGGTGATACTCGAGCCGGCGCGCCTGCAAGCCGCAGGAGTCTCGGTCGCGCAGGTGGTCGCAGCGCTCGAAAAGTCGAACGGCAACGCCGGCGGCGGCTACATCGAGCACTCACGCGAGCATTTCGTGATCGGCACCGCAGGTCTGGTCAAAAATCTCGACGATTTGCGGGGCGTGGTGATCGGCGCCACCAGTGAGGGCTTTCCGATCACCATCGCCACCGTGGGCGAGGTTCAGTTCGGACCGCGCCTGCGACGCGGCGCTGCCTCGAAAGACGGCCAGGGCGAGGTAGCGATCGGAGTAGCCATGATGCTGCTCGGCGAGAACGCCCGCAGCGTCACGGACGCCGCCAAGCAACGCTTGCAAGCGCTCACGCCTACCCTGCCACCCGGCACGGTGATCGAGCCGTTTTACGATCGCTCGCAGCTGGTGAGCCGCACCGTCCGGACCGTCGCCACCAACCTGTGCGAAGGCGCTCTGCTGGTGGTTGGAGTGCTGCTGCTCCTGCTCGGCAACCTTCGCGCAGGCCTGGTGGTAGCCACTACCATCCCGCTCTCGCTGCTGTTTGCCCTGATCGCCATGAACGCGCTCGGTCTCTCCGGCAACCTGATGAGCTTGGGGGCGGTTGATTTCGGCCTGATCGTGGACGGCGCCGTGATCATCGTCGAAAACGCGGTGCGCCGGATGAGCGAACGCCAGCGCGAGCTCGGTCGTCAGCTCGAGCCCCGCGAACGACTGTCGCTCGTAGAAAGCGCGACGCTCGAGGTGCGCTCGGCCAGCGTATTCGGCGAAGCAATCATCGCCATCGTCTACGTACCGATCCTCACGCTGACCGGTATCGAGGGCAAGCTGTTCCGACCGATGGCCACTACGGTGCTGTTGGCTCTCGCCGGTGCTTTCGTGCTCTCGCTCACGCTCGTGCCCGTTCTGACCAGCTACCTGGTCAAGCCCAAGCTCGGTGCGCACGACACCTGGCTCTTGCGCGCTGCCAGCAAGCTCTACCGGCCGGCGCTGGAGGGCGCGCTCCGGCGCCGAGCTCTGGCCATCTCGGCGGCGACACTGCTGCTCGGCGGCGCGGCGCTGCTCTTCACGCGCATCGGGGCCGAGTTCGTGCCGCAGCTCGACGAGGGAGACATGACCGTGGAGGTGCGTCGCCTGCCCGGCGTGGCGCTCAGCGAGTCGGTCGCGATGGATGCACGGTTGCAGCAAGCGCTGCTGCGCGTGCCGGAGGTGGAGCACGCGGTCAGCAAGACCGGCGCGCCGGAAGTGGCGGCCGACCCGATGGGCATCGAGCAAACCGACGTCTTCGTCGGGCTCCATCCGATGGACAAATGGCGGCCAGGCCTGACCAAGGCCCAGCTCGCGACCGAGCTCGCGGAAGCCCTGGAAAAGGCCGTCCCCGAAGCGAGTACAGCGATGTCTCAACCGATCGAGCAGCGCATGAACGAGCTCGAGGAAGGCATCCGTTCGGACGCAGCCGCGCTGCTGTACGGACCCGAGCTGGAGGTGCTCCAAGATCGGGCCGAAGCCATCGCCAAGCTGCTGCGCGACGTGCCGGGGGCGGAGGACGTGCGAGTCGAACAGGTGGCAGGGCTCCGCTACCTGCGGATCGAGCCCGACCGCGTCAAGCTCGCGCGCTACGGGCTGACCGTCGCCGACATCAACCAGATCACCGAGACGATCGCCGTGGGGCACCAGGTCGGAGACATTCTCGAGGGAGAACGTCGCTTCGGGATGGTGGTCAAGACCGCGCACGGCTTCCGCGGTGACCTCGCGCCGCTGCTCGCATTGCCACTGCGCTCCGTAACCGGTCAAATTGTGCCGCTCGGCGACGTTGCCAAGCTTTCGTTCGTGACCGGACCGGCGCAGATCAGCCGCGCCAACCAGTCTCGTCGCATCGCGGTCGAGCTCAACGTGCGCGGGCGCGACCTGCTCTCGGTGATCCAAGACGCCCAGCGCGTGAGCAGCAGCGTGAAGCTTCCGCCCGGCTACCGCCTCGAGTGGGGCGGCCAATTCGAGCACTACCAGGAAGCCAAGCAGCGCCTGCTGGTGGTGGTGCCGCTGGCGCTGCTGCTCATCGGCGGCCTGCTTTGGCTGGCATTTCGCTCGACGAGCGCGGCCCTGATGGTGTTCTTGAACGTACCGTTCGCGGTGGTGGGCGGCGTGCTCGCGATCTGGCTGCGCGATATCCCGTTCTCGATCTCGAGTGGTGTCGGCTTCATCGCGCTGTTCGGCGTCGCGGTGCTGAACGGCCTGGTATTGGTCTCGTTCGCGCGCCAGCTGGAGCAAAGCGGCGAGACGCCGGCCCGCGCCATCCAGCGCGCAGCCGAGCTCAGGCTGAGGCCCGTGCTGATGACGGCGCTGGTCGCGTCATTCGGCTTTTTACCGATGGCGCTATCGCACGCGCCCGGCGCCGAAGTGCAGCGACCGCTCGCGACCGTCGTGATCGGCGGCCTCGTGAGCGCGACGCTGCTCACGTTGCTCGTGCTACCTGCCGTATACGCAGCGCTGATGAAACAGCGCGCCTTGACTGGCTCAGCGGGCGCGACGCCGCCGAGCGCCGAGGCCAACTAACCCAAGCCCGAGCAACCCGAACACGGCGCCCGCTCCGCCGCGGTTCCCTGCCGCGACGATGCTGCAGCCGCCAGCGTCCTCGGTCGCTGCCGGAGCGGCCGGGTTGCTGGGAGCACTTCCCCCGGTGCTGGCCGTACCGGCGCCCGACGGAGCACCGCCAATGACCACAGGACCACCCGCGCCTCCGCCGGCGCTGGCGCTCGGCATGCCGCCCGTTGCAGCGCCGCCTCCGCCGGTCGAGCTCACGACGCCACCGGTGCCGCCGCTTGCGGCACCGCTCGCGCCGCCGCTACCGCTACCTGCGGCGCCCCCACCGCCACCACCGCTGCCGCCCGCACCGCCCATCATCGGGGTCGGCGCGGCGATCTTGGCGTCGGCTTCATTGTCCGCCTCGATGAACTCGTCGAGGTAGATCACGTCGGTTTGCTGTGCGGTGTCCTTGCGGTGGAGGCCCGTTTGATAAAACAGCGTGTTGCTATCGGCTTTGGTTTTGGCCTTCACGGCGTCGACCACCTTCACGCCGTCGAACCACAAATCGATCAGGCCCTGCTGGGCATTGGTGGACCAATGCACGTGGATCGCGACCTGGTGCCACACGCCCTTGGTGAAGTCGGCGGTCCACACCTTGTTGGCGCCCAAGAAGCCGTGACCAAAGCTGATGCTCGTGCCGCCACCCGCCTTGGGCTCGACCCAGATATCCATCACGTTTTGAAAGCTCACGTTCGACTCGTAAAAGCCGATCTCGTTTCGAACCTTCGCGTCGTCGGGCATCATGTAGTGGCCAGAGAGCCACGAGTCGGCGCCCTCCGCCGTCAGTGTGCTCGGGTGCTGAATGTCGACGCGGTTCTGCCCGAACGTGAACGTGTCGTCCGGGTGCACGGTGATCTTGCCGGCCATCGTGCCGCGATAAACCTGCTCGCCCAGAACCTCGACATTCTTGCGATCGCCCTTGGTGCCGTTGATACCCGGCATCCACTCGGAGAGGTCGCCCTTTTCGAAGGTGGCCGTCCATACCGGGGCGGCACTGGCTGCGCTCACCCAGCCGGCAGCGGCGAGCGAGAGCAAGCAGGCGACCGAGAAGCGAACCGAAGACGAAGCGAAAGCGCGGCGCATCACCGCATCATGTCCGCAGGAGGGGGCCTGTGCGCGCGGAATCCGCCCGCAGCTACGCAAAGGAACAGCTCAGCGCCGCCGCCACGCCAGCTGCACTGCTATTTTTCGGCGTTGAAGTAAGCCGATGTAGTCGAAAACGAAGCCCAAGCCCAAGATCGCGAGGCCGGTCAACCGCGACCGACGAATGGCATTTTGGTTGCCATGATCGTCATGAAGAGCACGGTCGTATCGAGCGGCAGGTTCGCGATGTTCACGACTGCGCGCGCCACGTGCGCCACGTCCATGCGCGGCTCGGGCCGCAGGCTACCGTCGGCTTGCGGCACACCCTCGGTCATGCGCTCCGTCAGGTCGGTAGCTGCATTGCCGATGTCGATTTGGCTGCAGGCGATGTCGTACTTGCGGCCGTCGAGCGCGCTGGATTTGGTCAGGCCCGCGACGGCGTGCTTGGTAGCCGTGTACGGCGCCGAATTGGGTCGCGGCATGTAGGCTGAAATCGAGCCATTGTTGATGATGCGACCGCCACGCGGAGCTTGATCGCGCATCAGCTTGAACGCCTGCTGCGTGCACAGGAACATGCCGGTCAGGTTGACCGACAGCACCGACTGCCACTGCTCGAAGCTCACGTCCTCGAGCGGCACCGGCGGCCCACCGCGCCCCGCGTTGTTGAACAGTACGTCGAGCCTGCCGAAACGCTCGCGCGCGACGCCAAAAAGCTGCTCCACGGCCTTCGGCTCGGCGACGTCGGTCGGAACGCAAAGGCAGCGTTCTTTCGCGCCACCGGCGAGCGCCGCGGTCTCCTCGAGCGCCCCCTGCCGCCGCCCCGCCAACACGACTTGGTAACCATCCTGCGCCAAGGCCACTGCCGCAGCGCGCCCGATGCCCGAGCCTGCGCCCGTCACGAGCGCGATGCGTGGTTGAGACGACATGGCTGACCTTGTAGTCGAGCGAGCCGAGAAGAGCGAGGCGAAGCGAGGGCGAAGTCCGCCGTGCTGGGCCACATGTACGAAAGGTGCCAGACTGATCCGGATGGGAGCTACGGGATACCTGGGAAAAGGGGCGCTGGGCGCCAGTGCGGTCCTGCTGGGGCTGGTTGCCTGTGGCGGGCCGGACCCGTTTCCGGTGACGGGCGGCTTCAACTCGGGAGGCAGCGTGCAGGCGGGCAACGGTCCCGTCGAATCGACAGCACCGCCGATCTCGAGCGAGGACTTCTTCGCGCAAGAAGCACACGCGCTGTGTAGCCGGTTGTTTCGCTGTCTGAGCCCGCGCGACGACGACATGTCGCTGCGCTTCCTGTTCGGCACCACCGCCGTCTGCGAGGCGGAGGTCGCGCGCTACAACGAGCGGAGCCCGAACGTCGCCGACTTACGCCAGAAGTTTGCTGCAGGTGACCTGGTAGTGACTGCAGACGCCGCGCAGTCGTGCCTCGAGGAGCTGGCGGCATGTGGTGAAGCCGACTCGCTCGGTGAAGGTAGCTGTCGCGAGGTGTTCGAAGGCAACGTCGAGCAAGGCGGCGCCTGCCAGCGCGACGAAGACTGCGCTGGCAACTCTTACTGCGCCGGCGACGGCTGCCCAGGGCAGTGCCAGCCGCGCAGGCTACCGGGTGCAGCGTGCACGAGCCCGACGCAGTGCGCGTACTGGGGCAGTCCGGTCTTTTGCGACACCGCGAGCAGCACCGGCCAGGGTACGTGCCGAGAGCTGGATCGCAGCGCGAAAGCCGGGCCGGGGGAAAAATGTACGCGCTCGTTCAAGACGGCGCAGCAAGCCTTCTTCCAGTGTCGGGACGACCTGTGGTGCGCTCCCCCGGCCAGCGACGACGGCACTGGCTTCGGACACTGCGAGCCTCCGATCGAGGGTGAAGGCGCCTGCAGCGATCAAAACGACGTGTGCTTGATCGGTCTCTGCAACGTCCAGGTTGGGCATTGCCAGGCCTACGATCTCGTACGCGAGGCCGGGGGAGCCTGCAGTGATGCCGCGCTGGTCTACTGCGACCCACTCCAAGGGCTACGCTGCAGCGACGATGAGGCCGGCGGCATCTGCGAAAAGCAGGGCTCCGGTACCGAAGGCAGCGTGTGCTTCACGGGCGACTTCCAGCGCGGCTGCGCCATGGGCTTCTATTGCCAGCGCGACGACACGACAGGTAGCGGCAGCTGCGTAAAGACGCTCGCGCGCGGCGAGCCGTGCGAGTCCTCCGGGCAATGCCAAAGCGGGAGCTGCGCCGCGACCTGCCTAGAGCGCTACTGCTCGCTCTAGGCAAGCCGCCACCGCGCTAGCTCTGGTGTTTGGCAGCCTCGTAGCGAGACTGCAGCTGCTCGGCCCGCTCATCGCCCAAGGCCTTTTGTCCCTTGGGAAAGAATTCGCTCTCTTCACGGTCGACGTGCTGCTCGACCAGCTCGGCGAGCCGCTCGAACGCGGGGGCCCAGCCAGCATCGCGATAGCTCAACCCATCCAAGTGCGCGAGCGCCGCCTCGAGCTCGCTCGCCTCACGAGCGTGCTCGGCCGCGATCGCGCTGGTCTCCGGAAACTCCGCGAGCGCCGGGTACACCACCTTGAGCTCGCCGGCCTCGTGGGCGCGCAGCTCACGGCGGATGGTCGGGTAAAGCTCGGACCTAACCGCCTCGTCGTCGCTCCCCGCCACACGCTTTATCAGCGCGCCGACTTTGCCGTGCTCTTCCATCAAGTGCATAAAAACGCCGCTCAGGCCCTTGAAGCCGGCCTTGATGTCTTTTGCGGCACCCATCGCTTCGGACATGATCTTGTTGACGCTGTGGGGCATGGTGCTTCTCCTTGCTCACTTCCCGCAGCAAGGCACGTGCCAACACGCAAGCGACGCGCGACGACCTCACGGTGTAGAGTTTCGGCGAAACACCGGCAGCCCGGCATCACCTCGCATGATCTTCCGTCAGCTTTTCGACCAAGTCTCGAGCACGTACACGTACCTGCTCGCGGACGAGCGCACGCGCCGCGCGGCGCTCGTCGATTGCGTGTTCGAGCAGCACGCGCGCGATCGCGCGCTGATCCGCGAGCTCGAGCTGGATCTGCGCTGGGTGCTCGATACCCATTGCCACGCGGATCATGTGACTGGGGCTTGGCTGATGAAGCGGGCGCTCGGGTCCCGGGTGGGGCTTTCGGGCGTCTATGGGGCGCGTAACGTGGACGTGCCGCTGCGCCACGGTGAGCTCATCGAGCTCGGCGACGAAGCGCTCGAGGTGCGGGCCACGCCTGGTCACACCGCCGGCTGCCTGTCGTTCGTCACGACGAAGAAGGAGCGCGTGCTGACCGGCGATGCACTGCTGGTGCGCGGCGCTGGCCGCACCGACTTTCAGCAGGGCGATGCTACGCTGCTCTATCGCTCCATCATCGAACAGCTATTCTGCTTGCCCGACGACTGCACCGTACTCCCCGCTCACGACTACGAAGGCCGTACGGCGAGCAGCATTGGCGAAGAGCGCCGCTACAATCCACGCATCGGCGGCGGAGCCCGACAAGAAGACTTCGTGGGCTACATGCAGAACCTCGGGCTTCCGCACCCGAAGCAGCTGGCAGTCGCGCTCCCCGCCAACCTGCGCTCCGGCGAACCCGAAGAAAAGCAGGTGCCATCGCTACCC
>JBEHXA010000300.1:0-9038 GCA_048498935.1 Myxococcota bacterium
ATTCTTGTACGACTCATCGCCGGGCAAGTAGCCAGCATTCGGGTCGGTGGCCGCTGGATACGTTTGCGGGTCACCGAAGGTGAGCGTGCCGCAGGGCTTGGCAGCGGTGCCTTGGATCTGGAGCGTGAAATCGAAGGCGTCGCCCTCGCCCTGCACGTAGCCGCTCCAAGTCCCGGCAGGGAGCGATGGCTCCTCAGCATCGGTACAACTGTCAGCCTTCGGCCAGGGCTCGGAGGGAGTTGGCGCAGGATTCGAAGACGGCTCGGGTTCGGTGCTCTCGCTCGAGCCGGGCGCGCCTCCCTCCGCCGCATCGCTCGTGCCTCCCCCTGCCTCCGAGCCTTTGCTGCCTCCCACCGTGGCGGGGCTGCCGGTTCCCCCCGAGCTTTCGCTGCCTCCAGTCCCGGCCTTGCCGGCGCTCCCTTTACCGCTCGAGCCCACGTCGAGCGCCTGCCCGCCGCAAGCGACGAGAATGAGCGCGAGCGTTGCGCCGATGCCGTAGGTTTTGTGGTGCATGTCGTTCGAGGTTTGGCCGAGCCCGCCGCGTTCCATCACGGAATCGCCTCGACCGCGCGCTCGACGGTGGCGCGCAGCGTGCTAGCCGGGTAGCGCGAAAAAAACTTCTCGGCGGCAGCTCGTGCCTCGACCGTGCGACCGGCAGCGACGAGCGCCTTGACCATCAGCGCTTCACGCTCTTGGACGAGCGCGCTGCTCGGACTGCGCTGAGCGTGAACCCTCAGCGTTCGGAGCGCTTCGTCGGGCATGCCAGCGCTGATCGCGTGGCGGGCTTTCTCGAGCTCCGTCAGCTCGTCGGCCAGACCTCGCTCGTGGCTCACTGTCGTTGGTGGAGGGGAGGGGCGCGTCGACGTGCTCGTGTCGCGGCGCACTTCTTCTGCGGAGAGTGAGCTCGAGGCAGCGCTTGGCACTGGAGGGGACGCTGCACGCAGCATCGCAGCCGACGTTGCCGCTCGCTTCGGACGTGTCGGAGTCGGGCGGGCTTCTGGAGCAGAGGCGGGCGTCGCAGCGCCGATGGCAAAGCTCACCACCGCGTGACCGCCAGCGCCGAAAGCCGTGCCGACCGCCAGCGCTGCGAGCAGCCCTGCGCGCGGCCCAAGGCGACGCCTTGGCGCCGCAGCTGCGGCTAGCCGCGCCCGCTCCGCGGGGTAGAGAGGCAGAGCCCGGACGGCGAGCGACTCTTGCACGCGGGCCAATGCTTCTACTTCGTGATCGCCGTCGAGCTCGACGTCACGACGAAGCTCGTCGACTAGGAGCGCAGCGTTGGTGTCGTGCGTCATGGCTACCTCTCTCGGCTCCTTAGGCGGCGAGTGATGAGCGCGAAGTCCTCACGGGCCAGACGCAGCCGCGAATACGCGGTCGCGAGCGGAATGCCCAAGCTGCGGGCGATTTCGGTAATGGCGTAGCCGTCGAGCTCGTGAAGGATGAACACTGCCCGCCGATTCAACTCCAGCTCCTCGAGCGCGCGACGCGCCAGCTGTCGTCGTTCTGCCGCGAGCAGCTCGTCGATGGGAGTCGGTCCCGAACCGGGAGCCTCGCTGAGATCGGTGGCTAGCTCGGGTCGGCGACGCACGCGACGACGCGCCTCGGAAGCCACGCGCAACGCGAACGCGAACAGCCAAGGTCGAGGTGGCCGGCGCGGGTCGTACGCGTCGAGGTGTCGAAATACCTGCAAAAAGACCTCGTGGGTCAGGTCCTCCAGCTCGTTGGCTCGGACTCCGAGCCGGCGTAGCGTGATCCACACGTACTTGGCATGCGCCTCGAAAAGCTCCGCAAATCGGGCTCGGGTTGGCGGCGGTTCGTCCGCGGTCACGAGCGGATGCACCTTCACCCCCCACCCTTGGCCGCTGCGGGTCGGATCCATCACCAAATACGCGAGCGAACGCCCACGAGCAGGGTTGCCACCATGGGTGGCGCCCGCCATACCGCCGCACCATCGACTTCGGCCTCAACCGGCGAAGACACGGCCAGCACATCTCCCGCCGCCACCAAGGAGAGCGACCGCGACAGGGTGACCTCGGCGCCGACACCGATCCCGATGGCGCCAAACGCGCCAACGTCGGTCCGGGGCATGTCCACCTCGTCCGCTCGCACCCAGCTCGCCCCGAGCAGCCCGACGGCGCAGCCGTAGACGACCCTTGCTTGCCAACACGCCTGGAGCTCGCCAACCCCAACCGTCGTATGCAGCCGAGCGCCGTCGTCGACGTCGGACCAGGCGGAGCGGGCGAGACGCCCACCGCCGCCGACCGAAAACGGACCCCAGCGCCGGTGGATCATCAATTGCAAACCGTAGGCAGGGCTCGGAGCAACGCCGAAGAAGCTCAAGGCCGCCACCGAGCCGACGAATGCGGCGGGACGGGGAGGTTGGGAGGCCGGTTGATCCGTGTTGGGAGTCGAAGTGGTGGCCGCGGGCGCCTCGGAGGCAACCGCGGGATCGTCGGAAGGAGACAGGGGAGCAGATGATTCGGTGCTGGCTTGCTCCGGCACGGCAGCAGGCGGAGGCGCCTGGGCCAGAGCGCGATCGGGGTCGATGGCGATGCTGAGCGAGAGAGTGAGCGCGCGCACCAGCTCCTCGCAGCTAGCGCCGTCGGTGGCGAGCTCGCGTGTGCCGAGTGAGCGGTGGTCGTCGGCCACGACTTCGATCGTGGCGCCGAGCGAAGTGTCTCGGCTCGTCACGTGCACCACGATGGTCGAGCCTGCACCTGCCTCGAAGGGCTGATAGCCCAGACGTTCAGCGACGCTGCGCTCGAGCTCCGCTTGATCCACACAGCCGACCGCGGCCTCGTCGTTCACGAGAGTCAGCCGAAACGTTTGCGCAGCGACTGCATGCGGCGCGAAGAGCGCTACGGCGGCAGCGCCCAACAGCTGAGCCCCGAGCCCCGCTCGGCTGAGAAATGCGGACACTGCTGACTCCCCGGTCCCCCTCAGATCACCTCAAGGCATCGGCTTGAGCTGGCAGTGCCAGTCGCCGACGAACACGAACTCGCGTTTGCACTCGACGATGACTTGGTGACCGCTCTTGGCGCCTTTGCTCTGCACCGTGAAGGAGTACTCGTGGCCGAAGGAGGAGCGCGCTTGCTGGCCGATGGATGCTGCGCAGCCGTCGGCGCCGCCGCATGCTGTGGTGGTCGCCAGCGCGATGGCTTCGGTGTTGTCGCCGTTGCTGTTGCGGTAGCCGAGCGCGGTCACGGCCAGGCAAGACACCACGATGAACACGCGAAGTAGCGTCTTGCCTTCCATGCTCAGCCTCCGACCTCGAGCTCCCAGAAGGGCGGGGGACGATCCTTCGCCCACCACAGGCCACAGCCCACGCTCAAGAAATGCTTGGCGAGGATGCCGCGGTAATACGAGCCGTTGCGCACGTAGATATCGGTGTCCGTGCGCGCCTTGTCGGCGCGATCGCGCAAGTCTGCGCGAGTCGCGACTTCCACGTAAACCAAGCCGCGCGACATGGCGGCGATGTTTGCCACGGCGGGAGCCACGTCCGGATCCGGCAAGTACTGGAGCACGCCCTGACACACGATGAGGTCGTGCTTCTTGCGGTCGCGCCAGCGCGCGATGTCTCGGTGTTGAAAGCCGTGCTTCTTGCACATGGCCGCGCTCACCTCGGTGCCCGTGTACGAGACACCCTTGGCGTGCTTTTCGATCCAATGCTTCCACAAGCCGATGCCCGCGCCCACGTCGAGCACGCTCTTCATCTCGACCTTGTTGTATTCGGCGAACGAGAAGACGAACTGAGCGAGGTGCTGATGCTCTTCGGGGGACACGACTCGCGTCTGCGGCGATTCGTAAAAGCGGTGGTAATACGCTTCGTCGAAGCGCCGGAACCGATCCATGACTCTCGAGTCTAGGCCAGCCGCTCGCGGGTTCGCCTGGCCAAAGCGGCAAGCGGTCTCGGCAGGGCCGGCCGGCAGTCCTCGCAGTACCCCCGCAAATCACTGATTTCGCTAATTTTATTGATAGTTGCAAACTTGCGCAAGTATGCAACTATAGGCTGGTGCACGCGGCGGCTACGGGTTTGGACGCACGCTGGCAGCTCTATCGGCTGCTGAGCGACCCATTTCGGCTGCGTCTGCTCGCGCTCTCGAGCGTGGAAGAGCTCGCACTCGGCGAGCTCGCCGAGCTGCTCGGTGAGTCGCAGCCCAATGTCTCGCGCCACGCCGCGCCGCTGCGCCAGGCGGGGCTACTCGCGGAGCGCAAGCAAGGCACGCGCACGCTCGTGCGTCTTCCGCGCGAGGCGCTGGCGGACGCGGTCGTGGGCGACGCCGTCGCGGCAGGCCGCGCGCTGTGCGAAGCGGACGGGAGCCTTTCGCGCGTCGCCGACATCGTGCGTGGGCGCGACGAGAAAACACGCGAATTCTTCGCGCGAGCGCGCAGCTCGGAGCCGCTCGGTCTCGCGCCGGAGTTGCCGGCGTACTTGGCGGCGCTCGGCGCGCTCTTGCCGCGACGCGGGCTTGCGCTCGACGCCGGCACTGGGGACGGCACGCTGCTCGACCTGCTCGCACCGGTGTTCGATCGCGTCGTAGCGGTCGATCGCAGCGACGCGCAGCTCGAGCGCGCAGGCTTGCGCGTCAAGCAGCGCGGCTACTCCAACGTGGAGCTGGTCCAGGCCGAGCTGGGCGACGCTGAGCTCCGGGCGCGGGTCGGCAAGGGCGCGGACGTGGTGGTGGCCGCGCGTGTGCTGCACCACGCCCCGCTGCCGCGCGTTGCGCTGAGCGAGCTCGCGACCCTGCTGGCTCCCGGCGGAAAGCTGCTGGTGATTGACTACTGCCGGCATACGGACGAACACATGGCAGCCGCGCAGGCTGACGTGTGGCTGGGTTTCGAGTCGGCGGAGCTACTCGGCTTCGGCCGCGACGCCGGCCTGGAGGACGCACGAGTAGTCGAGATTCCCCGGAGCTACGCCAGCGCGGCGAGCGACGGACATGTGGGCTGGCAGCTGCTCATAGCCAGCAAGCCCGATAGTGAAGTGAAAGGTAACAAGCAATGACGCAGAGTGTTGTTTCGGGAGGCGCCCAGTCGGGCAAGTCGAACATCCAGACCAAGATCCCCACCCAGCAGGGGAGCTACTACCGCGTGCACGACATGTCGCTCGCCGAGTGGGGTCGCAAAGAGATCGCCATCGCCGAGACCGAGATGCCGGGCCTGATGGCGCTGCGCGAGGAGTTCGGTGCGAGCAAGCCGCTCAAGGGCGCGCGCGTCGCCGGCTGCTTGCACATGACCATCCAGACCGCGGTGCTGATCGAGACCCTCAAGGTGCTCGGCGCCGAGGTGACCTGGACCAGCTGCAACATCTACTCGACGCAAGATCACGCTGCGGCGGCGATCGCCAAGGCCGGTATCCCGGTGTACGCCTGGAAGGGCGAGACCGAGCAAGAGTACGACTGGTGCCTCGAGCAGCAGATCTTCGCGTTCGAGGGCGGCAAGGGCCCGAACATGATCCTGGACGACGGTGGTGACCTCACCATCTGGATCCACAACAAGCACCCGCAGCTGTTCAGCGGCGAGGACCCGATCCGCGGCCTCAGCGAAGAGACCACGACCGGCGTGCACCGCCTGTACGAGATGTTCAAGAAGGGCGGGCTGAAGTGCCCGGCCATCAACGTCAACGACTCGGTCACCAAGAGCAAGTTCGACAACCTGTACGGCTGCCGCGAGTCGCTCACCGACGGCATCAAGCGCGCCACCGACGTCATGTTCGCCGGCAAGGTGTGCGTGGTCGCCGGCTACGGTGACGTGGGCAAGGGCTGCTGCCAGGCCATGCGCGGCCTCGGCGCGCGCGTGATCGTGACCGAGATCGACCCGATCTGCGCCCTGCAGGCGGCGATGGAAGGTTACGAAGTGCGCACGATGGACGAGGTCGCTTCGATCGGCGACATCTTCGTGACGGCCACCGGCTGCTGCGACGTCGTCACCGGCAAGCACATGGAGCAGATGAAGAACGAGGCGATCCTCTGCAACATCGGCCATTTCGACAGCGAGATCGACATGGCTTGGCTCAAGGGCCGCAAGGACATCAAGGAAGAGAACATCAAGCCGCAAGTGGATCACTTCGTGTTCCCGAACGGCAAGCGCATCACCATCCTGGCGCAGGGCCGCCTGGTGAACCTCGGCTGCGCCACCGGTCACCCGAGCTTCGTGATGAGCTCCAGCTTCACCAACCAGGTGCTGGCGCAAATCGCGCTGTGGACCGAGAAGCTGCCGATCGGCGTGCACATCCTGCCGAAGAAGCTCGACGAGAAGGTGGCGCGCCTGCACCTCGGCAAGCTCAACGTGAAGCTCGACAAGCTGAGCGCCAAGCAAGCCGAGTACCTCAACGTCGCGGTCGAGGGCCCCTACAAGCCCGAGCAGTACCGCTACTGAGCAGCACCTGAATGAGGCTCCGGGCACGGCTGGCGATGCTCGCTGCGGCGAGCGCGCTTGCGCTCAGCGCAGCGCAGCCAGCCTTGCCCTGTGGCGCCTTCGTGGCGCGAAACGTGAAGACGGTGCCGTCGCTTCAAGTGGAGCAGACGCTGATCGTCTTCGATGCGGACAGGCAACTCGAGCACTTCGTGCGCCAGGTCGCGATTCGCGATCCGAGCCCCGGTTTCGGCTTCGTCGTGCCGGTGCCCGAAAAGCCGGAAGTGGCGAAGGTCAAAGAGAGCCCGTTCGAGAAGCTCTCGAAAGTGTTCCCGGTCAGCTCCGGGCTCTCGCTCGCGCCAGGCGGTCGGGGCGGCGGCCTCGGGACCGTCGGTTCGGGGGCTGGAGCGGGCGTGACCGTGCTGTCGCGCGAACGTATCGGCAGCTTTACCGCGTTCGTGCTCGCTGCCGGCGACGCGGACGTGCTTCGCAAGTGGCTGAGCGACAACAAGCTCGTCGTGCCTGCCGAAGCTGCGGCTTGGTTCGAGCACTACGTCGCCCTCGGCTTTTACTACGTCGCGCTCCGTTACGAGCAGCCGGCAGAGCCGGACAGCGACGACAAGACGCGCGCTGAAACGCTGCGCATCACCTTTCCCACGCCGTTACCCTTCTATCCGTATCGCGAGCCCGATCACGCAGCCGCTGCGCCGGGCAAGGAGCGCGACTTGGCGGTGTGGCTAGTGAGTAGCCGCCGCTACGTGCCGGTCAGCTTTCGGCAAGCACCTGGCGAGAGCGGCTGGCAGAGGCCATGGCTCGAGCATTCGAGCGACGTGGTAGCGCGTGCCCGTGTGACGGAGCTGGTCGATACGACCGTCGCGGCCCTTTTGCCGCGCCTGCCGCGCGACGAGGTGACCGTGCAAGTCTTCGAGGACCAAAAGACTCAGCGTGCTGGTTTCGGTGACGTCGTGTTGGTTCCCGACTCGGGGTCGCCGAGTCAGCCGCTCGACTGGGCAAAAGCGCGCAAGCTGATGGCGACGCTGGATCCGGGCTATCGAGAGGTGCAGTGAACCGCGTCGCCGGAACAACGTGGGCGCTGCTGCTCACGGCAATGAGCTCTTGCCATCGCGCCACGCCCGCGCCGGGCCCAGCGGCGTCTGCGAGCGCGAGCCCGGCTACTTCGGCAGTTAGCCGCGATTTCCCACCCGATGAGGACGCTCCGAGCCCGAGTGCGGTCCCGTTCGGGCCATCGCCTCCGGGCGCAGCGAGCTCAGAGCGAGCCGAGCGCCTGCGAGAGCTCCTGCGCGGTCGCTTGCCCGCTGCGCAGTTTCCGCTGGTGCAGACGGACAAGGGTGTCGCGTTTTCACACAACCAATACCACCGCCTCACGGCCGAGAGCGACGCACTGGGCGGGCTCGCCTCGTTGCAAGAGAAGCTCGACGCGAAGGTGCAGCCGGCGGCCCTGGTCTCGGGCAAGCTCGATCGCGCTTCGCTCGAGCGGACCAGCCGGATGCGTGGGGCCTTTCGTGCTTGCTACCGCCGCGCGCGCGAGGTCGAGCCCACGCTCAGCGGCAAGCTTGCGCTCCTCGTCGTCGTCGCTCAGGACGGCAGCGTCTCCAACGTGACCACGGAGTCGGCTCCGCCCAAGTCGAGCCTCCTCCAGGATTGCGTCAAGGCGCGCGTGAGAGCACAGCTCTTTTCGAGCCCGGCGGACGGCGCTCAGGCCAAATTGCGAGTCCAAATCGCATTCACGGCCGAGGCCGGCGAGCCGCGATAGGGGTATTTGTTTGCCGTAATGGGAGGGCCCTAGCCACGCGGGCCGATCTTTGCGATACGAGTATCAGTTTTTGCTTCGATGGGACGAAGCACAAGATCGATGGGCAAAGGCCCGGACATGAAGGAAAGCATGGCGCGACTTTCTCGGTACCTGGTTCCTCTGCTTAGTGTCGTCAGCTTGCCTCTAGGGTGCTCCTCGGACCCCCAGACGCCCATTCAACCTCCGCCTCCGCCCACCGGCACCTCGGGCTCGGGCTCGAGCACGGCCGGTACTGGCGGCTCGGGCGGCTCGACCGCACAAGGCGGCTCAGGTGGAACGGGCGGCACCGGGACGGCAGGTGGCACCGGGATGGCTTGCGTGAAGCCGGCCGACTGCCCCGGTACGGGCTTCGCCTGCAAGATGGGAATGTGCGCCTGCAGCGCGGACGTGCCGGATATCTGCGGCACTGGCGCAGCCATCGCCTGCGTCTCGAAGATGACCGACGAGGCCAACTGCGGCGAGTGCGGCAAGGCGTGCGACGCGGGCGCGGCGTGCTCGGCCGGCGTGTGTAGCGCGGCGCCGACGGAGCTCACGAAGGGGACGGGCTGTGGCCCCATGCGACTGGCAGTCGCGGGCGGCAACATCTACTGGACCGAGCAGATGAGCGGCAAGGTGCGCAGCATGCCGGTCGCCGGCGGTACGCCTGTGGACCTGGCCATGGGCCAGCTCGCGCCAACCGCGATCGTGGCCGACGCCACGGGCGTGTATTGGGTGAATTCCGGCGACGCGACCACCAAGAGCCAGGTGATGAAGCTGGCTCTCCCGGCGGCCACGCCCGCCACCGCACCGGTCGTGGTCTGGGTGGCTCGGGGGCCGGCGTACCTGGCGTCTGCCCGGCGTGAGGTGGCTGTGTCGCGCTGGCTGGCGGACGTGG
>JBEHXA010000301.1:0-9033 GCA_048498935.1 Myxococcota bacterium
AACCGCCGGCAAGAGCAACGCGAGCGGGAGCGGGAGTGGCAACTCGGGTCAAGGCACCGCTGGCAGCTCCGTCACGGGCGCCGGCGGCAACTCCGGCGCAGGCGCCGGTGGCAGCGACGGCTCTGGCGGCTCAGCAGGTTCGGGTGTGCTGCTCCCCCCCTGCCCCGGCGGTCCCGCGCCGCCCACTACCTGGCAAGAGCACTGGTTCGAGCACGATCAGCTCGTCACGCTCGATCAGTACGATGACTGCGTCGCCGTGTACGTCGACGCAGACATGCCGCCCGCCGACGCGGCTTGGATCGGCGCTTTCTTGAGTCGGGCCTGGCGTTACAGCCTCGAGAACTACGGCACGCTGGGCGACGACAGGCTCTTCGGAGTGCTTCATCTCGGGCGCTACTCGGGCGGCCACAGCAGCGCGTACTTCGAAACGTCACACGACTCTCGGAACACCATCGACGCGGGCGCAACTGCGTGGCCCGCTGACGACTACGACCTACCGGCGCATTTGGTGAGCTTCGTGGTCGAAACGACCGCCACTCACACCAAGCACGGTTCCGCCGCGAGCAGCATCTGGCACGATGACGGCTTCGCGCAGATCTTCAAATACGACCTGTACGTCGGCCTGGGCATGACGGACGAGGCCGAGCAGGCGTACGACGCTTTCTCGCCCACGAGCTTCACCTATCCCGTGCAGAGCAGCTACTGGTTCGCCGATTGGTACTACCCGGTGTGGCGCGATCACGGAGGCACTGCGGTGCTGGTGAAGTTCTTCGCGCTGCTCGAGCAGTACTACCCGAGCGTCGCGCAAGCGACCGAGCCCATGACCTGGGGCGAGTACATCCACTTCATGAGCGGCGCAGCGGGCGCCGACCTGCAAGAACAGGCCACCTACGCGTTCGGCTGGACCAACGAGTGGCAGGCCCAGCTCGAACAGGCGCGAACGGACTACCCGCAGCTCGTCTACCCGCGCTGAGCCGAGGCAGGCGAACGGGCACAAAAAAACGCGCCGCCAACGAGAGCAACAGCTCCCGTCGGCAGCGCGCTTCTCACGCGGTTGGCCTGCAGCAGCCAACGATCCGAGCCGTCGCTACGGACCCGCGCCTGCTCCGCCGCCGCCTTCGCCACCAGCGCCAGCGCCGCCGGCACCACCGATGCCGCCTTCACCGCCGACACCGCCTTCACCAGCAGCTCCGGCTTCAGGTGGGGCTCCGCCGCCTTCGCCGCCAACGCCACCGCCGCCTTCGGCCGTGGTGCCGCCGCTGCCGCCCTTACCGCCCTTGCCTCCGTTGGTGCTCCCCGACTTACCGCCGTTGGCGCTACCTGACTTGCCCCCGTTCGTGCTGCCGGCCGAGCCGCCCTTGCCGCTCGTGCCCGACGCGGGCGTATCACCGTCGTCGTCGTCGTCACCGCAGCCGCCGGTCGCAATGCTCAGGCAAAGCAAGGCGGCGCCGGTGCCGCTAAGTAGGGACCTCAACAAGTTCATTGTCTTATCTCCCAGTAATGGTTGCTATCGCGCAAAGGCCGCAGACGGTGGGCTTAGCCGCCGTCCCGCCCCACGCCGACTTCATAACACGCTTCCGTACCGGTAGCAGGTAAACACCCGGCGAGCGCATTCCGCTGATGGCAGACGACTCGTCGCGTTCTCAAAATGCACAGAGCGTCGGTTAGATCTCATGCTTCAGCGTCACTCAGCGCCGGGAGATGTCGCGAAGCGCGACATCGGTCAGCCATGTGTCACCCCGGCTCGACTCAGTGACGCGCTCGCAACACGGAATGGTTGGGGCGTGTTGCCCGCGGTGGCTAGCGCCCAGAGAGGAACGGAAGCAGCTGAAAGAGGCGCTCCGGAGTGTGCTTGACGATGGGCATGATGAGCGCCCAAAACGCCGGCACGTAGACCTCGCCGCGTCGGTGATCGAGCGCACGCGCGATGCTGCGCGCGATTGCGCCGGGCTCGCCGAAGAGCACGTTCTTGCGGTGATCGCGCGTCATGGGCGTATCCACTGGACCGAGCTTCAACGTCACCACCTTCACGCCGGAATGCCACAGCCGCGAACGGAGCCCTTGTAAGAAAACATTGAGCGCGCCCTTCGCCGCACCGTACGTGTAGTTGCGCGGTCGACCGCGATCGCCGGCAACGGACGTGATCACGCCAACCGTTCCGAAGCCCTGCGCTTCGAGCACATTTGCGAGCGGCACGAGCAAGGAAACGGCGCTCATGAAGTTCACCCTCAGGGTAGATTCGGCCGCAACGAACGAGCGTTCGCTCTCCAATTGATCACCGAGATCGCCGTGAGCCAAGAGCGCCACGTCGATCTCACCGAGCGCTGCTCGCGCAGCTTCGACGACCTCACCGCATCGCTCCAGCTCGGCAAAGTCAGCGCAGCGACTGCTCACCGCGTCGCCGGCTCCAGCATCTCGGCTCAGCTCGTCCACCAGCGCCCCGAGCTTCGCCGCGTTACGACCGACGAGGTAGAGCCGCGCGCCGCGCCGCCGATACAGCTTGGCCACTTCGGCAGCGATTGCCGAGGTCGCGCCGAGAATGAGAACGCGCTGGGTCATGTAGCTGCCCGACTATAGAGGTGTCGCCCGCTTTGCCCACGCCCTGCCGCCGCTCCCGCGCGCCGGTCCGCGCCGGCGAGCCAAGTGGTCAACATCGAGCGGACGCGACCTCAGCAACGGCTCGCATAGCCATGACAGCCCAGCTCAGCGGCTCATTGTCATCAACCGGTTGACCCACCCTTCAGAATGCGCCGTGGCTCGCTTGGTACGCCAATCTGTAACCTTACTGCTTTGCGACCACTAAACCTTACAGCTAGCCTTACTGCCCTGAAACTGATAGTTACTGCATATGGCTGAGCAGTCGAAGCATCGGGAGATTTCGAACGCCCTCCTCAATGAAATTGCCGCCGGTAAGTACGCGGCGTCCGGGCGACTCCCGAGCGAGGTGCAGCTGGTCAAGCGCTTCGGAGTCTCACGCCCGACCGTCGCCCGCGCGCTGCGGGACCTCCAGGCGGAAGGGCTCGTGGTGCGCCGCGCTGGCTCCGGTACCTACGTGAAAGAGCAGGCTCCGCCCGGCCCGCCCGCGCGGCAGCTCGCGCTGATGATCCCGGGCTTCCGCTCGACCGAGATCTTCGAGCTGATTTGCGGAGAGCTGGCCAGCCTGGCGCGCGCTCAGGACTACACGCTCGTCTGGGGGGGAGCAGCCGGACGCGGTGACGCCGCCGACGAAACCGAACAGCACGCGCTCGAGCTGTGTGAGCAATTGATCGAGCGACGCGTCGCCGGTGTGCTGTTCGCGCCGTTCGAGCTGCGACACCAGGGCGACGCTACCAACCGCGCGATCGCGGAGCGCTTCCAAGAAGCGGGTGTTCCCGTGGTGCTGCTCGATCGCGATCTAGGGCCGTTTCCGACGCGCTGCGATCTGGACTTGGTGGGCATCGACAACTTCACGGCCGGCTACTTGATCGCCGAGCACCTGCTCAAGCTCGGCTGCCGTAAGATCGCTTTCCTCAGGCGACCGCTCGCCGCCGCCACGGTCGATGCACGCATCACGGGCGTGCGCGAGGCGTTGGCGCGACACGACCTGCACCTCTCGACCGATTGGCTGGAGGTTTCCGAGCCCGAAGACGCGAGGGTCGTCGGAGCGCTGCTCCAAAAGGGCAAGCCCGACGCGATCGTTTGCGCCAATGATCTGACTGCGGCGCAGCTACTGCGCAGCCTGGATCGCAACGGCATCCGCGTACCGCACGACATGCGAGTGGTCGGCTTCGACGACGCCAAGTACGCCACGTTGGTCGGCGTGCCGCTCACGACGATTCACCAACCCTGCCGAGATATAGCGATCACCGCCTTTCACGCGCTGCTCGAGCGCATCGCCGATCCGACGCTACCGGCCCGCAGCCTGCTTCTCACGCCCCGCCTCGTGGTGCGGGAGAGCTGCGGCGCGTTGCAAAACTGAAGCGAGCTGACGCTCAGCTTTGCCGCGCTTATCGAAATAGCGCCGCTTCGCGAGTTGTAGCTAAAGGTGCGCGAGGCCTCGCCGCGCGAAAATGCTCCCGACCTGCTGACGCGAAGCGTAAAGTGATGGCTCCGCGCGCGACCCCAAGCTGCGCGCGAGCCAGGAGCTTTCATGGTCGAGTCGAGTGGCGGTAGTGCGGATGCGTTCGTATCGGGTCTAGGCAAGGGACGGGAGGCGTTTCACTCGGAGGTGACCGAGTACTGCCTGCGCATCGGAGAGCGCACGCCCGAAGACTTTTTGCGTCGCTTCTCGTGCAGCAAGATCATGGTCTCGCTCGCCTCGCGACCGCTGGAGCGCGCGCGCATCATCAGCGAGCTGACCGGCGTGCACGAGCGCGTCGCGAACAAGCTCTCGCCCGAAAACGCCGGGGAGACTCTGCAAATCGCGCTCGATGAGGGCGTCACCACGCCGAAAGACATCGTGCGCTTGTTCCAGGCCGACGATCGGCAGCGGTACCTCGATCGTCACGAGCTGTGGAGCTTCGACATCGAAGGCCAGCCGCAGAGCGCTTCACCGAACGACGCGGTCGCGCACGCTCGCGCCGAACGGTACATCGCGTACATCCTCGATCGCGCCGTCGAAAACCTGCTGATCTCGCAGGAAGAAATCGTGTCCGCCCTCGGCGTCGTCAAGCTGGCGGGCTGGCTCCCGTCCGAGCTCCTCGGCCAGATCATCGAAGCCGCCCTCAAAAAGTCGGACAAATTCACGGAGGAAGACCTACTGCGCGCCGCGCCGCCGAGCAGCCTCGTGACGCACGTGCCGCTGGACTACCTCTGGGAAAAAGTGGTGGTGCCACTGGTCGCCGAGGCGCACGACTACGTGCCGAAGAAAGCCGACACCAAGTCCGGCACCGATTGGGGTGACGACGCGCTCAAGCGCAGCCTGCGGCCCGACGCCGAAGCGCCGAAGCCGGACGACAAGGAAGCCGCCTCGACCGACGATGGCGGCGACCTGGTGCTCGAAGACGAGATCATCGAGACCGACGACGAGGTGCGAGCCTCCGAGAGCGCCGGGCTCGGCGTCCGCAAGGCAACGGGCGGGCCTCCCGCCAAGAAAGCACAGCAGGGCTGAGCGGGCCGGGGGCACCCTGGTCACTGCCGACCTCGGGCCCTAGGTACTGGCCGTGCAATCCCTAGAAAAGGCTGGCGAGGCCTCGAGCGGGCCAGCGGCCGTCTCGGAGCGCACGCTCGTCTTGTTGGTCGGTGCGATCCAGTTCGTCAACGTGCTGGATTTCATGATGGTGATGCCGCTCGGTCCCGACTTTGCGGCCGCGCTGGGCATTCCGACCTCACACATTGGCGTGGTGGGCGGCAGCTACACCGCGGCCGCCGCAATTTCCGGCCTGATTGGCTCACTGTTCCTCGACCGCTTCGATCGCCGACCGGCGCTGGCGGTAACGATGCTGGGGCTCGTGGTGGGTACCGCGCTAGGTGGTCTGGCGACAGGGCTCTCGACGCTGCTGCTCGCCCGCATTGTCGCCGGAGGGTTCGGCGGCCCGGCCACGTCGCTGTCGCTAGCCGTGATTGCCGATGCGATCCCCGCTGCCCGGCGAGGCAAGGCCATGGGCGCCGTGATGGGCGCTTTCTCGGTAGCCTCGGTGCTGGGCGTTCCGGCCGGGCTGGAGCTCGCCGGGCGCTTCGGGTGGCGCGCGCCGTTCTTCGCGGTGGGCGGCTTGGGGCTGCTGGTCGCGATGACCGCGGTTTGGCTCATGCCCTCGATGCGCGGTCACCTCAGCGGACCTCGCAGCGTCGACCCCAAGATCAAGCTGCTGGACTCCGTCACCGGCATCTCGCTCACGAACACCGCGCTTCTGATGCTCGGCTTGTTCGCGGTGGTCCCCAACATCTCGGCTTTCGTGCAGCACAACCTCGGCTACCCACGCGAGGGCATCGGCATGCTGTACCTGGTCGGCGGCATCGCCAGCTTCGTGGTCATGCGGCTCGTCGGAAAACTGGTCGACCGCTTCGGGGTGAGCCGGCTGTTCGCGTTCGGCACGTTGCTCCACGCCGTGGCGCTGATCGGTGCGTTCGTGCACCCCGCGCCGTGGCTGCCGGTCGTCTTGGTTTTCACCATCTTCATGCTCTCGGGCAGCGTGCGCATGGTACCCATGCAAACGCTGGCCTCGCGCGTTCCCCGCCCCGAGCAGCGCGCCCGCTTCATGTCCGCGCAGTCGGCCGTACAGCACTCAGCCTCGGCGCTCGGCGCCATGCTGGCTTCACTTTTGCTCAGCGCGGCGCCCGACGGCAAGCTCGTCGGCATGGACGCGGTCGCGCTCGCGGCACTCGCTGCGGCGTGCCTGGTGCCAATCGGCATCGCCGTGCTCGAGCGCCGAGTCAGCGCGCGCGAGGCTGCCGCCCGCGCCTGAGGCTTCTTACTCGCAGTACAGCGAGCCGCGGATTTGACAGTCCGCGCCGTTCCGGTCGTACTCCTGACAACCGATTGAGACTCCGGAACGCCCGCTGAGCGCTGCGATTTCCACCGTCCCGTCGTCGACCTCGGCACTACCGACCCAGCACCTGCCCTCGTCCACGTGGTCCGAGCTACGGACCACCTCGATGTATCCCTGCTCCACCGGAGCGAGCTGGTCGTCGGTGACCGACCCGTACTCGAGGTTACACGCCGCCTTGGCGGCGCGAAGCTTCGTCCCCTCGGGGCAACTGACCGTCTTCTCGCAGCCGTCGTTGTTGCTCGTGACACCGCACTCAAACGGCACCTCGAGCAGCGCCGGCGAGCTGCCCGCGGCGCTCGTTCCGAACCCCGCCACCATCGCCACGCAACCTAAAACGCTGAATCCATGAAGACGCTTCATCATTTCCTCGTTTCGCTCAGATGCGAGACACTTCGACGACGCCGCTCACCTTGGAGAGGGCCCGCATGACGTTCTTGAGTTGAGCCAGGTCGGCGCAGTTGAAGGTGAAGACGTTGCGCGCCTTGCCGTCGTCGCCCGCGCGACAGTTCGCTTCGCTGATGTTGATGCTCTGCGCGCTGAAGGTCTGGCTCACGACCGCCAAGATGCCCGGTTTGTTCGTAGTGGTGACGCTGAGCTGTACCGGCCGATTGATCTTCGCGCGCGAGTCCCAGCTCACCTCGATGCGGCGCTCCGGATCGGTGTCGAACGCCTTCATGCACTCGCGGCGGTGGATGGTGACGCCGCGACCGCGCGTGATGAAGCCGATGATGGCGTCGCCCGGCAGCGGGTTACAGCACTTGGCGTAGCGCACCAGTACGTCGTCGATGCCGTTGACCTTGATGCCGCCCTGATCGCGCCCCGTGACCTTGCGAACGAACTGCTCAATCTTACCCTGACGCATCGACGGCGGCGCCTCGCCGTCCTCACCGCCGTGCGGCCCTTCCTTGAGCAGCTCGATCACCTGATCGGTGTCGATCTTTCCGTAGCCGACCTGAAGCAAGAGCTCTTCGAGGCTCAACACTTCCAGCGTTTCCGAGACACGCTTCACCTCGACGTCGTTCTTGGTGAACTTGGGGAAGCTGATGCCGGCGCTGCGCATCTCGTTCTCGAGCAGCTCGCGCCCGAGGTTGATGCTCTTCTGGCGCTGCTCTGTGCGCAGGTGGCCGCGAATGCGCGCTCGCGCCCGGGTGGTCACCGTAAAATCCAGCCAGTCCTTGGTCGGCTGCTGGTTTTGCGACGTCATGATCTCCATCACGTCGCCGCTCTTCAGTTTGTAGCGCAGCGGCACGATTTGCCCGTTGGCGCGCGCGCCCGAGCAGTGCTCACCGACCTGCGAATGGATCGCGAACGCGAAGTCGATCGGCGTCGAGCCGCGCGGCAAAACCCGCAGATCACCCTTGGGCGTGAAGATGTAGACCTCGTCGGGGAACAGGTCGATCTTCACGCTCTCCAAGAACTCGGCCGGGTCCTTCAGGTTCCTTTGGAAGTCGGCGAGCTCGCGCAGCCAGCTGAACTTCTCGGCGTCCTTCGGATCCACGCCGCCGCTGACCCGCTCCTTGTACTTCCAGTGAGCGGCCACGCCGTGCTCGGCCACGCGGTGCATCTCGTGCGTGCGGATCTGAATCTCGATGCGCTGACGCCCGGGCCCGATCACCGTCGTGTGCAGGGACTGGTACATGTTCGGCTTGGGTAGCGCGACGTAGTCCTTGAAGCGGCCGGGGATCGGCGTCCAGCGCGAGTGCATCGCGCCGAGCGCTGCATAGCAGTCGGCCACGCTCTCGACGTTGATCCGAAACGCGACGATGTCGTAGACCTGCTCGAACTCGCACTGCTGCTCCTTCATCTTGCGATAGACGGAGTACAGGTGCTTGGCGCGACCGCTGGCTTCCGCGGCGAAGCCTTGCTCGGCCAGGCGTGACGTGATGGTGCGGCAGACGCTCTCGATGTAGTGCTCACGCTCCTTGTTGGATTTGGCCAACTTGCCGTGGAGCGCGCGGTACGCATCCGGCTCGAGGTGCCTGAACGACAGGTCTTCGAGCTCGCTCTTGATGCGCTGCATGCCGAGACGCCCGGCGAGCGGCGCGTAGATCTCCTGCGTCTCGCGGGCGATGCGCTCGATCGACTCGGGCTTCATGTGGTCGAGCGTGCGCATGTTGTCGAGCCGATCGCAGAGCTTGATCAGCAAGACGCGCAGATCCTGCGCCATGGCCACGACCATCTTGCGGAAGCTCTCCGCCTGACGATCCTCGCGCGAGGTGAAGTTGATCTTGCCGAGCTTGGTCACGCCGTCGACGATGGTCGCCACCTCGGCCCCGAAGCTGCCCTTGATCTGCTCCAGGCTGGCCGGCGTGTCCTCGACCACGTCGTGGAGCAGGCCCGCGCACACGCTGGCGGTGTCGAGCTTCAGATCGGCGATGATGCCGGCGACGCTGGCCGGATGGATGAAGTACGGGTCCCCGCTCTTGCGCATCTGCTCGCGATGCGACCATTCGGCAAACTTGTAGGCGCGCTCGATGAGCTCGACGTCCGCCGCCGGGTGATAGCTTTGGACCTTGGTGACGAGGTCGCTTAGTGCAAGCACAGGCTTTGCTCCCCGAAACCGAAC
>JBEHXA010000302.1:0-9010 GCA_048498935.1 Myxococcota bacterium
CTGTATGCCCTGGGCTTGATGATGTTCGAAGCCATCACCGGTGACCTGCCGATCCGCGGGCGTAACCGGCGCGAGCTGCTCGAGCTCCACCAGCGCGCCATCCCCCGCACCATCATCGAGACCCGTCCGGACCTGCCCCTGCCGGAAGGCCTGAGCCAGGCGATCGCGCAGTGCCTGCGCAAGCGTGCGGCGGAACGGCCCAGCAACGCTCGCGAGCTGGAGAAGCTGCTGGCAGCGATCCCGCTCGAAGGCCTGCCCGAGGAGTACGCGGGCGACGTCCCCCGTCACCCGTCCGACGCACCCTCATCGCACTCGCTACCCGCGCCGCGCTAGGTTTTCAGGGCCTCGTTCGCGGGACAGCTGCAGCTACGTCGTTGCGCTATGCTGCGCCGGCCATGAAACGGCTCTGGATTGGGGCGCTGCTCGCGCTCGGAACGCTCGTCGGCCGCGCCCAAGCTTTCCCGCACGTGGTGAACGAGAAGGACACGCTCGCCTCGATCGCCGAGCGCTACTACGGCCGCATCCAGTTCGAGAAGCTGCTGGTCGCCGCCAACGATCTAGACGCACGCGGCGGCTCACCCATCGTGCGCGGCATGCGGCTCGAGGTACCTGCGCTCGGCCACCGCGTGGTGCGGCAGGGCGAGACCTGGGATGGCCTGGCAGCCGAGCTGCTCGGATCGGCCAAGCGCTCGGACGTGCTGTCGATGGCCAACGGCTCGAGCCCCTGGCTCACGCCCGAAGAAGGGGCCGAAATCGTCGTGCCCTTCAACCTGCGCGTGCTGCCCGACACCGGCGACACGCTGATCACGATCGCCTACCGCTTCTACGGCGACATGAACCGCGCCTGGGTGCTCGATCACTACAACTTGCTGAACGGCCGCAAGCTCCAGCCCGGCGACGTCGTGCTGGTACCTCTCAGCGATTTGCCGCTCACCGACGCCGGCAAGCAAGCGGCGCGCGCCGCCGCTGGCGCTACCTGCTCGGAGGCCCAAGGCGAAACGCGCAGCGTGCAAAAGAAAGTGGCGCAAGAGCTACCGGCATTGCTCTCCGACGTGCGCAGCGGTCGCTACGTCGACGCCGTGGCGCGCGGCACGCGCTTTCTAGCGTCTGCCGAGCTGAGCGAGCAACAGATCGCCCTAGTGCAGCGCCAGCTGCTCGAAGCCTACGTAGCGCTCGAAGCGCCCGGCCTTGCCGCCGCAGCCTGCGCGGAGTGGCTGAAGCGCAGCCCCGGCGCCGTGCTGTCACCGGTCGAGCTGTCGCCGAAAATCCTGGCGGCTTGCGGTCGTAACAAGTGACCACCGGCAAGCTGCGATCCCAGCTGGACTGGGGAGTTTTCGCGCCGCTGCGGCTGCGGGCGCGCAGCGTGGCTGACGGCGTGTTTGCCGGTAGCCACAAGAGCCCGCGGCGCGGCACCGGCGTCGAGTTCGGCGGGCACCGCGCGTACGTGCCGGGTGACGACCTGCGCTACATCGATCGCCACGCGCTGATGCGCCACGGCGATCTACTGATCCGTGAATTCGAGACCGAGACCGATCGCGATCTATGGCTGTTCGTCGACGCCAGCGCGTCGATGGCTTACACGGGTCCGGGCGCGAACGGGCCCAAGTACGGCTTCGCTGCGCTGGTAGCAGCGGCCCTGGCGTACATCGCAGTCAGGACTGGTGATCGCGTCGGCCTGGATTTCTTCGGTGGCAAGGGCGCGCGGCCGATTCCGGCGCGTGCAGGGCGCGACGCCTTCGAGCGCGTCGTGGCTGCGCTCGAGGACGCGACGCCCGATGGCGACCTGAGCGCCGAGCCGCGGCTGGTGGAACAAGCGCTCGGGCAAGCGCAGCGCTCGGCGCGCCGCGGCGCGGTTCAGGTGGTACTGACCGATTTGCTCGACTTGCCGGAAGGCACGCTCGAAGCGCTGAGCGGCCTCACGACGCGCGGCCGCACCTTGCAAGTGGTCCAAGTGTTGGCGCCGGCTGAGCGCGACTTTCCCTTCGAGGGCGCCGTGCTGCTGCGCTCGCTCGAAGGAAAAAGCAGCGTCGAAACCGACGCCGCCCTTTCGCGCAGCAAGTACCTGGCTGCGCTCGAAGCAGCGCGCCAGCGCGCCGAGCACCACCTGGTACCCCGCGGCGGTCGCCTGCTCAGCGCCGTCACGACCGAGCCGGTCGAAGAGCTGGTGCGCAAGATCTTGAGCAGCAACGTGGAGCTACGAGCATGAGCTTCGTCACGCTGCTGGCGCTGTCGCTCTCACTGCTCGTCGCCGCGCCCATGGTGGCGCACCTGCTGCGGCGGGGCCGCGCCAAAGAGCAAGCCTTCCCGCCTGCCGCGCTGGTGCCCGAGGCCCGCGCCACCACGCGCGAGCGCAGCCGACTCGAAGATCGAGGCTTGCTGCTGCTGCGCGCTCTGATGATCTTGAGCCTGGCGGTGCTGGGCGCGGGTCCGTTGGTGCGCTGCTCGCGCGTCGCGCTCGGCCGCACTGCAGGCGCGTCGGTGGCGCTCGCAATCGTGGTCGACGATTCGGCCAGCATGCGCGCGCGCGTCGGTGACGCGACCCGCTTTCAAAAGTCCGTCGCCGCAGCGCAGCAACTGCTGAGCTCGGCTCGCGACGGCGACGCCGTTGCGCTGGTTTTGGCCGGAAAGCCAGCGCGACTGGCGCTTTCGGCCGGCACGGATCTCCGTGCCGCAGCGCGCGCCGTGGGTGAGCTCCACCCGACGGATCGCGCCACCGATCTGAGCGGAGCACTCGCGCTCGCTCGAGCCGCGCTCGCGAGCCTGCCTCATCAAGACAAGCGCATCGTCCTGCTCAGCGATCTGGCCGGCGAGCTGCCGGCGGAACCGAGCAAAGACGTCTGGGCACCGCTCCCCGAGCTCGCCACACCAGCCGAGGACTGCGGCGTGCTGCGCGCCGCGCAAAGCGGACAGCGCGTGGTAGCCGAGGTCGCGTGCTCGAGCGAAATCGCGGCGCGCGGCCGCAGCCTGCGGCTCGTCGGCAAGGACGGCGCATCGAAGGCCGAAGCGCGCCTGGTAGTGCAGCGCGGCGAGCAGTCGCTCACGCTCGACGCCAAGGTCGAGGGCGCGCTCTCGGTCGTGCTCTCCGGGCAAGACCAAAACCCGGACGACGATCGCGCCGAGGTCGCGCCCGAGTCGCGCAGCCTGAGCCTGGCCGTGCACGCCGACACGACGCGCGAGCAAGTCGCGACCGGCGGCGCGCCGCTGCTCGAACAAGCCTTGCACGCGCTGTCCACGGGCGTGCCGGTGCGACCCCTGCCGGAGCTCCCCCGCGAAGCGGGAGAGCTGAGCGACATCGCCGCGCTCTTCATCGACGATCCGCCTGGTTTTACGCCAGAAACGCGCGGGGCGCTCGGCGCGTGGCTGGAGGGCGGCGCCGTGGCCGCGCTGTTTCTCGGCCCGCACGCGCACGACGCGATGCTCGGCGCGAACCTCGAGCCCTTCGTGCGCGGAGCGGTCGACTGGGAGCCGCTGGCCGCGACCACCGAGACTGACGTCGCCTCGTTCGCGTGGCTCGGCGCCGAAGCCGGCAGCCTGGCGGGCCTTGCACCGAAAGGTCGCGCGCGCCTCGACAGCGCGCTGCTCCCCGGCGCCGACATCGTGGGTCGCTGGAAGGATGGCAAGGTGCTGGTGAGCCGCCAGGAGCACGGTCGCGGCCTCCTGTTCAGCATCGGTTTGCCCGTTTCGATCGAAGGCAGCGACTTGCCGCTACGGCCGGGTTTCTTGGCGCTGCTCGATCAACTGGTGAGCGAGGCGCTGCGCCGCCGCGGGCCGCGCGCCAGCGAAGCCGGCACCGAGTGGTGGTTCCCGAGCTCGGGCGCCTTGCAGATCGCCGGCGCAAGCGGGCCGCTCACGCTGCGCGAAGCCGACGGCCAGCGCTTCGCCACGCCCGAAGTCACGGGCCGTTACGAGCTCAACGTCGCCGGCAAGCGCGAGACCCGCTTCATCACGCTCGCTGCGGCAGAAGTGCTAGCGAAGCCTGCCCGCGAGCTACCCGCGGCCTGGCGCGGCACACCGCCCGGTGGCGAGCCCCAAGTCGACGCATCGCCGGAGCTCGGCTGGCTCTTGCTCGCGCTACTCGGGGCCGAGATCGCCGTACGCCTCGGTCGCTTGGCGCGTGAGCGCCGCGCGCACGGTGCTATACACCCGACCACTCCATGACCGCAGCTTTCACGCCGCCGCTGGCCGAGCTCGAACAACGCTTTCGCCAGGCCACCACGCGCGCGTTCGGGCCTGGCCACGAACAGGTCGATCCGCTGGTGCGCCGCTCCGACCGCGCCGACTTCCAGGCCAACCTGGCGATGAGCCTGGGCAAGCTGCTCAAGCGCCCCCCGCGCGACGTGGCGCAGGCGCTGGTGAGCGCGCTCGAGAGCGACGATATCTGCGAAAAGCTGGAGGTCGCCGGGCCCGGCTTCATCAACATCACGCTCAAAAACGAGTACCTCGATCGGCTCTCGACCGCGATGGCAGCGGACGCGCGTCTCGGCGTAGCCCCCACCGCGGCGCCCGAGACCGTAATCGTCGACTACGGCGGCCCGAACGTCGCCAAAGAGATGCACGTCGGCCACCTACGACCGTGCGCCATCGGCGATTGCTTGGTGCGCGTGCTGGAGTTCGCGGGACACCGCGTGGTGCGCCAGAATCACATCGGCGATTGGGGCACCCAGTTCGGCATGCTGATCGAGCACCTGCTCGACCTCGGCGGCGCCGAGAAAGCTGCGGAGCTATCGGTCGGTGAGCTCGACGCCTTCTACAAGGCCGCGCGGAAGAAGTTCGACGGCGACGCCGCTTTCGCCGATCGCGCGCGCCTGCGCGTCGTCGCGCTGCAGGGCGGTGACGCGCTGACGCTCCAGCTCTGGCGCGTGCTGGTCGACGCCTCGGCGCACTACTTCGAGAAGGTGTTCGAGCGCCTGCACGTGACGATGACGCCCGCGGACACGCGCGGCGAAAGCTTTTACAACCCCGAATTGCCTAAAATCGCGGCTGATCTGGAGCAGCGCGGCGTGGCGGCGATCGAAGACGGCGCGCTCTGCGTCTTCCCGGAAGGCTTCAAGAACCGCGAGGGCGCGCCCCTGCCGGTCATCGTGCGCAAGTCGGACGGCGGCTTCGGCTACGCCGCGACCGATCTCGCCGCGCTGCGTTTTCGAGCCAGCGAGCTGCACGGTCAGCGCATCCTGTACGTGGTCGGCTCACCGCAAGCGCAGCACTTCGCCATGGTGTTCGCGGTCGCGCGCATGGCCGGCTACGTCAAGGACGACGTGCGCACCGAGCATGTCGGCTTCGGCTCGATTTTGGGCACCGATCGCAAGATGCTCAAGTCGCGCTCCGGCGAAACATTGCGGTTGATCGAGGTGCTCGACGAAGGCCAGCAGCGCGCGCTCGCCCAGCTCGAAGAGCGCGGCGTGGATCTCCCGGAAGAAGCGAAGCGCACCCTGGCCGAAAGCCTGTCGCTCGCTGCCATCAAGTACGCCGACCTCTCGAACGATCGCATCAAAGATTACATCTTCGACTGGGAGCGCATGCTCGCCGCCGAAGGCAACACCGGTCCGTACCTGCAGTACGCCCAGGCTCGCCGCCGCTCGCTGCTACGCAAGCTCGAGCCGGGCGAGCAGGTCGACGCCGCGGCAGTCCGGATCCAGCACGACCGTGAACGTACGCTCGCACTGTCGCTGGTCAGTTTTGGCGAAGCCGTGCGCGCGGTCGAGAGCTCGCTCGAGCCGCACAAGCTCTGCTCCTTCCTGTACGACGTCGCCAGCGCCTTCAGCGCCTTTTGGGTCGAATGCCCGGTGCTGAAAGCCGAGACGCCGGCTCAAGTGCGCGCCTCGCGCATCGCGCTCTCCGACCTCACCGGTCGAGTGCTCGTGCAGGGCATGTCCCTCTTGGGCATCGAAGCGCCCGAGCGCATGTAGGTTCGAGCCCCGCAGTGGCGCGGGCCGCACAGGTCTGCTTCCGCACCGCCGTCCGGCGTGATAGTTCCGGCGACCATGCGTTCGTGTCTGTTTGCGCTGCTGCTCCTGGCTGGCTGCAGCTCCGCCGGTCCCTACGGTTTCAGTCGCACGTACTCCCCGCTCAGCGCCGAGAGCGACGCCGCAGAGGGCGCCAAGGAATACGACCCGGTCATGGCCGAGCGCGACAAAGCCGAGTGGAAGAAGAGCAAGGTCAGCGTTTTCGGCATCGTCACCAAACGCGCCGAAGGACCGGGCGGCACCGCCTATGTCACGCTCAGCGTGCGCTCACTCGAAGCGCGCAACTTGTGCGACACGCTCGATGAAGAGACATGCCGGGTCACGGTCGGCGAGCGCGAGTTCGCGATCGTGCATGCCACGCTCAAGCTCACGCCCGCTGACGACCTGGGCGAGAAGAGCCTGAACCGTGGCTCTTTGGTGCGGGTGTTGGGCAAGCTGACCGACGAGGTCGACACCGAAGACGGCTCGCCGGTGCTCAAGGCCGACTACTACCGGCACTGGCCGCGGAACTTCTTCGTCACCACCGCCAGCCGCGCCGACATGCCGATGTGAGCGTGGTCGCCGCGCATCACAGCATGCCGAGCGACCAGCCCATGTAGAATTGCAGACCGATCACGGTGCCCGTGGGCCGCTTGCGCTCACTCGGACTGCACACACCGCCGCCCAAGCTCGGCTGACAGCGCAACTGCACCTGGCCGCCAAAAGCGCTGCCGGCGTCGAACTCGAAGCCGATGCGCATGCTGCGTGAAGTCACCCAGTCGAACGGCAACGAAAGCCCCACCGACGTGCCGTAGTCGCCAACGTCGGTGCGCAAGAAGAACAGGCTCGGAGAAAACGCGAAGCTTCGCGTGCTCGCCACCACCACGCCCAGGCTCGCGCCATAAAATACCGAGACCTCGCGCGAGTTGAGGAACGCAATGCTCGAGACCCCGGTCGAGGGGTTGTACGCGTCGTCCTCCGCGTCGCCGAGCGGCACCACGAGGCGCACGCTCCAGCGCAGCCGCTCGAATAGGTAGCCGCCAGGCTGCACTCCGACGTTCCAAAAACCCGACGTGCGCTCTTCGAGCCACAGGCTGGTCAGCGTCACGTCTACCCACGGGGTGGACTGGATCGCGAAGTCGTCGGGCACTGGCGCTCGCCGGGCCGCCGAAGCGACGGGCGGAGCCGAGTAGTCCGGACCGGGAGCCGGCGACTGCTGGGCCGACGCCGCCCGACTGGCCAAGAGCAGCGCAAGCGCACAGCCGCCCCGGCAGTGACGGGCCCTAACGACTTGCCCCATAGCGCACAGAATTGCCGAACGCGCTGCGCAGTCAAGCCGGCAGTGGTATGAGCGGACTTCTTGGAACCGACCGCTGCCCCTTCTGGCCAGGCGACCCGCTCATGGCGCCTCCGCTCCGGCATCCGGCGCGTTGGTGCTGCGGCGCTCCTCGCGGCGTTGGCGTTTGCCCCGGCCGCGCATGCCACGGTCGTGGAGCGCATCGTCGCCACCGTCGGCGAGCGCGCCATCCTGCTCAGCGACCTCAAGAAGCGGGCTGAGCCGTTCATGCTGCAAATGCAGCAAACGGTGCCGGCCGGCGCTCAGCGCAACGCCGCTACCTCGCAGGTCTACAAGGCCGTGCTGCAGAAGATCGTCGACGAAGAGCTGATGGAGAAGGCGGCCACGCAGGCCAAGGTCACCATCACTCCGACTGAAATCGACGAAGCGCTCAAGCGCGTCGCCCAGCAAAACAAGCTCACGGTCGAGCAGGTCGTGTCCGAAGCGGAGCGCGCGGGGATGAGCGAATCCAAGTACCGCGAAGAGCTGCGGCGCCAGCTGCTCGAAGCGAAGCTGCTCAACGTGCGGCTCCAGGGGCGCATCCGCATCACGGAAGAGGACCTGCGCTCCGCGTACCGCAAGCTCGAGATCGAAGAGCGCGGTCAGCTCAGCGTGCAGCTTTCGTGGGTCGTCATTCGCGGCGCTGGTCGCAGCGCGAACGAAGCGCGACAGCTCGCCGACACCGTCGTGAAGCGCGCCCGGCAAGAAGACTTTGCCAGCGTGGCGCGCGCTCTCTCGGAAGATCCGGCCACGAAGTCGAACGGCGGCGCGCTCGCCAAGATGCGCCCCGAGCAGCTCCCCCGCGAAGTCGCGCAAGCGTCGCTGTCGCTAGCAGTCGGGCAGGTATCTCAGGTGATCCGCGCTGGTACCGACCTGGTGGTGATCAAGGTCGTGGAACGCGAGCCGAGCAACATGCCGGAGTTCGAAGACGCCAAGCGCGAGCTGGGCGAGCGCGTGTACATGGACAAGATGGCTCAGGCCCGCCGCGCCTGGCTCGACAACCTGCGCCGTCAGCAGCACGTCGAGACCCGACTCTGACAGTTTGTCAGTGCGGAGGCTGGCCGCGCCAAGCTGGCGCGCCGCGCGCTGCCGCGCAAAGCTGCCCCCTTCATCGAAGAGCGCGCTTTTCGCAGTACTCTCGGGGTGATTGCAGCGTGGCACGCCGTGTGCTCATAAAGCCCCGTCCGAATGCGCCTTCTTCGTCTTCTCGTCCTCGCTCTGGCGCTCGCCGGCACGATGGCTTCGCAGGCCCGGGCTCAGGTCACGGGCGTGACCCTCAAAGTCGGAGCTCCGATCTGGAGCAACCGACCGCCAACCGACCAGTTGAACAACATCGTCAACCGCGCCGACTGCCTCGCACCGGACGTCAAGATCCGCTTCGCGGTCAACCCCACGGGCACGGGGCTGTCGGACAAGCTGGTGGAGGTTTGGTCCGGCTCGGACTGCGCCACGCAGACGAACCGTAACGAGAATAACCAGTGCGTGCAGGTCTACACGGGCCAGGCAGTCAGCAAGGACGTCGACGTCGCGGTGAAAGACATCCTGCAGAAGGTCGGTAACGCCGCGTACGGCATCGGGACCGGCAACGACGACACCTGTGACGAAGCTGCCATCTCGACCGCCGGCACGGGACGCGTTCTTTGGTTCATGGTCATCGACCCAGCTTCGACCACGACCCCACTGGCGCAGGGCCAGTGGAAGTTCACCTACGACCTCTCGCCGCCGAAACCAC
>JBEHXA010000303.1:0-8985 GCA_048498935.1 Myxococcota bacterium
GCATCTCAAAGCGAAGCGCCGCGCAGGGTAGTTAGGACGAGCGCCGCGACCGGTAGCGGCGGATCAGCGCGTTGGTCGAGCTGTCGTGGGAGAGCTGAGGCTCGCTCGCCGACCCGAGCTCGCTGGCGATGCGCTTGGCGAGCACCTTGCCCAGCTCGACGCCCCACTGGTCGAACGGGTTGAGGCCCCAAATCACGCCTTGCACGAAGACCTTGTGCTCGTAGAGTGCGACCAGCTTGCCGAGCGTGGCCGGCGTGAGCGAGTCGGCCAAGATCGTGCTGGTCGGACGGTTGCCCTCGAAAGTCTTGTGAGACACCAGCTGGTCGGGCACGCCTTCGGCCTTCACTTCGGCGCTCGTCTTGCCGAAAGCCAGTGCCTCGGTTTGAGCGAAGAAGTTCGCCATTAGCTGATCGTGGTGATCGCCGAGCGCGTTCAAGCTCTTGCTGAAGCCGATGAAGTCGCAGGGGATGAGCTTCGTGCCCTGGTGAATCAGCTGGTAAAAAGCGTGCTGGCCGTTCGTGCCTGGTTGTCCCCAAATGATCGGTCCGGTCTGGTAGGCGACGCGCTCGCCCTCGAGCGTGACGCTCTTGCCGTTGCTCTCCATGTCCAGCTGCTGCAGGTACGCCGGGAAGCGTGCCAGGTACTGGTCGTAGGGCAGCACTGCGAGCGATTCGGCACCGAAGAAGTCGTCGTACCAAATCCCGAGCAGCCCCATGATCACCGGCAAATTGCGCTCGAACGGCGCGGTCCGGAAGTGCTCGTCGAGCTCGTGAAAGCCGGCCAGCATGTCGCGGTAATGGTCCGGCCCGATCGCTACCATCAGCGAAAGGCCGATGGCGGACGTGTAACTGTAACGACCTCCGACCCAATCCCAGAACTCGAACATGTTCGTGGGGTCGATGCCGAACTTGCTCACCTCGGCCGCGTTGGTCGAAACGGCCACGAAATGCTTGCGCACCGCGGATTCGTCTTTGAGCTTCTCGAGCAGCCAGCTCCGCGCGGTCTTCGCGTTGGTGATCGTCTCGATCGTGGTGAACGTCTTGGAGCACACGATGAAGAGCGTTTCGGCCGGGTCCAGTCCCTGCACGGCCTCGGCAAAATCGGTGGCGTCCACGTTGGACACGAAGCGCAAGGCGAGGCCCCGATCGGAGTACGCGCGTAGCGCCTCGTAAGCCATCGCCGGTCCGAGATCGGAGCCGCCGATGCCGATGTTGACCACGGTCTTGATGCGCTTGCCGGTATGCCCGACCCAGGCGCCGCTCCGCACGGCGTCGGCGAAGCCGGCCATCTTGTCGAGCACGGCGTGCACTTCGGGCACCACGTTCTTGCCGTCGACCAAGATGCTGGCGGTGCGCGGCGCGCGTAGCGCCACGTGCAAGACCGCGCGGTCCTCGGTGACGTTGATCTTTTCACCGCTGAACATGGCGTCGATGCGCTGGCGCAGCCCGCAGCTCTGCGCGAGCTTCAGCAGCAGGTCCAGCGTCTGTCGCTCGACGCGATGCTTGGAAAAATCCAGCCAGAGCCCGGCCGCTTCGGCGCTGAACTGCTCGGCGCGAGCGGGGTCTTTCGCGAACAGGTCCCGCAGGTGCGTGGACTTCAGTTGCTCGTAGTGAACCGTCAGGGCCTGCCATTCGGGGCGAGAGGTGAGGGAGGGCATCGCGATCCTTTCGACAGCTCGCACGTGCCATGGCGGCAGCTAGAACGGAAGGGTCATGCGGCGCTGTCGCTCGGCGTTCCCAGCTCCAGCTCGGCGAAAATCGGCAGGTGGTCCGAGGCTTGCCGAGCAAGCCCGCTACGCACCGGGTGAGCGGTGATCACCTTGAGGGCACCGCGAATCCAAAGCCCGTCGAGCGGCCGGAACGGCAAGGCGGCCGGAAACGTTGGTTGCAGCTTGCCAGCGCGCAGCAGCCCCGCGGGCTCCAAGAAACGGGGCCCGAGCGACGCCCACACATCGTTGAAATCACCGCCGACTATCAGCGGCGTGTCGTGATGCAGGTGCGCGAGCGGGTGGCTCGCCAAGAAGCGCTCGAGCTGCGTGGCTCGTTCGGCCCCCGAGAGGCCCAGGTGCAGGTTGAACACGACCACGCTGCGCGTGCCGTGCTCCAGCTTGGCGTGGGCGCGTGTTTGCACCAGGCCGCGTTTCTTACGCTTGCCGATCGTCAGATCGATGCGCACCGAGTCGGTGAGCGGGAAGCGACTGAGCACCGCATTGCCGTACCCGCCTACTCGAAAGCGATGCTCCGCGCCGAACGCGACGTGGGGTAGCTCGAGCGCCTCCGAGAGCTCGTCGAGCTGATTGTCCATCCCGCAGCGCGGCATACCCTCGGCTACCTCTTGAAGTAGGACGATGTCGGCCTTCAGCGACGCGAGTACGTCGATGGTGCGCTCCAACCGATAGCGTCGATCCACGCCGCCAATCCCCTTATGAATATTCCAGGTCGCGACGCGGAGGCGCATGGGTCGGTCGGAGAGCATAGACCAATGCCCTTGTCGACGGGCCTTGGCGTTGGGCTATGCTCTTGGCTTCCGCTCGATGACCACGTCACCGCTCCCCGATCTGTCCGGCACCGTGGTGGCCGGCAAGTACCGGGTGGAGCGCTTGCTGGGGCAAGGTGGAATGGGCTCGGTGTGGGCAGGTCGGCACGTGACGCTGGGCCAGCTCGTGGCGATCAAGTTCGTCCACCCGAAGCTGGCCGGAAGCGGTGAGGCACGGCGGCGCTTCGACACGGAGGCCAAAGCCGCCGCGCGCATCAAGAGCCGTCACGCCGTTGCTGTGTACGACCACGGCGTGAGTGAGGCAGGGCAGCCCTACATCGTGATGGAGTACCTCGAAGGCGAAGCGCTCGAACGCGCCATTCGTCGGCGGGGCAAGCTGCCGTTCTCCGAGGTGGTGCAAATCGTCGCGCAGAGCGCGCGGGCGCTCTCCGCTGCGCACGACGCGCACATCGTCCACCGTGACCTCAAGCCGGATAACATCTTCCTCGCCAACGACAGTGAGGCGAGCAAGCTGGGCTACAGCGTCAAGCTGGTCGACTTCGGCATCGCCAAGGTGGTGCAGGATGAGGCCGAGCAAGGCGCGTCGGCCACCCAAGCCGGCATGGTGCTGGGGACGCCGCACTACATGAGCCCGGAAGCGTTGACCGCCACGGCGCCGGTCGGCGCTGCTTCCGACATCTGGTCGCTCGGTGCGTGCGCTTTTGCCGCGGCGTGCGGGCGCGTGCCGTTCGAAGGCGACGCGATTGGCGACGTCGTGCTCAAGGTCTGTGCGGCTCCATTGCCGGTACCGTCCAAGGTCGAGCCGACGTTGCCGAAGGCGTTCGACGCGTGGTTCGCCAAGTGTTGCTCGCGTGACATCGCCGGCCGCTTCAAGACGGCTGCAGAGGCGGCGGATGCGCTGATTCGCTTGGAAGAGTGGGGCCGAGCCGAGCGTGAGAACGTGCGCTACGAGTTTCGGCCGCTGCAGCCCAGCATCGCGCTCATCGACCTGGAACAGGACCTGCCGCCACCCAGCCGAGGCCGCATGTTGGCCGGCATACTGGTCGGCGCCTCGCTCATGCTGGGCGTCCTCGGGCTGTACGTGATGAAGCGGACGCGCGAGGCGGACGAGCTCGTACGCCAGAGCATCGCCAACGCAGCTGCTTCGGCCGAAGCCGAGAGCGCTCGGAAGCTCAAGCAGGTTGAGGAAGCGTTACTGGCCGCACAGAAGGCCGCTTCGGCCAGCGCGTCGGTAGCGCCACCGCCGAGCGCAGCCCGGGCCCGCAAGACGAAGCCCAAGCCGGCCCCTTCACATCCTTAACGAGACGCGACGCAAGCCGCGAGCGGTGTTATACGGGCCCACCCCCGAGGTTCAGATGATTGACGACATCCTGAGCGAGCTGAAGTCCTCGAACGAGAAAGCCAAAGAAGCGCTGCGGCGCGAGCTTTCCAAGCTGCGCACCGGCCGTGCGCACCCGGCCATGCTCGACCTGCTGCGGGTCGACTACTACGGCCAGCAAACCCCGATCGCGCAGATGGCCAGCGTCGGCGTCCCCGAGCCGCGCATGCTCACGGTCAAGCCGTGGGATAAATCGGTCGTTCAGGCGGTCGAGAAGGCGATTCGCGAGAGCGACCTGGGGCTCAACCCGCAGGTCGACGGCGACCTGATTCGCATCCCAGTACCGGCGCTCAGCGAACAGCGCCGTAAGGACCTGGTCAAGGTGGCGAAGAAGGCCGGCGAGGAGTGCAAGGTGGCGGTGCGGAAGGCTCGCCACGAGGCGCTCGACATGCTCACCGAGCTGAAAGAGGGTGGCGACGCCAGCGAGGACGACGTCGACCGAGCCAAGAAGAAGGCCGAAGAAATCGTCTCAGAAGCCGGCCAGAGCATCGACGGAATCATCGCTGCCAAAGAGAAAGAGATCCTCGCGATCTAATGGACCGGCCAATCGGTCCCAGGGTGCTCGGGATGCCGACGCGCTTGACAGGCCGTGTGGCCCGTGAAACCGTGATCACCTAGGTTTTCGAGGGCAAATGCGCGCGGTCGCGGCCGGACTCACCGATGTAGGACTCCAGAGGGATCACAACGAAGACAGCTTTGCGATCCTTCAGGACCACGAGCTTTACATCGTTGCTGACGGCATGGGCGGACACAGGGCTGGCGACGTAGCCAGCAAGCTGGCCACCGATGCCATAGTAGATTTCTTTCGCGCCACGGCGGCGGAGGATTTCACGTGGCCGTTCCACTTCGACGCGCGCATGTCCGAGGAAGAGAATCGTCTCCTCACGGGCATCAAGATCGCCAATCGGCAGATCGTCGAACGTAGCTCCCGTTCTCGCGAGTGCCACGGCATGGGGACCACCGTGGTCGGCGCGCTGTTCAGCGGCCGCAAGGGCAAGATGTACATCGGGCACGTCGGCGACAGCCGCGCCTACCGAGTTCGCGCCGGAGAGATTCGGCAGATGACCCGCGACCATTCGCTGGTCAACGACTACCTGCTCGCGATGCCGGAGCTCACCGAAGAGCAGAAGAGCGAGCTGCCGAAGAACGTGATCACGCGCGCGCTCGGCATGCAGGAGCACGTCAGCGTCGACCTTCAGGGCGACGATGCCTCGATCGGTGACTGTTACGTGCTGTGCTCGGACGGCCTGAGCGGCATGATCGAGGACTCGGAAATTCTCGATATCGTCTCGCAGTCTCCGACCATCGACGAGGCTTGCCGCAAGCTCATCGCACTGGCGAACGAGCACGGCGGCGAGGACAACATCACGGCCGTCCTGGTGAAGATCGAGGCGGAGCCGGGCGGCGAGAAGGTCAGCCTGTCCGACACGCTCCCCACGCCGCTCACGGCGCGCCTGCGTCAGGGGCCAGGCGGTACTCAGCCTATGCTCGAGCCCGACGCGAACGCCGACACGCCCCCTGCCGGCGAGACGAAGCCGAAGCCCTAGCGGCGCAACGCCGCGGGCTCCGCAGCACGCGGTTCGCCAGCTGCGACGGAAGAAAGCGCTCGCACACGCTTTCGGCGACGCCGTGTGCGTTCGACGCCGTCGTGTGCGTTCGGCTCCGTTCGCTTGGACCAGCATCGCGCGCTGGACGATCGCGCCTCGCCGCACGAGCGAGGCGTGTCATCCGCGCTAGCGCTTACTGCGCGCAGTTCTCGAGTACGAACACACCCGTGGCCGCGCACGAGTCGGACGGCGGCGATTCGACGGACGGGCACGTGAAGGTCGCCCAGATACTACCGGCCTTGACCTGCGGCTTATTGTTCGCGCCAATGGCCACGTCGATGGTGCATGGCGCGGGCGAGATGAGCGAGCTCGAGAGGTGCTGGCTGTTCTTGATCGTGACGGTCGCGGTGCCCTTGTTGCTCGCGTCGACCACGCCGTTCGAAATCTCGAAGCCCTCACCGTCGAGCGCGAGATCTCCGCTGAAACGGAAGGTCGGGCCGCCGGTCACCGAGCACTTCACGCTCGCGCGGTTCGCACCGTCGATCACGTGGTAGTCGTAGTTGCTCGAGGTGAGGATGTCGCCGGGATGATCCGTCCGCACCTCCGGTACCTCGTAGGTGAAGGCCGCGCCGGCGGAGCACGCTTTGCCCGCCACCGGAGGCGACACCGACGAGACGGTGGTGTTGAGGGCGCCCTGAGCCGGCAGCGGAACTGGATCGCTGCAAGCCAGCGCTCCGTAGGCAGACAGGGCCATGACACACCATCGCGACGACGTCAGATTCATCGGGGAAGTCTCCTGAGCGCCGCCTCGCTTCCGCGAGGCGTTTATGGGGTGAGTGACGGGGATCGAACCCGCGACAACCGGAGCCACAATCCAGTGCTCTACCACTGAGCTACACCCACCATGACGGGTTTCCTGACGTTTGTAATCGAAATCGTTCGATTCTTTGACCTCTTGCTACCTCGAGCTACCTAGCTTGCCTCCAACCCTGAAGTTCTGCAGGAACGTCAAAACCCGGAGCCAGGAAGCCAGCGGAGCCGCGGCTAGTAGCACACGAAAAGCAGCCTCCCAAAGAGAAACTGCCGAACCAGCCTCGCAAACTGACATTCCAGTGGCATTGAATGCGTCAGGCGAGCTTCCAGTAGACGCGCTGGGCCTTCGAGATCTCGGCGAGCGCGTGTTCGTCCGCGGGCGATAGAGGGGCCGCTTTCTGGGTCTTGGCGGGCAAAGGCTGGCCCAACAGTACGCTCGCGACGGCTCGAGTCGATTCCTCGAGCCCTTCGAGATCGTAGCCTCCCTCGAGCACGACGCCGACAGGGCAGGCAGGGTCGAGCGCGTCGAGGAGGCTCGCAGTCATGGCCCAGTACGCGGCGCCGGTCAGCCGCATCTCTGCGAGCGGATCGCGCTCGTGCGCATCAAAGCCGGAGCTCACGAGCGTGAACGTCGGGCGAAACTGCTCGACGATGGGCAGCAGCACGCGCTCGAAGGCGGCCGCGTACACGGCGTCGGTTCCGCCTTTTGGCAGCGGCAAATTGACGGTGTAGCCGCGCCCTTCGCCTGCGCCCTGCTCGTGGCTTGCTCCAGTTCCCGGATAGTTCGGGAACTGATGCAATGAGGCGAACAGCAGCGCGGGATCGTCGAAGAACATGTCCTGCGTGCCGTTGCCGTGGTGTACGTCCCAATCGAGCACCAGCACGCGCTCGTAACCGAGGGCGCGCGCGTGCGCGGCGGCGACGGCTACGTTGTTCAGCATGCAGAAGCCCATGGCTCGGTCGGCAAGCGCGTGGTGCCCCGGCGGTCGAGGCAGCGCGAAGCCGACGCGCTCGACGCCGGCCGCGAGGGCCTCGACGAGACCCACCGCCCCACCGGCAGCTCGACGCGCCGCGGCGACCGAGCGCGGCGAGATGAACGTATCGGCGTCGAGGTAGCCAGACTGGCCGGCCAAATGGCCGAGTCGCTCGATGTATTCGGGCGTGTGGACGCGGAACAGCTGCTCGTCGGTAGCGTCCCGCAGCGGGAGGCGGGTGTAGGTGCGTTGGCAGGCTTGAGCCGCGGCTTCGAGCCCGGCCCGGACCGCAACGACCCGCTCACCACGTTCCGGATGGTCGGGCGGCGCGACGTGCTCGAGAAACAGCGAATCGTCAGCGAGGAGAACCAACGCGGCGGAGCATAGCAGGGCGGGGAGCGGACAGCGGTGCATGACAGTCCTTTCCGCCGACGTGGCGATTGGTGTTAACGTCCTCCGTCACGCTCACCGCAAAGGCATCTGCGGTCGAGCAAAGCGACGGCCCGCCTCACGGGCTACCCGCACAAGGGGCCACTAGAATGCGTTCCAAGATCATCGCCGTCAACGCAGGTATCGTGATCGTCATTGCGGTCCTGACCTACGTCCTGCTGCAGACCTCGCTCAAAGACACGCTGGCCAACCCGGCTCAGCGCAAGCGTGAGGGAGTGCAGGCCCTTAGGGCAGCCAGCGCCCAGCTCGCACTGGACGCGCTCCGCATGGAGCGCTGGCTCGAGCGCAGCGCGTCGGTCGACTCGAGTCGGAGCGTCTTCGCGATGGGTACGTCGGAAGCTCGGAGCGAGGCGGCCACGGCCGAAGCGAACCGACTCCGTGACGCAGCCGTGAGTGAGCCGGCGTTCGCGAGGATGGCGCCGTCCTTGGTGCTCTTCGTGGACGATAAAGGCGTGGTGGTGGGGCGTAACGGTTCTGCGCTGATGCGCGGCGAGCAAATGGCCGTTCAGTATCCTTCTCTGAACGAGGCGCTCAAGAGCGGCCACACGGGCAGCTCGGTCTGGATCAACAAGCAGCGGCAAGAGCAGATGCTCGCGAGCTACGCCCCGCTGCGTTCAGAGACCGGTGCGCTGCTGGGAGCCATCGTCATCGGCACCCCGCTCAGCGACGAACGGCTCACGCGGACGAGTGAGCTGACCAGCGGACAGACGCTCGTCTTCGCGTTGGTCGGCGACAAGTCGCTCGACTCGATCGCCGACAGCTCGGCCTCGGCCGACGTGCTCGCCGCGATCGCCGATCCGGGCGTGGGCGCCGCGGCGCGCCAAGCGCTCAACAGTGGCAGCGTCGCCGGCGCCGATGCGGCGATCGGCGACCGCTTGTACGGAGTCATTCCGGTCGACGGCTACGGCAAGACGAACGCGGTGCTCGTGGTGGCGCTGCCGTCTTCGCTGGTGGGCAGTGTCGGCGGCCTGCTCTGGCCGGTCCTGGCGATCGGCGGCCTCGGCTTGGTGCTGGTCATCGCTGGCGGCGTACTGCTGGGCAACTACATCTCGGCACCGATTTCCGAGCTCGAGGACGGGCTGCTCGCGATCATCAACGGCCAGTCCGATTTGCGTTTCCAGTTCGAGCACCCCGAGCTCGGCGGCTTGGTGTTCCGCATCAATTCGCTGCTCAACGCCATGATGGGCGTGGCCGAGGACACCACCGACGACCAGGGGCGGCCTTCTCAAGGACCGAGCGCGCAGGGTTTTCAGGACCCGGGCTGAGCGGCTTTTTCAGCGAAGGCGCTGGAACTCGAGGCGCGGGGCGGTATACCGTGCCGCGCGCT
>JBEHXA010000304.1:0-8976 GCA_048498935.1 Myxococcota bacterium
CCCCACGCCCGGTGCGGAACGTGGCGAACCGTCCGGGGTCGATGTCTCGACTTTGACGCGTGCGCTGGCCGACTTGAGGGCCGAGCTCGTGGTGCTGCGGGCTTCGCACGCCCGCCTCCGGGAGCGAGTGATGGTGCTCGAAGCCGGGCAGAGCGGCGGCTCCGGTCTGAACGGGCGGCTGGCGCGCGGCAGCCGGCGCCGTCGCAGCGAGCCCCCGCCAGCGCACGAGGTGCAGCCGCCCCAGGTGAGCCCGGCTCCGCTGCCGGTTGCGCTGGCCGCCACGCAGGCTTCTCCGGGCTTGGGCCCAGCACCGGTCGCGAAGGGATCGCCCAGCGCGAAACCGGGCTCAGCGCTCAGCCTGCCCACGCTGGAGGCGCTCGGCGCCACCCTGGCGACCCTGATGGATCCCGCCCCCGAGCTCCAGCTCGAACCAGGCGAGCCCATGCTCTGGAAGCTGAGCGAGCCGCGCGCCGTTCGGCTGCTGGACGAGGGCGGTAGCGAGCGTGGCGCGATCATCGTCGACCTCAGCGCGGCGGTGCAGCTCGGCGCATTCGCGCTCAGCCTGCCGTTCGACGAAGGGGAGCGGCAACTCCGCGAAAATCAGCCCAGCGAGGAGGTGCTGCTCGCCGCATCCGAGATCTGCAGCAACCTGGTCGCGCCGCTCAACGCGCTGCCGGGCAACGAGCAACTGCACGCGACACCACTCAGCAGCGTGGATGTGACCGAATTGCCTCAGGTGCGCATCAGCATGAACCTGAGCGCTCAAGGCGGCCGTATCGTGATCGCGCTGTTCTGAACGGTCGCTTCAGGTCGCGTCGCCGGGCGGCTTGTCAGCGGGCTTGTCGCCCGGAAGCTGATCGAGGCTGGTGCGCATGGCCGCCCGGTTGGCCTCTGCCACGTCTTTCGTCTCACCACGCAAGATGGTGCGTTCGGTGGGGGCCACGATGCCCAGCTTGACCACGCCCTTGGACAGCTCGGTGACGATGACCTCGACGTCGTCGCCGATCAGAATGCGCTGCCCTTTGCGCCGAGCGATGATGAGCATGCCGGCATCCTAGCCCGTGCTGCCGCCCAAAGGAAAACGAACGGCGACCCGATCGCGTTCGGCTCGTTTTAAAAGCGGTTCGTGCCGCCGAGATCGAGCAGCTGTCGCGAGACGGCGATTGCGCGTTCGAGCGACTGACCCAGCTGGGTGACGCGGGAATAGCTCTCGAAGGGATCCGCAGCGCCCGCTTCTTGGCCGCGGCGTTGCTGCTCGGTGTCGACCGAGTCGAGCACGCTCTGACTCGCGTCGAGCTTGCTCAGCACCAGGCCGGCGCGAGCGCGCGCGTTGACAACTTGCTTGTGCGAGGCATCGATGCTGTCGAGCGCCGTGCGAATACCCGCCTCGTCGTTGGTAGTCAGCGCGGTGACCAGGCTGTCGACGTCGGCGAACACGTTGCGCCCACCCGCGACCACGAACGACTCGGCGCCGCTGGTGCTCACGGTGGTGGGCGAGCTGTTGCCGATCGGTACTACGTGCGCCTCGCTGTCGCCTTGGAATACGCCGTTCGCGTCGAACGCGGCGGTCGCGACCTGGCTGCCGGAGAACAAGTAGCCGCGCGTGCCGCGCGCATTGCCGAGCTGCACGAGCGCGTCCTTCAGCCCCGCGACCTCGACGTTCATGTTGTTGCGGTCGTCGGCGCTCAAGCCTCCGTTCGACGCTTGCAGCGCGAGCTCTTTCAACCGCGCCAGCACGTCGGTGGCATCGGACAGGGTCGACTCGGTGAGCTCGGCGTCTCCGCGTACCATGTTGATCGTCGCGAGGTGCGCGTTGGTCTGACTGGAGCTCGCGCGCAGCCGCGCCAACTCGGCGGCCGCGATCGGGTCGTCGGACGGCTTGCCCACGCGGATGCCGGTCGAAGCTTCGCGCGAGGCTTCGGCGTGCTGCGAGCTGATGCTGCCGAGGTTTCGCAGCACCTCCGAGTAGCGCATGCCTTCGGTGATTCTCATCGGCCCACCCTGTTGATCAGATCTTGGAGCAGCTCGTCGACGGTGCTCAGCACTCGCCCGGCCGCCTCGTAAGCGCGCTGGAACTTGGTCAGCGAGATCATCTCTTCGTCCAGCGATACGCCGCTCACGCTCTCGCGCATGGCCTGCACCTGATCCTTGATGGCCGTCTGCGTCTCGAGCGCCTGCGTGACCACGGCGCGCCGTGAGCCAATGCCGCCCACGATGTCGCCGTAGGCTTCGGCGGCAGTGCGGCCGCCGCTGACCGCTGTCTTGAACAGGTCGGCGAGCGCGACTGCGTTGCCCGAGCCGCCGGGGAGCGCTGCTGCGCTGGAAGACGCGGCGATCTTCGACGGATCACCGGCCACGTCGGTGCTCAGGCCCAGGGCACGCGCTGCGCCGTCTGCCACGGCCGAGACGTCGAACAGGTTGCGCCCGCTGACGCCGTCCTGACCGAAACCGGCTCGGTGCTGGGCGTTGATGGCGTTACCCACGTCGAACACGAACTGGTCGAGCTTGCGCGCCGCTTCGAACACGTCGACGTCGCGCGCTTCTTTGATGCCGGCCAGCTTGCCGCCGCTCACCAGCTGCGTGATCTCGGTACCAGAGCCGCCGTCCGGACGCTGCATCGAGAAGCGGAGCGAACCATCACCCGCGAGATCGACGAGCAAGCTGCGCGACTCGACGCCTTCGACCAGTGTGGCGCCGCCGCCCTGGACGACCATGCCACCCTTGCCGTCTTCGATGGTGTGAACATCGATCAGCTGCGCCAGCCCCAGCAGCAGGTTGTTGCGCTGATCTTTGAGATCCGCGGCGTCTTCGCCCTGTGCCACGGCCAGCTGAATGCGCCGGTTCAACGCCGCGATGCTGGAGGCCCGCTGGTTGACGTCTTGCGCGGTGGCCTGCGCTTGCTTCAGCAGGTCGTCACGCTGGGTAGCCAGCGCGTCGCCCATCGCGTTGGTGCGCTGCGCGAAAGCGTCGGCAGCGCCGAGCACGGTGGCGCGCGCGGTCGGGTCGTTGGGGTTGGCCGCGAGCGACGAGAACGACGCGAATAGGTTGTCGAGCGCCGAGCCCAGGCCAGTACCGCCCAGGTCGTTGCACTGCGCCTCGATCGACTGCAGCTCGCGATCGTGCGCGGTGCCGGCGCCGACGCTGCCGAGCGCGGTGAGCTCGCGCCGCTCGATGTATTGATCAGTGGCGCGACGCAGGCCCGCTACGGTCACGGTGCCGGTCGTGGCCGTACCGAGCGCGCGCGTTTCGATGATCGCCTCACGCCGCACGTAGCCGGGCGTGTTGACGTTGGTGATGTTCTGGCCGGCGACGTTCAGCCCGTAGGACTGCGCGCTGAGCGCGTCCCGGGCGGTGTACATGAGCTGAGTGAGTGAGCCCATGGCCTAACCTCGAAAATCCACGCGCATGCCGCCTTGAATGGCGGAGGGGCGGCTGGAGGGTGTCGAGAGCGCCTGCCCGCTGGCGTTCTGCAGGATGGTGCGCACGGCGTCACGGGCGTGATGCAAGAGCACTTGATTGTGCAGCGCGGCGCTACGGATGCGCTCCAGCTGCACCCGCGCTTCGGGGCCGGGCTTGTGCTGATCGGTGAGGGTGCGCAGGCGTTCCCAGAGCAGCAGCTTGCGGTCGATCAGCTCGTCGAGCTCGTCGCGAGACATGCGCCGGAGCGCCGTGGCCTCAGCGCGATGCAGCGCCTCGAGCTCGTCGAGCGTCGTCTTGAGATCTGAGGGTTGCGCGTCTGCCTGCACTTGAATTTGTCTTTCGTCCGCGGCGCGGGCGAAGCGCATTGCTCGTCGGCGTATCAGCCGAGGGTTTCGAGCATGCGTCGAGCCACGTCCTGCGAGTTGATCTTGAACTTACCTTCCGCGATCTGAGCCTTGAGAGCTTCGACCTTGTCCGCGTCAAACTTGCCACCCGCCGCCAAATCTCTGGCGTGCGCCGAAATCGAAACTTCAGCGGCCGGTGAGCTTGGCCCAGAGACGGCGGCAGTCGCTTCGGCCGCTTCCACAGGGCGAGCCGCGCCAACTGGCGAGACGGCCATCCTGCCGTAAGCGTCGAGGACTGGGTTGCCGGTGATACCTTTCATTCATGCCTCCAGCAGCGGTCGGGGGCCGCGCATAGGTCGTCATCCGAGTGAACGGTCTGGACCTGGGGGGCTTGAGGGAAAAATCGCACTTGAAGCAAGTTGCTGGAAAGATTGGCTATTTTGGTGGCTTTGTTCCCGAGGGAGGCGAAGGCTGTGCAGCCTGAACGGAAAGGCTCCGGGCGACGACTTCGGCCAGACCGATGCCGCCACTGCCCGAAATGTTGTCGGCGAGGGCGCCGACCACCATCGAGCCGTAGGTGCTCTGACTCGTGTTGAGCTTGCCCCCGCCCGAGACGGACGTGGCCTTCTCGAGCGAGCTCAGCAAAGTGCGAAGGAAGATGGCTTCGAAGTCCTTGGCGGCCTTGAGGGCCTTGGGGTCGACGGCCTCTTTGCTGGGCGCGGTGGCGCCGGTACCTTGAAGGGCCTGGAGCGCGCTGAGCGGAGGGGTCATTGGACAATCACCTCTGCACGGAGCGCGCCAGCCGCCTTCAACGCTTGAAGGATGCTGCCGAGCTCGCGTGGCGACACGCCGAAGGTCGACAGCGCCTGCGCCACCTCCGCCAGCGACGCGGCGCCGTTCACGTAGGTGAGGGCGGGGGGCTTCTGCTCGGCGGTCTCGATCTCGGTTTTGTCCACGGTCTCGGTCCGACCGGCGCGCGCGAACATGCCCGGCTGGGAGACCTCTTTGCTTTCTTTCACCGAGATGGTGATGCCGCCTTGGGCGATCGCGACGGGTGAGAGCCTCACGTCGCCGCCCGCCACGATGGTGCCGGTGCGTTCGTTGATGACCACGCGGGCCAGGCTGCCAGGCTCGACGTCCACCTCGCCGATCTTGGTGATCAGCTCGACGGGCTTGTTTTTCAGCTCGCCGGGCGCTTTGACCTCGACGGTGCCGCCGTCCAGCGCGCGCGCGGTGCCTTCGCCCATGACCTGATTCAGCCCAGCCACGATGCGCTGAGCCGTGTCGAAATTGGGGGCGCGGAGCGCCAACGCCACCTTGCCGGCGTTTTCGAACGAGGTCTTTACCTCGCGCTCGATCAGCGCCCCGCTCGGGATGCGCCCGGAAGTGACGATGTTCTCTTGCACGCTGCTGCCCGAGCTGCCGCTGGCCGAGAAGCCGCCGAGCACGAGCGGGCCCTGAGCGACTGCATAGGTACGGCGGTCGGCGCCGCGCAGGGGCGTTTGCACCAGCACGCCGCCGCGCAAGCTCTTGGCGTTGCCCATCGACGACACGACCACGTCGAGCTTCGAGCCGTTGCGGCCGAACGCGGGCAGCTGCGCGGTGACGATCACCGCGGCCACGTTCTTGAGTCGGACCTGCTTGGCGTCGACCTGCACGCCCAAGCGACGGAGCAACGCGCGCAGTGACTGCATCGCGAACGGCGCCGTGACGTCGTCGCCGGTGCCTTGCAGACCGGTCACCACGCCGTAGCCGACCAGCTGGTTTTCACGAGCGCCGACCACGTCGACCAGGTCGCGTACCTTGTCCGCCCGCGCGTTGCCCGGAACCAGCACGAATAGCGCCACCAACAGTGCAACCAAGAGCCTCATCGCTCCTGGGGTGATTGCACGCGTCGTGCCGGGGTGGGGGAGGCGGGGGGCCATGATCACCAGGGGCTGATGGCGTCGAGGACTTTGGTGAGCCAGCCGCGCTCGACCTGGTCGTCGATGTCGCCGCGGCCAGTGAACTCGACACGCGCATCCGCGATCAGCGCCGAGTCGACCGAGTTGTCGGGGGCGATGTCGGAGGTGCGGATCACGCCCGAAATGTACAGGTGCTGCTCCTCGTAGTTGATCATCACGACCTTCGTGCCTTCCACGAAGAGGTCGCCGTTCGGGAGCTCTTGCTTGACCTTCACGCCGATCACGGCGTTCAAGCTGCCGGCGCGCTGGGTCTTGCCCTCGCCGGCGAAGTCGTATTTGGACGCCATTTCGATGAGCGTCTTGGGGTCGATGTTCGGGTAGGCCTTTTGGATCGCGGGCACCAGGCCGAGCAAGGAGTCGACGCCCGCCGAGCGGTTCGTCTCCTTCGACAGGTTGGTGGTAGCGCCGCCTTCGGCGTCCGCCTTTTCGTTGATGCGCACGAGCACCACGTCACCGACGCGGAGCGCGCGGGTGTCTTCCAGAAAGCCGGTCTGGGCGTCCGAGTAGAGCGAGCCGGTGGCCGGCTTGTTTTGCTCCTGGGTCGCGGCGTACTCGCCGGCCTTGTACTTGCGCTCGCGCGCGGTGAACGGCTGGATGTGATTGGGGCCGCAGCTCACAATCACGCTGGCGAGCAAAATCGCGCCGCAGAGCCTGGTCATTGGACCACCCGCGCGAGCGTGCTGCTCTCGAGCTTGCCGTAGAGCACCTTTTGCGTGCTAGCGACGCGAAACTGGACGATCTCGCCGATCTCGCCGTCGTTGAGCGCGATCGCGCTCGCAGTGACGCGCGCGGGGCCGCTTTCGATCATGAGCTGCACGCGCGCGCCCTTGCTGACATCGGGGATGGCGGCGCTGGCCGGAATGTCGAGTGTGAGCGAGAGCGGAATGCGCGCCACGATCTCGCCGTCGCTCGAGAGCTCGACCGTGGCGGTCGTCATGTGCTCGCCTTCACGGCGCGGCAGCTTGGGGACGCGCACTCCGCTGACGCTCGCGTTCGGCGCGGTTACGGCCTTGGACGAGGTTTTGGCGCGCTTCACGCTCACCCCGCTCGGAAGGCTGGAGCTCAGGCGCGGCAAGGCGGCGTTCACCAGATCGTCGGCGCTCCAGCGCTTGGCGGCGCTGCTGATGCGCACGACGCCCGGTAGCTTGACGCCCTTCAGGCTGACTCCGCTCTGCTCTGCGGCCGCCAGGATTTCGGCGCGCGGCAAGAGTCGAGAGCTGCCGGGCTGCGGCGCCGGGCCGAGCTCGAGATCCGGTACGTCGGCGGGCAAATCGCCGATCACGTCGGACAGATGAAGCTGCGAGCCGCGCACGACGCGCGTCTCTTCTGCGCTGGCAGCGGAGCTGGCCAGAACCAGAGACAGGACTAGGGCGGCTGCTCGCTTCATGGTTCACCTCATCTGCGTGGCGGCACGCAGCATCTCGTCGGCCGTGGTGATGACCTTGGAGTTGATTTCGTAGGCGCGCTGGGCGCTGATGAGCCCGATCATCTCTTCGACGATGCTCACGTTCGATTGCTCGAGCGCGCCCTGCAGGAGGGAGCCGCGTCCGTCGGCGGCTGGCTCGCCCTGCTGGGCTTCGCCGCTGCCTTCCGTGGGGATGAACAGGTTGTGCCCGATCGCCTGGAGGCCGGCGGGGTTCACGAACGTTGCGATCTGAATCTGTCCGACCTCTGACGGCGTGGTCTGGCTCGGCATGGTGACCGAAACGGTGCCGTTGGCCGCGATCGACACGCTGGTAGCGTCGGGCGGGATGGTGATCGGCGGGTCGAGCGGCAAGCCTTCCGAGTTGACGATTCGGCCGTCTTTATCGGTACGAAGCGCGCCGTTGCGCGTGTACGCCGGGTTGCCGTCGGCCTGCTCGATCACGAAGAAGCCATTGCCCTCGATAGCTACGTCGAGCTGGTTGCTGGTCTGCTGCAGCGTGCCCTGCTCGAACATGCGCGAGGTGCTCACGACGCGCACGCCGGTGCCGATCTGCAAGCCCGTGGGCGACGTCGTAGTAGGGCCAGTAGGCGTGCCTGCTTGCCGCACGGTTTGGTAGAGCAGGTCCTGAAAGTCGACGCGCTCTTTCTTGAAGCCGACGGTGTTGCCGTTGGCGATGTTGTGCGAGATGGCTTCCAGGTTGGTTTCCTGGGCCGTCATGCCGGTCGCGGCGATGTTCAGAGATCGGAACATGCGAAGGGCAGATAGCAGGAGTCGTGCCGTGGGCCGGAGGCGCGCTCGCCGCCAGATCTGCCGCAGCAACGCGCGCGAGCATCAAAATGAGACGACTTTTCGCGTCAATGGGCAGGACGCACGCGTGTCAGACGCTTGGCTCTCAGGGCGCGAAGCCGCCTAGACCGTCGAAGCCGCCGAGATCGCCGAAGCCACCGAGCCCCGCTTCGCCGAGCGCACCACCGAGGCCCGCTTCACCGCCAAAGCCAGCTTCGCCTGCAGCGCCGCCTTCGCCGCCCGCACCGGCACCACCGATGGGCGCTGTGCTCGAGCCGCCGCCGCCGCTGCCTGCAGATCCACTGCTGCCGGCGGAGCCGCTGCTCCCGCCGCGATCGTTGCCTTCCCCCGCATTACCTGCGGATTCGCTGCCGCCGCCGCTGCTGCCGGCGCTGCCACTGTTGCCGGCGTTGCCGCTGCTACCGGCAGTGCCGGTGTCGCCCTCGGCGCGACACGATCCTGCGCTGCAGCTCTGACCGCTCGGACAATCGGTGTTGCGCAAGCAGCCGCCGCTGTCGCAGCCGAGCGGTGAGCTGAGCGGCATTAGCAGCGCCGCAGCGATCCAAGCCCAGCGCGTCACAGGCCGAACCTCACACCTGCCGAGAGCAGGCCCCAGATCAAGATGGAGTCGCCAGGCGTGTCGCTGCCGAGCGGGTACACTTGAAACGAAGGTTCGATGAATATCCCGAACTTCTTACCGAACGGGATGATGCCGGTGCAGCCGAAGCCGCCACCAAATAGCGTCTCAGGCGCGATGGTGCCGGAGAGCGCGGCGTACACGCCGAAATTGCGGGACATCCAGCGTTCGTAGCGGATCTCGCCGCCCACGCTGGCGCGCTTTTCGATCTCGGCAAAGGCGCGAAACCCCAGCGCGTCAGCAGGCCCCTCGTCGCTGCGCAAGTCGATGCCGCCCAGCACGCGAAAGCGCGCGCGTCGCCATTCGAGCCCGGTCCCAGGGTCACCACCTTCGAGCCCGCTGCCGAGCCCGAACGTGCCATCGAGCAGCAGCTCGTCAGCGTGCGCCGGCGCACTCAAG
>JBEHXA010000305.1:0-8911 GCA_048498935.1 Myxococcota bacterium
CCATGGGAGATAGCGACACCAGGTCTTGGGGTCGAGGTTCACGTCGTCGAGGTGAAACGACGGCGCGTAGCGCTCGCGCTTCCACTGGTTGCGCGTGAAGAGCCTGAAAAATCGCTCGATCCAGGTCACGAGCTGCTCGGCCGAATACTGCGGAAATACCGCGCTCATCAGCTCGAACACCTCGAGCGGTCCGCGCTTGTCGCGAATCGCGGCGCGCTCGATCGCGTCGAGCAGATCGTAAGGCATCAAGTCGCCTTCGTCGGTCTGCTGCTGCGCGGCGGGGCGCAGCTCGGCGGTCGGCGCCTGCACGTTGACGGCAGCTAGCGCCGGTAAGGGCGCGAGCCCTTCGGGGCCGCGCTGCTCCATCCACACGAGCCAACGCCGCAAGTACGCCTTGTCGATCCCGGCGATCGGCGCGAGGCCGCCGGCGGTGTCACCATCCATGGTGGCGTAGCCGACAGCAGCCTCAGAACGATTGCTGGTCGAGAGCAAGAGCGCGCCGGCGATGTTCGCCAGCAGCCAAACGCTCGGTGCGCGCGCGCGCGCCTGAATGTTCTGAAGCGCGATGTCGTCCACCTGCCAGTCAAGCTTGCGGCCGAGCGCGCCCTCGACCATCGCGACGTAGCCGGCCACCTGAGCGTCCACATCGAGCTCCAGGTGACGCGCGCCGATCGCCTCCGCCACCTCCCGCGCCGCAGAACGCGTGACTTCCGAGCTGTTGCGCGTCGCTTGGTAAGCGGTGGTGAGTAGAGCGCGCAGCACTTCTCGCCCATTTGCAGCCTCTTTCACGGCCGGCACGTAGCCGAGGATCTGCTTCAGCCCCTCGAGCCCCAGGTCGCGTTCGGCGAAACCGACCATGCTCGAGCAAAGCACCGCGAGCGCCGACGAATCCGCGCCGCCCGACAGCGAAATTACGAAACCGCGCGAGCGGCTCTTGCGCAAGTAGTCGAACAGCCCGAGCGCGAGCGCGCGTGCCAGCTCCTCTTCCTTGACGTGGGGACCTCGCTCCCAGCTCGGCGGCTGGGGCGCAGCAGGTGTAGGGGCCGCCTTCGGCAGCTCGAACGGCACCGCCACGAGCGCCCCCGGCTCGTCGTTGACGGCCGGCGAAAAGCCCGACACCCAGCCCTGCCGCGAGCGCGTCAGCTCGACGTCCACGACCGCGCTCGTGAGCTCGCCCTCACCGAAGCGAAAGCGCTGCGCCTCGGCAACCAGCGCACCGTCGCTCGCGATCAGCGCATCTCCATCATAAATCGCACGACCCGCCTCGTTACCGAGCAGGTTGGCGTACACGTAGCTCACCCCGAAAGCGCGCGACCCCTCGAGCACCAAACGACGCCGCACGGCGTGCTTTCCGAAGGCAAAATGGCTGGCAGAGGGGTTCAGGATCAAGTCGGCTCCCGTCAGCTCCGCGCCACGGCGATCGGCCATCCAAGCGTCTTCGCAAATCTCGAAGCCGATCCGCACGCCCGCGCAGTCGAAAAAAACGTCACCGAGCGGCACCTCGCGCCCAAGCACGCGCGTCGTCGAGCGAGCTCCGGCAGGCCAAGGCTTGAACCAACGCGGCTCGTAGTGGATGCCGTCACCAGCCAGCGCGCGTTTGGCGACGAAACCGTAGAGCTCACCATCGGCGAGGAGCGCGCTCACGTTGTAGATGCCCTTTTGATGCGCCAGCGGCAGCCCCACGCACGCCACCAAGCCGCGCGTCTCGGGTAGCAGCGCGCCCAGCACCTCTAGCGCGGTGGCCCGCACTGCTGGTGAAAGGAACGCGTCCTCGCAGCCATAGCCGCTGATGCAAAGCTCGGGCAGGCACAGCACGCTCACGCCCTCGGAGCGCGCGCGCACGAGCATGTCGCGAATGCGGCGTTCGTTGCCGTCCCAATCGAGCGGCGTTTGATTGAGCGTCGCGGCGGCGACTTTCAGGAGCCTCATAGAGCCTCCGGCAGTCTAGCGCAGCGGCGTTGAATGGCGAAATCATTGAGATTTCCCCGCTGACGTGAGCCCGACTGTCGCCCGGGTCTATGCTCGGCGGTCTCATGGCCGAAGAAGTCCTCGTCGTGAATCGTCCGAGCACCGTGAAGCGCCGACTCGTCGAAGGCTCGATCGGCATGTTGCTCGGGCTGGGCTTTGCCTGCGTCAACGGACCGTGGCTGCTCAGCCTGCTCTACACCCCACCGAGCGGCGACGCGCTGTCGTGCGGCCCGACCGTGAGCAACGCGCTGGCTTACTTCGTCAAGCTGCAGATCACCGCAGGCTTGGTGGGCGGCGGCATCCTGCTCCTGGGCTCGTTTCTGCTGCGCCGTATGTGGCGAAATCGCACTGCTAGCAGCGCGGCGCCGAGCGCATGAAGGGGTGGACCGTCGCGGCGGCGCTGCTGGCGCTCGGCAGCGCGGTCATCGGAGTCGGCGTCGCGACCCGATCGGGTCGGGTGCATGAGTCGTTGGCAGCAACGCGCGAGCCGTCGCTCGTAAGCACTGCCAGCACTGCGAGCGCTGCCGGCGCAGCGCCACCCGTTGCGGCTGCGCCCGGCGTAGCGCCGGGCGCCACGTCCAGCGCACCGCCAGCGACGCCCAGCGCCGTAGCCCCCGAATCGCTACCGGCGCTGCCGCAGTTTCGCAAGACCATCACCTACAACGGCGCGCCGGTTTATGTGCCCGACCGCTGCAGCGGCCGCTACGACGTGATCCTTCACTTTCATGGCGCCCACCCTTACGTGCGCGACCTGATCGAGAAGGCCGGAATTCGCGCGGTCGTCGCGGTTCTGAACGCCGGCAACGGCGCCGAACGCTACGGGCAAGCCTATCAGTCGCCCGGCGCCCTCAGCTCGCTGCTCCGACAAGTGGAGATGGCAGCTGCCCCATTGTGTGGCGGCGACGCCCGACCGAGCCGCGTGGCCCTGACGGCGTGGAGCGCCGGCTACGCCGCCGTCGAAAAGCTCATCCTGCGCCCAGAGGACCGGGACCGAGTCGATGCAGTGCTGCTCGCGGACGGCTTGCATGCCGGCTTCACCGATCGCTGGAAGCGCACCTTCGCGCCCAATGCTCTGCAATCGTTTCGCGAGTTCGCCCAGCTAGCCAAGGCGGATCACAAGCTGATGGCCATCACGCACTCGAGCATCATGACCGACGGCTACGCCAGCACCACCGAGTGCTCGCAGCTCTTGCTGAGCGCGCTGTCCATCCGCCCCGAGCCACCGTTCACCAGCGGCCACGCCGGTCACTTTTCGGTCGAAGGCAGCGCGGGCGACGACAAGTCCGCGCACATCGCGCAGTTTCGCCAAATGGACGCGACGCTCCTAGCGAAGCTCCACATGCGCTGGTCGGACTGAAGCGCCTAACGAACGCTCGAGCTCTTGCTCGCGGTCGTCGCTCTCGGTCGACAAGCTCGAATCGCCGCCACCAGTCGTTCGCCAGTCACGGGCTTGTACAAGACCGGACCGCCAAACCCCGCCAAGAACGCAGCGACCATCGGCATGGTAGCCGCGCCAGTGGCGACCACGAAGCGCTTCAAATAGCTCGCGTCAGCAGCTACCGCCCGCTGAAAAATCTGAATACCGGTGATGTCCGGCAACAGCATGTCGCACACGACGACGTCCGGCGGCGACTCTGAGAGTAGGCGCCGAAGCGCCTGACTGCCGGAGAGGGCGAACTCGGCGGACACGTTCTCACCCTGCAGCAGCCGCCGGTAGCTCGAGAGCACGCCCATGTCGTCGTCCACGAAGAGCACGCTCGGCGTGGCCACCCGCATCGAACCACTATCTCGTTCTTCCGCGGTTACGGGCGCTGCTGCGCGCAAGTGACCGCTGCTGGTGAGGCGCTTGATCCACTGATTGACCTCGCGCACGAGCCGGTACGAATCGCCGCCTTTTTGGATGAAGCCGTGCGCTCCGACCGCAGCCGCTTTGGCGCGCAGCACTCCGACGGGCAGGCTCGAATGCAGCAGCACCACGGTCTCGCCGTTCGGCTGCGCTTTGGCGAGCATGGTGACCGCAACGTCACCGCTCAGGCCCGGCAGATTCACGTCCATCAGCACCAGGTCGGGCTTCTCTTGCAGGATGAGCGCCACGCAGCCGGCTGACCGATCGTGCACCACGACGTCATAGCCGGCGCTTTCTAGCGCTTGCTTGGTCATGGCGAGCACGATCTCGCTGTCGTCGATGACGACGATTTTTGGGTTCAGAGCCGACACTGCCTAGTCCTTACAACCCGTACGGCACCTCGCGAGCAGCGTTTAAGTTAGCTCCAGACAACCGACATCGCCGCTGGAGCAAAACGCCTCAATCGTCACATCCTCGCCCGACAAATCCGCGTCAGCTGGAGCTATGCTCGCCGTGTGACTGCGCCAGAAACCAGCGCGCTGATCGAAACGCTCACCAAGCGCAGCTCGTCGTTCGGCCTCGACCTAGTGCATCCGTTCGCGGTCGACTGGTACAACCGCGCGGTCGCGAGCACCGATCGCCTGGCTGATTTCGGGCGCTCTGGCTCATTGGCGCTGCTGATAGGCAACACCGGCGCGCTCTGGCCCCTGTTCACCGAGCGGTTGCGGCGTGAACCGGGGCTGGCCGGCGCGCCACATCCGCTCGATTCGCATGTCGAGTCGGCCGTAGCAGCGCTCGTGGCGACGCTCGGCTCGCTGCGCTTCGTCAGCTACTTCGGTCACACCGTACAGCCCCGAGCGCTCCCGATCCAGCGCCTGGCCGAGCTGGTCGGCTTCGCCGCGATCGCGCCGAGCCATCTGGCCGTCCACCCGATTCACGGCCCCTGGGTCGCGCTCCGCGCAGTGCTGGTGATCGACGCACCCGGACCTGCCGGCGAACCGCCGGAGCTCTCCAGGCCCTGCCCAGCATGCCCGAAGCCCTGCATGCCCTGCTTCGAGCACGCGCTCGAAACTTCGGGCATGCCGCTCACCTCGCAGGCGATCGCTCGCCACGCCGACGCCTGGATCGCCGTGCGCGACGCCTGCCCTATCGGCAAGGCGTCACGCTACGAGCCGGCGCAGCTCCGCTACCACTACCGAAACGATCGGTCCGCGCTTCAGGGGTCATAGCCGAGGTTCGGACCGAGCCAGCGCTCGACCTCCTGCAGCGTCATGCCCTTGCGCTCGTGGTATTCGGCAGTTTGGTCGCGGTCGACCTTGCCCAAGCTGAAGTACTGCGCTTCGGGGTGCGCGAAGTAGAGGCCGCTCACGCTCGAGCCGGGCCACATCGCGTACGACTCGGTGAGCTTCACGCCAGCGTTGGCTTCGGCGTCGAGCAGCGTCCAAAGCGTGCCCTTCTCGGTGTGATCGGGGCAGGCCGGGTAGCCCGCAGCGGGCCGAATGCCGCGGTACTTTTCCGCGATCAGGTCCACCTTGCTCAGCTGCTCGGTCTTGCCGTAGCCCCACTCTTGGCGCACCCGCTCGTGCAAGCACTCGGCAAAAGCCTCGGCGAGGCGATCGGCAAGCGCTTCGGCCATGATCGCGTTGTAGTCGTCGTGCGCGGCGCGGAAGCTGTCGACCAGCTCCTTCAAGCCGACACCGGTCGTAACGGCAAAGCCGCCGATGTGATCGGCGAGGCCGGTTTCGCGCGGGGCGATGAAGTCGGACAGAGAGCGGTTCGGCTCGCCCTTGTCCTTCTGCTGCTGCTGCCGCAAAAAGCACAGCTTGGCGAGGCGCTCGGAGCGGCCCTGATCGGCATACAGCTCGACGTCGTCGCCAACCGCGTTGGCACGGAAGAAGCCGTAGGCAGCGCGCGCCCGAAGCAACTTTTGCTCGATGATGCGGTCGAGCAGGGCGTTGCCCTCTTTGAAGATCTGGCGCGCCTGCTCGCCGTACTTCTCGTGCTCGAGGATGCGCGGGTACACACCCTTGAGCTCCCAGGTGTGAAAGAACGGCGTCCAGTCGATGTACTCGCGCAAGGTCGCGAGCGGGAAATCCTCCAGCACGCGCACGCCCGTGAATTCCGGCGTCGGCACGTCTTCGGCACGCCACTGCAGCTTCGGCCGGTTGGCGCGAGCTTCAGCCAGGCTCACCAGCTTGTGCTTGGGGCTGCCGTGAATCTCGCGCAGGCGCTTGTACTCGGCCTCGTGCTGCTCCACGAACGCGGCCTTGCCTTCCTGGCTGAGCAGGCTCGTCGTCACCGGTACGGCGCGGCTGGCGTCGAGAACATGCACCACTGGCTGGCTGTAGTGCGGGGCGATCTTGATCGCAGTGTGCGCCTTGCTGGTGGTGGCGCCGCCGATCAGCAGTGGCAGCTTGAAGCCCTGGCGCTCCATCTCGCGCGCCACGTGCGTCATTTCATCGAGCGAGGGCGTGATGAGCCCGCTCAAGCCGATCACATCGGCCTTTTCCTGCTTGGCTCGCTCCAAGATCTTCTCACAGGGCACCATCACGCCCATGTCGAAAACCTCGTAGTTGTTGCAGGCCAGCACGACGCCCACGATGTTTTTGCCGATATCGTGCACGTCGCCCTTCACGGTCGCGAGCACGATCTTGCCTTGGGTCTTCACCACCTCACCGCGCCTGGCCATTTCGGCCTTCTCGGCCTCCATGAACGGCGTGAGGTAGGCAACCGCCTTCTTCATCACGCGCGCGGACTTCACGACCTGCGGCAAGAACATCTTGCCGGCGCCGAACAAGTCACCCACCACGCTCATGCCGTCCATCAGCGGCCCTTCGATCACCGAGAGCGGGCGACCGAGCTTGGCTCGAGCCTCCTCCGTGTCGGCGTCGATGTAAGCGTCGATGCCCTTGACCAGCGCGTGCGAAAGCCGCTGTTCGACGCTGCCCTTGCGCCATTCCTCCTCCTGCTTCTCGCTCGTCGCCTGTCCCGTGCCCTTTGCCTTCAGCTTTTCGCCAAAGTTCACCAGGCGCTCGGTGGCATCGGAGCGCCGGTTGAGCAGCACGTCCTCGACCAGCTCTTTCAGCTCGGGCTCGATCTCCTCGTACACCTCGAGCATGCCCGCGTTGACGATGCCCATGTCCATGCCGGCAGCGATCGCGTGATACAAAAACGCGGAGTGGATGGCCTCGCGAACCGGGTTATTACCGCGGAAACTGAAGGACACGTTCGAAACGCCGCCGCTCACTTTGGCGTGCGGCAGGTTCTGCTTGATCCAGCGCGTGGCCTCGATGAAGTCGACGGCGTAGTTGTTGTGCTCCTCCATGCCGGTCGCCACCGTCAGGATGTTGGGGTCGAAGATGATGTCCTCGGGCGCCATGCCCTCCTCGAGCAGGATGCGGTAGGCGCGCTCGCAAATGCGGATCTTGTCCGCATACGTGGCAGCCTGCCCGTCCTCGTCGAACGCCATCACCACGACGGCCATGCCGTACTTGCGCACCGTACGCGCGTTCTGCCTGAACTTCTCCTCGCCCTCCTTGAGCGAGATCGAGTTCACGATGCCCTTGCCCTGCAAGCAGCGCAGACCGGCCTCGATCACCTCCCACTTGGAGGAGTCGACCATGAACGGCGCCTTGGCGACCTCGGGCTCGCTCGCCAGGAGCGACAAGAAGCGATGCATCGCGGCGACGCCGTCGATCATGCCCTCGTCCATGCACACGTCGATCACGTTGGCGCCGTTGTCGACCTGCTGGCGCGCCACGCTGACGGCTTCCTCGTACTTACCCTCTTTGATCAGCTTGGCGAACTTGGGCGAGCCGGCGACGTTGGTGCGTTCGCCGATCATCATGTAAACGCCCTTTTGCTGCGTGAACGGCTGCGAGCCGGACAGGCGCAGCGGGCGCCAGCTGTCGTCCGCCTGCGGAGCGGCGGGCAGCGAAATCGTGGTCGTAGACGCGGGCGCCGCAAAGTCGCGGGGGTGCCGCCCGTCGAGGGCCTTGGCGATGGCGCCGATGTGCTCGGGCGTGTTGCCGCAGCAGCCGCCCGCGATGTTCACGAGGCCCGACTCGGCAAACTGGGTCAGAAAGCGGCCCATATCGGCCGGCTCCAGGTCGAAGCCCGTGGGCGAGAGCGGGTTCGGCAAGCCCGCGTTCGGGTAGCAGCTAATGGCAGCGCTCGACTTTTGCGACAGCTCGCTCAAGAACGGGTACATCAGGTCGGGCCCGAGCGAACAGTTCAAGCCGATCGACAGCGGCTTGACGTGGCTGACCGCGTTCCACAGAGCCTCCACGGTCTGGGCCGAGATCATGGTCTCGCCACCGCGCCCAACCGCGGCTGAAATCATGATCGGCAGCTGCTTGCCGTCTTGCTCGAAGACCTCTTGAATCGCGACCAGCGCCGCCTTGGCGTTGAGCGAGTCGAAAATGGTCTCGACCAGCAGCACGTCCGAGCCGCCCGCGATCAGCGCCCGCACCTGCTCCATGTAAGCAAATTTGACCTGATCGAAGGTCATCACGCGAAAGCCCGGGTCGTCCGCGTCGGGCGAATTGGAGAGCGAAATCGTCAGCGGTCCGATCGCGCCGGCCACGAAGCGACGCTTACCATCCGCGTTCGCCACCCGGTCTGCCCACTCGCGGCACTGTCGAGCGGACTGCTCGTTGATCTCCCAGGCCAGCTGAGAGAGCGACGGCGTCTCGATGATCTTCTGATAAAATTCCGGATCTTTCCGGCCGCCGTGCTCGCGCGGGTCGTCGACGAAGAACTCGCTCTGCGTGATGCTGGTCGCGCCGAAGGTGTTGGTCTCGATGATATCGGCACCGGCTTCCAAGAAGCGCCGGTGGATGTCGCAGATCATCTGCGGCTGGGTGAGCGAGAACAGGTCACCGTTGTTGAGCAAATCCTTCTGGGAATCTTTGAAGCGCTCACCACGGATGTCCTTCTCGGTCATGCCGTAAGTGCGGATGGTCGTACCCATCGCGCCGTCGATGATGGCGATGCGTTTGTGAAGGAGCTCTTGGAGGGGGTGCATGATGGTTTGGCCGTGAGTGGCGGGGATCAGTTGGGGTCGTGCTCGCGCTGGCGACCAAGCCCGACCCCAAC
>JBEHXA010000306.1:0-8906 GCA_048498935.1 Myxococcota bacterium
GCTGAACGTTTACGTGTTCCGCTGGGCGCGGAAAGCCTTTGGTTTGCAGCGACGCGGCCAGGCTGCGCTCAAATGGGTGCTGGTGGGCTCGGTGGTCGACATGGTCGTTGGGCGCGTGGCCGGGCGACTCTGGCCGGGCGCAGCGACGACTGCCTTGATCGCCGTGAGCTCTACTGTCGCGCTCGCGGTCATCATCAGCGCAGTCATGCTGCTGCTGGCCGATGGGATCATCTGGCTGGCAGGCCTGGCGCGCCGCTTCGGGCGAGCTAACGAGCCTCCACTCGCCAGCCCCACTGCGTCGGCTCCCGTGGGCACCCAGCTGCCCGTCGAAAACCAGGGTGTTGCGCTCGCGCTGCCGGCTGAGCTGCCGCGGCGCACGTTCTTGACTCAGGCGGTGGCCGGCTCCGCGTTTCTGATCGGTAGCAGTAGCTCGCTCTACGGTGCGCTCAAGGGACGAAGCGACTACGTGATCGAGCAGGTGCCGTTGCGCATCCCCGGTCTTTCGCGGGCGTTCGATGGCTTCAGCATCGTGCAGCTGTCGGACGTGCACATCGGCGCTTACGTCGGCGAGGCCGAGCTGAACATCGCCGCCGAGCTGGTGCGAAAGGCCAAGCCGGATCTGCTCGTGCTCACCGGCGATCTGCTCGACAACGATCCGCGCTTTGCCGAGCAGCTCGGGCGCTTCGTGCGTCGATTGTCTCCGCTGGCGCGTGAAGGCGTCGTGGCCATCTCGGGCAATCACGACTACTTCGCGGGTGTCGAGGAGGTCGCCAGTGCGGTGGTGCGCGGTGGTGGTCGCATCCTGCAAAACGACGCGCGCGTGGTCGGGGACGGCGGAGCTGGGTTCGCGCTGTTGGGTGTCGACGACGTTTGGGCTCGGCGCGAAGGAGGTGGTCCGGATCTGCAGCGTGCAGTAGCCGCGCTGCCCAAGCTCGGCGGTCGGGTGGCGCCTGCGCGCGATCTGCCGCGCGTGCTGCTCTGCCACAATCCCTCCTACTTCGCAGAGGCCGCCGGGCACGTGGCGCTCCAGCTCTCGGGTCACACGCACGGCGGGCAGATCAACCTGGGCATTCGGCCTGCGGATTATCTGCTGCCCGGGGGCTGGGTCGCAGGCCGCTACGATCAGGACGGGTCGATCCTCTACGTGAATCGCGGCTTTGGCACGGTCGGCCCGCCTGCGCGCTTGGGTTCGCCGCCCGAAGTGACGCACCTCGTGCTCACGGCGTAAACTCGAGCCGCGATGTGCGGTCGCTTCTCACAAGAAGCCGAGCTGAGCGAGATCAAGCTCGAGCTGCAGGTCGAGCAGCTGGAGATGTTCCGTGAGTTTCGCCCGCTCTACAACATCGCGCCTTCCTACGGCGACGGCTTCGAGCAACCGTTCGTCGTTCGCACGCGCGAAGGCAAACGCGCGTTGCGGCTCGGTCGCTGGTGGATGATTCCGCATTTTTGGAGCAAGCCGCTCAAGGCCTTGCCCGCGACATTCAACGCCCGCGCCGAAGAGCTGGCCACCAAGGCGTTTTGGCGTGGTGCCTTCGAGCGATATCGCTGCCTGGTCCCCGCGACCGGTTGGCGTGAATTCCGCGCCGAGCACGGCAAGAAGCAGCCGTATCAGTTTCGACTGGAGCGCCACGTGTTCGCATTCGCGGGGCTGTGGTCGCGCTGGACATCACCCGACGGCGAGCTCGTCGACTCGTTCGCGATCATTACGACTGCGCCGAACGACGCTGCGGCGCCGTATCACGATCGCATGCCGCTCGTCGTACCGCCCGAGCTCTACTCGGCTTGGCTCGATCCGACACAAGATGGAAGCGCGTTACTCAGCGAGGCTTGCGCGCAGAGCCTGCGTTTGCCGCTCGACGTGTACCCGGTAGATCCGCGCGGTAACAACGTGCAATTCGAAGGTCCCGAGGTCGTCACGCGCATCGCGCCTGCGACCGAATCGTTATCTCCCTCGCAGCAGCAGTTGTTCGAGGACACGCCTAGCGTCGCGGCGTCGCCTAGGCGAGCTCGCAAGCGCTGACAACCTCGAACGAGCGGTCATGGGCGGCTTCACCGACTTGTTACGGGAACGTCGCCACGACGCTCGAGCGACTCCGGTACGAGGGGCGTCATCATGAACGTTCGCACTCTCTCGCACTTTGGCCTGGTTTCGACGTTGGCGCTGCTCTCGACCGGAGCCATCTCCGGATGCAGCGATGCTGGCTCGCCTAGCGGCGGCGCCGAGGCGGGAGAATCGGGTGAGAACGTGGGTGAGGTGGGGCTACAGCTCAAGCTCGGCGACGTGACGGTGGACACGCTTTCGTACGTCATCACCGGCAATGGCTTCACCAAGAGCGGCGCCTTGGACGTATCGAAGGGCAAGACCATCTCTTCGACGATCGGCGGCATCCCGGCTGGAACGGGCTACACCTTGAGCCTGAGCGGCGCGGCCGCCAACGACGCGACCATCCTGTGCACGGCTGCGGCGACGTTCAACATCACCGCTCGCGCCACCACGACCGCGGTCGTGAAGCTCGAGTGCCGTTTGCCGGCGAGCAACAACGGCTCGGTCAAGGTCGAAGGCACCGCCAATGTTTGTCCGCGCATCGACGCGGTCTCGATCGAGCCGTCCGAGGTGTTCGTCGGCAGCAGCATGGCGCTGAGCGCCACGGTCAGCGACCCCGACAAGCAGCCCGTCGCTGCCACCTACGCCTGGAGCGCGAACGGCGGCACCATCACGGGTGGCAACACGGCCGCCGCGTCGTTCAAGTGCACCACGGCGGGTAGCTTCGACATCACGCTGCTCGTCTCCGACACGGTGTGCAGCGACACGACGACCGCGACCGTCACCTGCACCGCGAACCCGACCCAGCCCGTTCCGGCCATCGTGAAAGTGAACGAGGTCGAGTCGAACGGCGGGACGCCCGGCGACTGGACCGAGCTGTACAACGCCGGCACGACGCCGGCCGACATCTCGGGTTGGACCTTCAAGGACAACGACGACACGCACGCCTACGTGATCCCGGCCGGTACCATCATCCCGGTGGGCGGCTACTACGTGGTGGAAGAGGCCGCGCAGAACTTCGGCCTGGGCAGCGCTGATTCGGCGCGCCTGTTCGACGCGGCCGGCAACCTGGTCGACTCCTACAGCTGGACCGCGCACGCCGCCGTGACCTACGGCCGCTGCCCGAACGGCACCGGCGACTTCACGAGCCAGAGCACGTCGACGAAGGGCGCGGCCAACGCTTGCACGCCCCCGGCGCCGGTCGTGAAGATCAACGAGGTCGAGTCGAACGGCGGTACGCCGGGCGATTGGACGGAGCTCTACAACGCAGGCACGACGCCCGCCGACATCTCGGGTTGGTCCTTCAAGGACAACGACGACACGCACAACTACGTGTTCCCGGCAGGCACCATCATCCCGGTTGGCGGGTACTACACGGTCGAGGAGGCCGCGCAGGGCTTTGGTTTGGGCGGTGCCGATTCGGTGCGCCTGTACGATGCGGCTGCAGCGCTGGTCGATTCGTACAGCTGGACCGCGCACGCTGCCGTGACTTACGGCCGTTGCCCGAACGGGACCGGCGCCTTCGGCGATCAGTCGAGCTCGACCAAGGCGGCCGTGAACGCCTGCGCTCCGGTCGGTCCGGTGCTGTCAGCCTGGCCGGGCACCAACGACGTCAAGACGGTCGACCTGCCCTCGCAGTGGACCAGCAACCTGAGCGGCCTCACGTACGAGGGCGGTTCTGCCGGACAGCCCTCGGTGCTCTGGGCGGTCGTGAACGGTCCGGGCACGCTGTACCGCTTGATCGACAACGGCACGAACTACGTGCCCGACACGGCCAACGGCTGGGGCGCCGGCAAGGCCCTCCACTACCCGAACGGCATCGGCAACCCGGACTCCGAGGGCGTCACCTTCGACGCCAACCTCGCCGACGGCATCTACGTGGCCACCGAGCGCAACAACGACGCCAGCACCGTGAGCCGCTCGGCGATCTTGCGCTTCGACGTGTCGGCTTCGGGCACCGAGCTGGTCGCCACGCACGACTTCAACATCACGGCGCTCTTGCCGGTGGTTGGCGCCAACCTGGGCATCGAGGCCGTTACCTGGGTGAGCGACGCTTACCTCACCGGTAAGGGCTTCTTCGACGAGGCGGCCGGGCACACCTACGTACCGGGCGAGTACGCGAACCACGGCACCGGCCTGTTCTTCGCCGGCCTGGAAGGCGGCGGCAAAATCTACGCTTTCGCGCTCAACCACGCGACGGGCGGCGTCACCTTGGTCGCGACCATCACCAGCGGTCAGACCGGCGTGATGGGCCTCGAGTTCGATCGCGACCTGAACTACCTGTGGTTCAGCTGCGACGACACCTGCGGCAACAAGTCGGGCATCTTCGACATCGACACGGTGGTCGGCTCGCCCACGCAGGGTCGCTTCGTGCTCCGTCGCATGTTCGACCGCCCGAGCACGCTGCCCGACACCAACAACGAAGGCATCGCGATCGGCCCGCAGTCGGAGTGCGTCAACGGCTTCAAGCCCTTCTTCTGGTCGGACGACAACGACAAGGACGGGTTCTCGCTGCGCAAGGACGCGATTCCCTGCGCGTCGCTGCTGCCCTGACGGGCATAGGGTCTTGGTTTCCTCCGCACTTCGCATGGTGCGCCCCGCGTACCTCGTGAGCTGATGCGGAGGAGGCGCTCGGCCTCGCCGAGTTTGTTCTGGCCTCCTCTCGATCGCGGATCGTGATCTGGTGGTGCCAAGGTCGGGTGAGGTTGTTCTGGCTCGCGCTTTGCGCGAGCTCGCATCGGAACGGCGCTCTACGACCTCAGCAGCTGGGCGCCGAGCGGGAGGAGCACAGGGTCTTTTTAGGCGCGACCGAACCTGATTGCGGAGCGGGCTTTGGCCTTGGCGGCTTCCTCTTCGCGGTTCTTGGGGGTTGCGCGAGTCTCCAAGGAATCGACCAGGCGGCGGGTGACCGACGCGATCTCCTGCACCGCCTGGTCGAAGCTGATCAAGTTTTTCCCGCTGGGTTTGCGCTGGTCGCTCACCTTGCGCACGTACTGAAGCGCGGCCGCGAAGACCTCGTCGTCGGTGGCCGGCGGATCGAAATTGAAGAGCGGCCGAATGTTCCTGCACATGGCCCGAGCATAGCGCCGGATCCGCCCCTTGACTCCGGGGGCCGCTCGGGGGTTCTTTGGGGGTGATGCCCGCCGCTCTGGCCCTCCTGGTCACTGCCAACAAGGCGCTGGCCGCCGACCTGGCGCGGCTGCTCATGACTCACGGGTTGGCGCTGCAAGTAGTCGGCACCAAGTCGCTGGACGTCGAACCTGGGAACTCCGAGCTGGTCTTCGTCGATCTGACGGACGAGATCGGTCCGCCGCTCATCGCGCGCCTGGCCGAACAGCATCCTGAGTGCGCGCTAGTCGCGATCGCGCCCGCGGCAGACGTACCGTTGGGTCTGCAAGCCGTGCGCTCGGGAGCTGCCGACTTCGTGCGTTATCCGCTCGAGGCAGGCGAGGTGGGCTACGTCGTCACCAAACTGCTCACCGGGCTGGAGCGCGCCGCAGAAGAACCGCCACCCTCGCGTCTACTCGGTCATGGCTCGGCGATGATCGCCGGCTCACCCGCCATGAACGTGCTGCTCGCGACACTCAAGCGAGCAGCCAACGGTACGGCGACCGTGCTGGTGCGCGGCGAGAGCGGTAGCGGCAAAGAGCTGGTAGCCCGACAGGTGCACGACTGGAGCCCCCGCAGCGCCGGTCCCTTCATCAAGGTGCACTGCGGAGCGCTGCCCGACAACCTGCTCGAGAGCGAGCTGTTCGGTTACGAGCGCGGCGCTTTCACGGGCGCTACGGCGCGCAAGCCTGGGCGCGTGGATTTGGCCGAGGGCGGCACGCTCTTTCTCGACGAGATCGGCGACATCACACCCGCCGTGCAGCTCAAGCTGCTGCGGCTGCTGCAGGAGCGCCAGTTCGAGCGCCTGGGCGGCACCGAAACGCTGCGCGCCGACGTGCGCTTCGTCGCTGCCACCCATCAAGATCTCGAGCGGCGGGTGCAAGCCGGACAGTTCCGTGAGGATCTGTTCTACCGCTTGAACGTCGTTTCGCTGTGGGTGCCGCCGCTGCGCGAGCGGGCATCGGACATCGAGGCATTGGCGCTGCATTTCTGCGCGTTGGCGAGCGCCGCCAACGGTCGGCCGAGCGCGATGCTCGACGCCGAGGCGCTCGATCTCCTGAAGCAGCAGCCCTGGCCCGGCAACGTGCGCCAGCTGCAAAATTTCATCGAGCGGCTCGTGGTGCTCTCCGGAAGCCCGCGCATCTCACGGCGCGAAGTAGCGACGGAGCTGACCAAGCTCGCCGCTCCCAAGATGGCGTTGGCCGTGACTGGCGGGTTCAACCCGGCCGAGAGTTCTCCACAGAGCAGCGTGGTCGAGCTGCAGGAGGCGGTCCGTAAGGCCGAGCGCCGCGCGCTCGAAAAAGCCCTCAAGAGTGCGCACGGTAACCGCAGCGTGGCCGCACGTTTGCTCGGTATCAGCCGCCGTACGCTGTACAACAAGCTCGAGGAGCACGCGCTCGAGTGACGGGGCGCACTGCCTTGCTGGTCGGTGGTACGGGCCTGGTAGGCCGGGAGCTGGCGCGCGCCATCGCAGAAGGCCCCGACTACCGCGAGCTTCACGTCCTGGTGCGGCGCCCCGACGCTGCGCTCGCCGCGCTGCCCAAGGTTGCGCTGCACGTCGTGGACTTCGAGGCGCTCGGTGCCATGCCTGCCGTGGACGACACCTACATTGCGCTCGGCACGACCATCAAGCAGGCCGGCTCCCAGGCGGCGTTCCGACGAGTCGACTACGACCATGTAGTGAATGTGGCGCGCGCCGCGCGCGCTGCGGGCGCGCAGCGACTCGCGGTGGTTTCGGCGCTCGGCGCCGATGCTCGCGCGCGCGTTTTTTACAATCGAGTGAAGGGCGAGATGGAGGCGGCGGTCAGCGAGCTCGGCTACGCCAGTGTAGTCATCGCGCAACCTTCGCTTCTGATTGGAGATCGTGGTGCGCTGCAGCAACCGGTGCGCCCGGGTGAGGTTTGGGCGGAACGCTTGATGAACCCGGTGAAGTGGCTCATCCCAGCGAATTTGCGCCCCATTCTGGCGCGCGATGTCGCGCGTTCGTTGATCGCCGCCACGCTGGTTGCCGCACCCGGAACGCGCGTGATCACATCGCGTGAGCTGCAGAGCGAAGCGCACTGACACTCACGCACGATGTGCGTGTGCGATGTGTGAGTGAAGCAGCGCATCGCGACTGCTTGCTCCGAATCGAGACAAGCGCGCGTGCGACATTTTCGATCGCACAATTCACACTGACGCTGTTACACTCACGGGTGAACTAGCCGTTCACTGCTCTACATTCGTGAGGGCAGCGCACTGCGTGGCGCTGTCAGAGAAAAAATCACTCTGATGATACGGACTCAGCTCAATAGCTGGATGTTCGCGGCCGGCTTTTGTCTGGTTGCGACCTTGCCTGGCATCGCTCGCGCCGCCGAGCCAGAACGGGCTGCCCCGCCCACATCTACTCCTAGGGCGGAGCGCGACGACGTCAACCCGGTCGACGTGAATTCGTTACCGCCGATGCCGTCACGCTTGATGCTGACCGAGCCGAAGCTCCGTCCCATCTCGACGAGCCGTGGGTATCGCAACGAGGTCAACGTGTTCGGGCTCCGCATCCCGACCTTGATCGCTTTCGGTTTGAGTGGCCTCAGCGCGGGTGGCGCGGTGGCGACGAACCTGATGGCTCGGCACGGTAACGACCCCTCGAGCTGCGACTCCTGCAACGAGCACGGCGGAGCGAGGCGCGGCATGTTGCTGGTTTCTTCGGGAATTTTGACCGGTTTGGCGGCCGTGGGGGTCGGGGTTGGCATCACCTTCATGATCAAGGCTCCGAAAGATCCGACCCGCGACGCCATCCGGCCCCGCTTCGACGTCGGCCTCAGCGGAGAAAAAGCCGTCGCCAAGGTCGGTTGGAACTTCAAGTCGCTGTAAGCGCGTCCCTCAAACACCCAGCACGGTACGAAGGCGCGCTTCGCCGGCGCGACTGACAGGGACGGTGCGGCCGTCTTTCAGGACCGCGACCTTGCTGCCTTGGCCCCAGGGTTCGAGGCGCGCGACGCGGCTCACGTTGAGCAGATACGAGCGGTGAACGCGAACGAACTGGCTCGGGTCGAGGCTCGCTTCGAGGTGCTGGAGGGTTTGCTGAGTGAGCGAGGAGCGTGCGTCGTGAAAAACTTCGACGTAGTCGTCCTGGCCGCGGACGTAGTCGATGTTCGCGGCGACGATGATCAGGATCTCCGCGCCGTCGCGGATCACCAGCCGCTCGAGGTAACTTTCTGGACGGCGCGCGGCCTGCGCTAGCGCTGGGGCACCCACCGCACGCGGCTCGCCGAGCCGGGTCTCGACGCGCGCCAATGCTTGGCCGAAGCGCTCGGCCGAGAACGGCTTCAAAAGGTAGTCGACGGCGTGCACTTCGAAGGCGCGCACCGCGTACTCGTCGAAGGCCGTCGTGAACACGACGCTGACCTCGGGCGGGATCAAGGCCAGCACCTCGAAGCCGTCGAGCTTGGGCATCTGCACGTCGAGCAGCAGCAGGTCGGGCTCGTGCTCTTGCGTGAGCTTGACCGCCTCGAGCCCGTTCTTGGCCTGGCCGATCACGCTCCACTGCGGGTGAGCGCGCAGGTACTCCGCGAGCAGGCGCCGGGCAGGCTCTTCGTCGTCGACGATCAGGACGCGCCGCTGGGCGCTCGGTTGGGTCACGGCGCTCCCTCAGTATCGGGCGGGTTTGCCGGCAAGTCGAGCCGCACGGCGAAGCGCTGCGCGTCTCTGTCGACGCGGAGCCACGCATCCTTGCCGTATTGCGCGAATAGGCGCGCGCGCACGTTGGCCAGGC
>JBEHXA010000307.1:0-8828 GCA_048498935.1 Myxococcota bacterium
GAGTACGGCGCCTCAGCGGCCTACCGCGTGGACTACGCGAGCGAGATCCGGCAGGAATGGCTGGACGGGGTCTCCACCGTCGGGGTCACGAGCGGCGCTCAGCAACGCACGGCCACCAGCGAGCTGGCAAGCGTGCCGCAGTGGGATGCGCACGTGGCCACGAGCTACGAGCGCCGGCACCTGTTCGGCACGCTGCTCCGCGCCCGCATCGAAGAGCGACCTCGTATCATCTTCAACAAGGACTTTCCGCGTCTGATGACGCCGCAGTTCGGTAACATCGTGAAGCTCGGGTTGACGCAGCCCGGTTTGCTCGAGCCGCGCACCGAGAGCTTTTTCGATTCTGCCTGGGACTACGGTCCCGAGCCGTACCTGCAGTTCATTCGCTCGGACATCTTCGCGCGCATCGGTTCGCGACGCGCCTTCTGGCGGCGCAAGCTCGGCGTCACGCTCGCGCTGCAGCAGGATCTGTTTTTGGTCGACCAGAGCCCCGGCAACGTCTCGAGCGATGGCGAGCCGCAAACGTCCTACGGCTACAGCTACGTCGAGCAGGAGGTGCACCTCGACCTGCGCGACAATCGCGTGCGGCCGAGCCTGGGCGCGTACTTCGGCATCAACACGAGCGAGGCACTGCGCTGGGCCGGCTCGGACTGGACGGCCTTCCGGGTTCTGCCGGAAGCCCGCGGATTCATTCCACTATTTTGGGACGTAGTGTGGGCGAGCCATTTCACGCTCGGCGCCATCTTCATCACGCAGCATTCGGATCGGCTCGATCCGGTGTCGGCCGAGCTCGGGCCGACCACCTACCGTTTGCGTGGCGGCGGCGCCAACAGCAACCGCGGCTTCCTCGCCGGCACGCTCGGCGCTGGTTACACGGGCGGCATCCGTCGCTGGGAGGCGAGCACCGAGCTGCGCATCCCGATCGGCAGCTCGTTCGTGCTCGCTGGCTTCTTCGATCTCGGGGACGTGAACGATGCGGACACATTTCGCTTCGACCACCTGAACGCCACGGTAGGTCACGGCTTCCGCTTTTATACAGTGCTCGGCGCGATCCGGCTCGACTTCGGCTATCGCATCCCGGGCCTGCAGCGAGCCGACGGCTCGAACGGTGTCGAGGACGACGCCGAGCGGCTCCCGTTCATCGACGTCCCGGGCGCGATCCATCTCACGATCGGAGACGCGTATTGACGTTCGGGGTGCGCGTCCGCCGCTACTTGAAGCGCACCCTGATCGGCCTGCTGCTGCTGATCGCGTGCGTCGTAGGGGCGCTTGGCTGGGTGCTCGGCACCGCCAGCGGCCGCGCCACGCTGCTGGGCGTCGCGTTGAGCCAAGTAAACGCGCTATTGCCGGGGGAATTGCAGGTTCGAGAGCTCCGTAGCCTGGGACCTTCGGGACTCGAGCTGCTCGGCATCGTGGTGCTGGATCCCGAGGGCAAGCGCGTGGTGGAGCTGGAGCATCTGAGCGTCGAGCTCGACGCTCGCCAGCTCTTGGGCGGTCGCATCGTGGTGCCCCTGGTCGAGCTCGAGCGCGGCAAGGTGGACTTACGCCAGCTGAGCGATCCGCGCCGCGGCTTGCTGGCCGCGTTCGTGGATCCGAAGAAGCCGCCGTCGCCGCCGAGCCCCGGCCCACCGCCGTTCGTGCGCGTCGAGCAGCTGAGCGTGCGGGGGCTCGACCTGCAGGCGCCCGAGCTGCCGCAGCTGGGACTGTTGGAAGCGAAAGCGCTCGAGCTAGAGGCAAGCTTCGAGCTCGATGGCGAGCCAGCAGCAGTCGTCCGAAAGCTGCGCAGTCGCTTCGAACGCGCCGGCGAGGCGCTTGGCCAGCTCGAGCAAGTGCGCGCGACGCTCGCGCCGGGTGGCGCTGATTCTTCGGCCGAGCTGAGCGCAGAGCTCGGCGGCGTACAGATCGAAGTTGCGGCTGAAATGGTCGCGCCTCCAGCCAACGGTTGGCGACGCGAGCCTGTCGCAGCTTCCGTCGATTTGAAGAGGGTTTCGGGGGCAGCGCTGGCTCGCCTGCTTCGAAAGCCGGAGCTCGCGAGCGCGTTCGAGGGGCAGGCAGCGCTGCGAGCACACGCGCTAGGGACCATCGAAGAGCTCTGGTTGGACGTGCAGCTCGAGACGAGCGCAGGAGCGGTAGCCCTGGGCGCCGAAGTCCGCGAGCTGACCCAGGCGCAGCTGCTGCTCGAGACGCACGACTTCGCCCTCGCGCGTGTGCGCCAAGGCCTGCCGGATCATCGCCTCGATATCACACTGAGTGCCAGCGCCGACGCGCGTCGGCCGGAAGCGATGCCGCTCAAGCTGGCACTGCGCGACTCGCGGCTCGATGCCACCTTGCTGCCGAGCCTGGATGTCTCCGGCACGCTCACTCCGGACAGCGCGAACGATCTCCGATTGGCGCTGCGTGACGGCAAAAGCCGAGTCGACTTCGAAGGCAACGTGCAGCTGAAGGGTGCGGGAATCGGTCACCTGAAGGCCCAGATCGAGCCCGAAACGCTCGCCAAGTGGCAAACTTTCGCCGGGCAGGACTCGGGCGCCCGAGGGAGCCTGAGCGCCGATTTGCAGCTCGGTGTCGACGAGGCGCGGCGCGTCACCGCCAAAGGCGCAGTCACGGCACAGCAAGTCGCGCTCGGTAGCTCGAGCATCGAGAGCGCGCGCGTGGAGCTCGATGTGCGGGGCGAGCCCGAGCGCCCGACGGGTCGCGTGAACGTGACCGTCGTCAACGCTCGGTCCGGCGAGCACGCCGTGCGCAAGCTCGAGCTCGCGGTGCAAGGTGGTCCCGAGCGGTACCAGGTGGTACTGGACGGTGACGTCGATTCGGCCAGCACCAAAGTGGACCTCGACGTGAGTCGATCCGGCAAGCGCATCGAGCTCAGCGGCGAGGCGAAGGTCGAGCTGATCGACCTCGGCGAGCTCGGCCGAATTTTCGGCCTGCCGCACCCGCTCCACGGCACCGCCAGTCTGCGCGCGCAGGTCGGCGGCACGCCAGCAAGGCCCAACGTGAATATCGATCTCGGCGGACGCGGGTTCGCCTGGGAAGAAAGGCCGCCGCTCGACCTGGACTTCCACGCCAGCCTCGACGCCGGCGCCGGAAGCCTCGATGCAAGGCTCGCGTTGCGCGCCGCGCAGCCCGAAAATGGCGTACTCCCTGTGGATGTGGCGCTCGACCTGAAGCATCGCTTCAGGGGCGGCGCGAGGTGGACCGAGTCGCTACCCGAAGGTGAGCTCGATTCGACGTTGTCCATCGAGCGAGTCGACGCGAGCTTCGTGCAAAAATGGGCAAAGTTGGAGCAGCTGCCGGTCTCGGGCGTGCTCTCGGGCGAGCTGCACGCGAGTGGCACACGCCACGATCCCCGGCTTCAGGCGCGCTTCGCCAGTCAAGCGGACCTGCTCGGCGCCACGCTCGGCATGGAGAGCCACCTCGACTATCAGGGCGGCGCAGGCGCGCTCACGCTGGCGGTCAGCGACAAGCGCGGCCCCTGGCTCACCTTGGACGCCGGGCTCGAAGTAGCTTCGAGCCGCGTCGACCTGGAGCAGTTGCTCGCGCGCCTTCCACGCGCGACGAGCGATGCCAAGTGGCGCGTCGCGCTCGACGCGAAAGAGCGAAACCTCGCTGAGCTTCCGGGCCTCACTGCACGCGCAGACTTGCTCGCCGCGGTGGCCGCCTCGTTGAAGGCCGAGCATCAACCCGGCGCCGAGCCACGACTGGCGCTGCTGGCGACGGCTCGCCCAGTGCGCCCCCCAGGCGGCTGGGGCAACGCGCAATGCACCCTCGACGCAGCCCGCGTCGAGCTCTCGGCCCAGCTCGACGACGGCAAGCTCAAGGCGGACTTGGTGGCGCGTAACGGCAGCACCCGCTTGCTCGGCGGAACCATCGACGCTCCGCTGCGTGTGGTGCCGGCGTTGGTAGGCAAGGCGCCCGAGCTCGGAGCGATCGAGGCCCGGCTCGAAGCCAAGCAGCTCTCATTGCAGAGCCTGCCGCTCGTTTGCGGCCAAGCGCAGGGCAACGTCGACCTACGGCTCGCGCTCTTGGATCCACTCGGCAAGAAGCCGCGCCTGGAGCTCGAGCTCGAGGCGCGAGGCTTCAGCATGGGCGCGCCGCAAACCGCGGACATCAAGCTCGCGGCCGGGCTCGCGCCCGGCAAAGCCAAAGCCGACGCTGAAATTCGCTCGGGCGGCGCGCTGTCGCAAATCCACGCCGAGCTACCGATCACGCTCGAGGCCGGTCACGCCGGCATCCCGGAGCGAGCTCCCGTCACGCTCGACGCTTCGCTCCGCAACCTGCCGATCGCGCCGTTTCTGCCACGCCGCGCCGGTATCAGCTATGCCTCCGGCAGCTTGGACGGCAACGCGGCGGTGCGCGGCACGCTCGACTCGCCGGAGCTGCGCGGCCAGCTCGTGCTCAAAGACATCGCGTTCACGGCGACGGACCTGGCTCAGCCTCTGCGAGACGTGAAGGGCACCATCGACTTCACGCAGAACCGGCTCGTGCTCAAAGACTTCGAAGCGCACGACCGCGACGGCGTGCTGAAGCTGGACGGCCAAGTCGATTTCCAGAACCGCAAGCGCATCGCGCTCTCGCTCGGGATTCAAGCGCGAGAATTCCCGATGCGCCAACAAGGCCAGGTCGTGGCCACCGCCGATATAGATGCCAAGGTCGCGACGACGCTTCGCCCCGAGCAAACCGACGTGACCATCGACCTCGGCGCAGTCGACATCTGGATCGAGAGCACCGACATCCGCAGCGGCATCGCGCTCGAGCAACACCCGGACTTCGCGATCGACGGGCTGCGCCCCGAGCCGCCCGCTCCGGAATCCGCAGCCCAAGCGGGTGCGCCAGCCAGCGCTCCGGCGCAGACCAACCTCACGCTCAACGCGCGCGATCGCGTCTGGATCAAGCGCGACGACTTCGCGGTCAAGCTTCGCACCAGCCTGCGGACGCGCATCCGCGGTGACGAGGCCATCGTCGAAGGTCGCGTCACGATCTTGCGCGGCTTTCTGGACCTGATGGGCAAGACCTTCGACATCGAGCAGAACAGCTACCTCGACTTCACGGGTTCAGCCGCGCCCGATCCGGTGCTCGCCATCACCGCAAAGCACGAAAATCGCCGCTCCGGCTCGACCATCGCGGTCAGCATCACGGGCCGCGGCTCGGCGCCGATCCTCACCTTCCGCGTCGACGACGCGGTCGTCAGCGCGGGCGACGCCTTTCAAGCCATCTACGGCTCGCAGCAATCGAACCAAAACCCCAGCGGCGCGAACGACCAAGCGCGCGCTTTCGTGGGCGGCCTCACGGCGGGACTACTCGCCACGACGGCGCGGCGCGAGCTCGGCGCAGCGGCGCCCATCATCATGATCGAGCCGGGCGAGCAATCGGGCGAAGGTCGGATCCGCGCCGGCTTCGAGTTCGATTCACTCGTGCCCAAGTTCCTACGGTCCGTCGTGACGGGCGTCTACTTCGAGGGCATCTTGGCCAACGAGAGCAGCGGCTCGTCTGGCACGCAAAAGAGCGACGCGAGAGTGCAAGCAGGTTTCCTGCTGGAGCTCTACTACCCGCACAACCTGTTCAGCGCGGGGCAGCAGGGTCCCGGCACGACGTGGTCGCTCGATGTAGGTTGGCAGCTCTGAGGGCCGAAATAGTGCGCTTCCGGCGAGCGCGGAAGGTGGTCGCAAGTCGCCGCAGACGCGGCGACCCGGGGCGGAGTAAGCTCTGGCGGTCGTGGACGGGATCCCTGACCAGCTCACGCTGCGCTCGTTCTCCGCTCGCCTCCTGGGCCGCCTGGTGGTGTTCGTGTGCACCCCAGGATGCGACATCGACGACCGAGACTGGGCCGAGTACGTGCAATGGCTCAAGCTCCTGCAACGCGAAAAAACCGAGCTCAAGGTGCTGACCGCTGCCGGCGGTCGCGCCCCCAGCTCCGCGCAGCGCGGTCTACTCAGCCGTGAGCTCGACACCGCACAAATCAAGCTGGCCGTGTTGCTCACCGACCCCAAGCTGGTCGTCATCGTGAAAGTCAGCTCATGGTTCATGAAAGGCGCCGAGCCTTTCAAGGCCCACGAGCTCGACAAGGCGCTCGCCTACCTCGGAGAAACGGACGTCTCCCGGGTCCGTCACGCAATCCGAGAGCTAGGCGGCACCGTGTACAGCGCAGCGCGTTGAGGGCGCGGCCGGCGGGCGCGCGAGACGCGGCACTTTCTACCGTCAGGCCTCACGGCGCTCCAGGGCGCCGGACACGCACGGGTATGCGGGTTCTGGTGCGTGGTGGCGGTTGGGCACCGCTGGTTAGCTGTCTGGCCATCGTGGCGGCGCTGGGGAGCGTCTCCTGTGGCAATACGAGGCACAACGGCTCGGGCCCGGCCGTGAACAACGGCGGCTCGGCGAGTGGCGCTTCTGGCACGACGGGCGGCAGCGCCAGCACCACGGGCGGCAGCGCCGGCACCGTGGCCGGCACAGCCGGAAATGAGCTCGAAGCGGTGCCGAGCGAGCTGCATCGCCTCAACAAGGCCGAGTACATGGCGACCATCGAGGACGTGCTGGGCGCCACGCCGCCACTCGTACTAACTCAGAACGGCGAGGCCGCCGGGTTCGACAACATCGCTGCAGTCCTGTCGATGGATCCGGGAAGTTTCATGCAATTTCTCGACGGGGCCGAGGCAGTGGCAGAGCAAGTTTTCGCCAGCCCAGATCTCAAATCGCGCTTCGTCACCTGCCAGGCTCAAGACGACGACACCTGCGTGGAGAGCGTGATCGTCGGCGCAGGTCTGCGGATTTTCCGTCGCCCCCTGCTCGACACGGAAACGCCCATCTATCAAAAGGTCTACACCGACGCGCGAGCGCGCGGCGACCTGCACGAAGCCGCGCTGAAGCAGGTGCTGGTCGCACTCCTAGCGAGCGCGCAGTTCCTGTACCGCATGGAATTCGTGGGCGAGCAGGCCGGCACCGTTCCGCTCGGCCCCTACGAGGTGGCTTCGCGGCTTTCGTATCTACTTTGGAGCAGCGCGCCGGACGAGAATTTGCTTAGTGCGGCGGAGCTCGGTTTCCTTTCAAGCGATGATCAACTCGCTGGGCAGCTCACGCGCATGTGGGACGATCCCAAGTCCGGCCGCTTCATCGAAAACTTCAGCGGGCAGTGGCTTCTCGCTCGTCGCGTCGTCGAGCGCCCGGTAGCCCCAGAGAGCTTTCCGCTATGGTCTCCCGAGGCCGCGACCGCTGCGACCGGCGAGATCCACGCCTTCTTCGACGACGTGGTGCGCAGCGACAGGGACTACCTGGAGCTATTTTCGAGCCCGCTGCATTTCGTCAACGAGCCGCTCGCCAAGCTCTACGGCACGACCGCGAGCGGTGCCGACCTGCAGCGCGTCAGCTTCGACACCAATGGTCGGGCCGGCTACCTCGGGCTCGTCGGGTTCCTGACCGCGACCTCGATGCCGGATCGCACCTCACCGACTCACCGCGGGCTCCGCATCCTGACCAACTTGCTCTGCACCGAGATCCCGCCACCTCCCGTTGACGTGCCCCCGTCGCTGCCGGTTCCGGATCCAATGGAGCCCCAGACATTTCGGGCCAAGGTCGAGTCCATCAGCGACGACCCGGTTTGCGCCGACTGTCACTTGAGGGTGGATCCGTTGGGCTTGGCGCTCGAAAACTACGACGGCGTCGGCCAGTACCGCATCCAGTACGAGAACGGCGACCCCGTCGATGCATCGACCCGGCTGCCGGATGGGTCCAACGCGAATGGCCTTCCCGACGTGATCGCCTGGTTGAAGCGAGACCCGCGCGTCCCAAGCTGCGCCGTGCAAAAGCTCTACACGTATGGCCTGGGGCGCGTGCCCGTCGAGGTGGACACGCGCAACATCGAAGCACTCGCCGAACAATGGCAAGCCGGCAGCCGCACCGTGAAAGAGGCCGTGCGCCGTATCGTGCTGTCCAAGCCATTTCGGTACCGCAGCGACGGCGGCCTGCCATGAGCACCCTCCGGTGGCGCAAGCCTTCGCGGCGCGCCGTACTCAGGGGCGCGGGCGTCGCGCTCGCTCTGCCGTGGCTCGAGTCGCTGCTGCCAGCCGAGGCGCGCGCGCAAACCGGCGTCCCGACCCGCCGTTTTCTGCCGATTTTCTTGCCGAACGGCGCCTCTGAAAACTGGGCGCCGTCTACCGCGGGCGCGGGTGCGGCCTGGCAGCTGTCGCCGGTGCTCGACGAGCTCGCAGCGGTCAAGTCGCGCGTGACGGTCATGTCCGGGTTCGAGAACGGGTCGGTGTTCAATCCAGACGGCAGCGCATCGGTCGAGCCGCCACACAGCCTGCAGCCCGGGGCATGGCTCACCTGCGTGGATTCCGACGAAGTGCGCGAGCGCCTCGGGGTCGCCGAAGCCAACGGCGTTTCGGTCGATCAGCTCCTGGCACAACATCCATCCTTCGCCAACCGCACGCCGCTCGAATCACTTCAGCTCGGGCTCACCACCACCTCGAGCAACTGCGACGGCAAGGCGTGCTCGCTGAGTCGCAGCGTGTCGTGGCGCACGGAGACGCAGCCGCTCTACAAAATCGTGGACCCGGCAGAGGCGTTCGAGCGGCTGGTCGGCATCACCGCGTCCCCTCAAGAGGATGCCGCAGCGCAGAAAAGGAACGCAGAACGTAAGAGCGTGCTCGACGCGGTGCTCGACAGCGCGACGCAAGTAAAACCAAAGCTCAGCGCCCACGATAGCCAACGACTCGACGAATACCTCACGTCGGTGCGTGAGGGAGAGCAGCGACTCGACGCGCGCGTCGGTAACGGGACGGCGGCGTGCCCCGTGTTGTCGAGCCCAGTACCGGCCGACTTTCCCACCCTGCGCCAGGGCG
>JBEHXA010000308.1:0-8776 GCA_048498935.1 Myxococcota bacterium
ACGTCGGTCAGGTAGTATTCGCCCTGCGCGTTGTTGGGCTTCAGGCCGGCGACCGCGCTGCGCAGCGCGCTCGTGTCTGCTGCGTACATGCCCGCGTTGACCTCCGTCACGGCGCGCTCGGCGTCGGTCTTCAAGTCGCGTTGCTCGCGCACGGAGGTCGGCGAGCCGTCGGAGCTCCGCAGCACACGGCCGTAACCGAATGGTGAGGCCAGCACTGCGGTCAGGATCGATAGCGGCGTGTTCGGCTCGTCGAGCGCGGTGAGGAGCGCTGTCAGGTCTTGGCCGCGGAGTAGCGGCGTATCACCATAAAGGATGAGGGTGCGTTCGTGCCGCACCGCTTCGAGGCCGACGCGCACCGCGTCGCCTGTGCCGCGTGGCGGATCTTGTACTACGACGCTCAGGCGGTCCTCGCCGTAGCGCTCGAGCAGCTCGCGCGTGATCTCCGGTTGACCGCTGGTCACCACCACTACTTGGTCGGCTCCCGCGTCGAAGGCGGCGGCGATCGGGTAGTCGACCAGCGCTCGCCCACAGAGCTGGTGCAGCACTTTGGGCAGTTGGCTCTTCATGCGCGTGCCCTTGCCGGCCGCCAGAACGATCGCCGAAAGCCCGCGTTTACCGCTGTTCATGCCCCCTTTTCGCATGCTCCGCGCGGCAGTCCGAGAAAAAACCTCTCCGAAACGGGAGCAGGGTGGACGCCCGGCGGCTCGTATGCTGAAGGCTTGGCCGTGTCCGCTCCGACCCGACCCGACGACGCCCTCTTGCTCCGCTCCGGTGATCTGGAGCTCGAGCTGTGGCCCAGCGTGGGCGGCTCGGTCGCCGGTTTTGCCTGGCAGCGCGCCGGGCGACGGGTGGAGTTGATGCGACGCGCCACCGCGCGCGCCCTGCCCGAGAACGACTCGCGCGAGATGGCGAGCTTTCCGTTGTTTCCCTTCTCCAACCGCGTGAAGGACGGGCGCTTCACGTTTGCGGGGCGCGAGGTCGAGCTAGTGCGGAATACGCCGCCCGATCATCCGATCCACGGTCATGTATGGCAGCGCCCGTCGCGAGTCGTGGCGCAAGGCCAAGACAGCGCCGAGCTTTCGTGCAGCTACCCCGGCGGCGACTTTCCCTGGGCCTACACGGCGCGGCAGCTCTTTCGGCTCACGCCAGAGGCGCTGGAGGTCGAGCTCGAGCTGACCAACGACAGCGACTCGGCCATGCCATGCGGCTTCGGCATGCACCCCTATTACGACCGCACCGAGCGGGTGCGGCTCACCGCGGTGGCGCCGGTGCGCTGGGTAGGGAGCCAATACCTGCTGCCGGAGTGGAGCGAGCCGGTGCCGGAGGCCTGGAATTTCAGCTCGCCGCGTGAGTTGTCACCGCTCGCCGAGATGGACGGTTGCTTCGGCCAATTCGCCGGTACCGCGCGCTTGGAATGGCCGGAGAAGGGCGTGGCACTCGAGATCGAGGCCGATCCGGTCTTCGGCGTGATGATCGTTTACGTCCCCGCTGGGCAGAGCTTCTTCTGCTTGGAGACGGTGTCCAACGTGAACGATGCGTTCAACCTCGAAAGCAAAGGCGTGGCCGGCAACGGCACGATCGTGCTCGAGCCGGGCCAGAGCGTGCGTGGACGCATGCGCTATACGCCGCGCCCACTCGTCTGATCGCTGGGCGCGGCGCGCCTCCTCTAGTTATTGGACGTGAGCAGCTCGTCGCCGGGAGCGGGTTTGGCTCGTTCCGTGTACACGACGACGCGGTCGCCCACCGCTAGCTGGTCGCCGCGTCCGCGGCGATTCACGCGCTCCATCTGACCTACCGTCATGCCATAGCGCTTGCCGATGGTGGTCAGGGTGTCGCCGTCTCGCGCCGCGATCACCAGCCGGTTTTTGCCGTTCTGCCCCTCGAAATAGGCGCAAAATTCGGGGCTGCCGGCCACCAACATGCGCGCGTGTGCCTCCGGGACGTGAAGCACCTTGGATAGGTCCGCGTCATTTCCGACGAAGACCTGCAGGCTCATGCCTGGCTCTAGCCGCGCTTGTGGATCGAGCGCATTCCAATCCGCCAGTTGCTCGAGCCGGACCTTGAATGCGGCTGCGACGCCCGCGGCCGTGTCACCCGAAACGACGCGATAGAAGACGCGCTTGCCCGGGTAGTCGATGGGACGAGCCGGCACCACCACGACCTCGGCATCGGTCGTCGGGTCCGGCTCTTGAAAAAGGCGCGTGACGCGCGGCACCAACAGCACCGTGCCGGCTGCCAACACCTCGTCGGCCGCGACGCGGTTCTTTTCGCGTAGGTCGCGTTCGCTGGTGCCACGGGCGCGTGCAATACGCTCCATCGTCTCGCCCGCCTTGACGACGTAAGGCTCGAGCCCGTCATCGCTCGACACGCGAGCGCTCGTCCAATTGGTGCCACTCCCGGCCGGGACGCGTACGCGGTAGCTCCCGCGCGGAGCGCCTGGCGCGGCGGGCGGCGTGCGTCCCGCGAGAAATTGCGGGTTGAGGCTTTCGATCACCGCTGGCGCCACCGATACGGCACGCGCGACCTCCGAGAGTGGTACGGAGGGGCCTACCACCACCGTATCGAAGCCTTGCGCGGTATCGACCGACACGCCGTCGAGCCCGAAGGCGCGGCGATTGTTCATCACCAGCGCGGTCGCCAAGATCTTGGGCACGTACAGCGTGGTTTCCCACGGAATGCCCGCTTCGTAGCGCGCGAGCTCCCAGAAGCTGTTGGTGTTGAACTTACGCACCGCGCGTGACAGGCCGCCGTAACCCATGTTGTAGGCGGCCATCGAAAGCTCCCAGCTGCCGAAGCGTCGATACAAATCGCTGAGATAGCGGATGGCAGCTTGCGTGGAGCGTTCGGGATCGAGCCTCTCATCGACCCAGCGATCGACGGTGAGCCCGTAGCTCCGGGCAGCGTCGGGCATGAACTGCCACAGACCCGCGGCTCCTGCTGGGGACGCGATGGTGGGGTTGTGACTGCTCTCGATCAGGCTCAGCCACACCAGATCGGTGGGCAGACCGGCGCGGCCTAGCTCGGCCTTGATGGCCGGTGCGAAGCGGCCGGCCTTCTTGGTCCAAGTGCGAGCGATGGCGCGGCCGCTGGGAGTGTCGCGATAGAAGCGCAGGTAGCGCACCACGCGTTCGTCGTAGCGAACCGGCAGATCGGGCTGTGTCAGTGAACGGAGCCAGGTCGCGTCGCTCGCGCTGGTGGCTGCCGTGTCGGCGCCGCTCGGAGCGCCGCTCGGCAGGCCCGAGGCGTCCACTTCGGGGCCGGACCCGGCGCGCACAGCGAAGTCGAAGCCCAGCTCGACTCCCGCTAGCGGCCGCGGAAAGAGCACGCGCTCGGCCTCGCGCAAGCTGTTCAGCTCAGGATCGTCCTTGCCGCGCCTGATCGCGTCGTCGGTGGGAACGCCGCCGGTGATGTGCTCGCGCGCGGATTCGTCGGGCGCCGAACGCGCCGCTCCGGCGGGGAGTGTTGCCGAAGGCTTGGCGGGGGGACGGCCCTTCTGGTGCGCCGTCTTCGAAGAGGGCTTGCTCTCCGTTACGGCCGGGGCGGGAGTCGATTCCTCGCTGGGGGGCGCGCCCACGCTGCGGCTTCCGGAGCCGCGGGCGACATCGGCCGCCGGCTTGGTGCTCACCGCCGCGGGCTCGGGGCTGGGCGCCTTTGCCTCCGCCGCCTTGGGCTCGGCTTTGGCGGGCTGCTTGGGGTCGGGCGTCTTCGCGTCGGCTTTGGATGGGGCCTCTGTCTTGGGAGACGGGGCGGCCTTGGGATCGGGCTTCGCGTCCGCTTTGGCGGACGAAGCGGCCTTATGGGCCGGCTTGGCCTGCGCTTTCGCGGGCTCCGCCTTCTTATCGGCCGAGCTCGGAGGTGCAGCCGGCAGGCTGCCGGGCTTGGCTTGAGCGAACGCGACAGCCGGGGTCAGCACCAGGCCGACCCATAGCGGGTAGCGCGCGACCATCGTCCGCATGGCCCAGGCTTAACGGACGACGGGCCGCCGGGTCAAATACGTGGGGGCTTTCAGCCCTCGCCGGCGATGCGCGAGAGCGGCGGAACCACGCTGGGGACGCTCGGCAGGTCGTGCTGCATGCGACGACGCTTCACCTCCAAATAGGAGGCCGAGAAGGGGTTGGCCGGAACCAGGACCGGCACCCGGCGCTCCACATGGATGCCGAGGGCGCGGAGCGAGTCCAGCTTGAGCGGGTTGTTGGTCAGCAGCTCGACCGACTCCACGCCGAGGTTACGCAGCATGGCCGCCGCCACGTCGTACGTGCGGGCGTCGACCGGCAGGTGCAAGAGCTCGTTGGCCTCGATGGTGTCGGCGCCCTTGGCCTGGAGCGCGTACGCGCGCACTTTGTTGGCGAGCCCGATACCGCGACCCTCTTGCCGCAAGTAGAGGAGGATGCCCTGACCACGCCGCGCGATTTCGGCCTGAGCGCGTTCGAGCTGCTCGCGGCAATCGCACTTGAGCGAGCCGAACACCTCACTGGTCAGGCACTCCGAGTGGATGCGCACCGGGATGCTGCGCTGACCGCGCACGTCGCCCATGACCAGGGCGCAGTGCTCGCGGCTGAGCGCCGGGTGCGCGTCAGCGTCTTCCCAATTGAACACGTGCAGATCGAACGTGCCGTAGCGGGTGGGGATGGGGGCCCGGGCCTGGTGCTCGAGCCGGGGGTCACGCTCGTGATCGCCGAACGGGGACATCGCGGAAGCTCCGTCCAACATGGGGCCTGGGGCTTGCCGGGTCAAGTTGCCGCCTTTCGCGGGCCGGCGGCCGAAGCGCGGCAAAGCTTCAAAATAGCGGACTCCAGCACCGCCTGAGGGGGGCGCCGCGAGCCGCCCTTCAGCTCGAAATCCAGGCGGGCCAAGAGCTCCGGCCAGCGCTCGAGGTCTGCGCGAGGCAGGGCCTTGAGCTGCTGCATGAGCTCACGCGACTTGAATGGCGGGGCCCCGGCCGCGATCGCTGCCTGATCGGGTGACGCACCTTGCCGGAGGGCCGAGTCGAAGCGCAGCAGCTGGCGCGTAGACCAGGCCAGCACCCCGAGCAGCCGCAGGCCGCGGTCCTGCGGGTCGTAGACGTCTGCCAGCGCTGCGAGCGCAGCTCCGGCGTCACGCCTTCCGACCGCAGACACCAGCTCCCAAACGCTCGCGCTTCGCACGCGCACGATACAGGTCGCCACGGCATCCTCGACAATCTCGCCGCCGTCCCCCACGTAGAGGCAAAGCCGCTCGACGGCATCGGCCACGGGTGACAGTTCCGGACCGGTCAGTTCTGCCAGCAAATCGGCGACGCTCGAGGCGATTTTGCAGCCGCGATCCGCCACGCGCCGTTCGATCCAACGTGGCAAGTCTGCGCGCGCCAACGGCTCGCAGACGACCAAGAATCCATCGGCCTTGGCCTGCGTGTAGAGCTTGCGCCGCTTATCGAGCCCGGCGCCGTAGAGCACCAGCAGCGTGCTGGTCGAAGGCTCCTTCGCGTACTCGAGGAGCCGGTCGAACGGCTCCTTGTCGGTGAGCTTCGCGTCGGGGCGCCCGCCGCTGCCCTCGGCCTTACGCTCCCAACGCTCGAGGCCGCGCACGAGCACGAAGCGCCGCTTGGCCATCATGGGCAAGGTGCGGGCAGCCGCTAGCACCTTCTCGACGTCGGCCTCTCCGGCCTGGAACTGATCCTCGTTCAGTCCGGCGATGCCGCCGCGTGTGCCGGCCGCCTTGAGCGCGCTCAGAACACCGCCGGCCAGATGAGCTTCCTCGCCGGTTACCAGGTAAACCGGGCGCAGCTCACCTCGGGCGGCCTCCGCGAGCGCTTGATCCGGCGTCACGGGCCGCTTCTATCACGGCGGGATTGGAACGTCGCGCCGCCCCGTAGTAAAGCGGCGGCGTGCGTTCACAGCACACGCTCGATGCTCGGCAAATCGAAGGCCGCCGGCCGTCCTTGGTCGCGATTGGCAACTTCGACGGCGTGCACCGTGGTCACCGCGCCGTGATTGGGCAGGCGCTGGAGCAGGCGCGCGTCGCTGGGCTGTCTCCGCTGGTCCTCACCTTCGATCCGCATCCGGCGATCGTGGTCGGTGGTCGAGCACTGCCGGTGCTGACCACGCTCGATCGCAAGCTGGAGCTGCTGTGCCGCGAGGCTCCCGAGCTGGGCGTGGTGGTCGAGCCGTTCACCGAGCAGCTCGCGAAGACCGAGCCGCAAGATTTCGTCGCGCAGCTGCTGGTGGAGCGGCTCGGCGCCAAGGTCGTGCTCGTTGGTGAGAACTTTCGCTTCGGCCGCGGTCGAGCTGGTGACTTCACGCTATTGGCTCGGCTCGGCGAGCAGCATGGCTTTCGTGCCTGCGCGGCGGCGCTGCAATCCGACGCGGCCGGACCGATCTCGAGCACACGTGTCCGCAAGGCGCTGGAGATCGGCGATCTCGCTGAGGTGGAGCGCTTGCTCGGTCGTCCTCACGCGCTGAGCGGTGTGGTGGTAGCCGGGCAGGGCAGGGGACGCAGCGTCGGCGTACCGACCGCGAACCTCGAAGGCATCGCCGAAGCTCTGCCACCGCACGGCGTCTATGCGGTTCTGGTGGACGTGCGTCGGGACGGCCGTTTCGAGGCTCTGGCGAGCGGCGTCGCCAACTTCGGAGTCAGGCCGACGCTGGGTGCCGGGCCGAGCTTCGAAGCGCACCTGTTCGACGTGACGGCCGACCTGTACGGTGCCGAGCTGCGCGTGCACCTCGTGGAGCGGCTGCGCGACGAGCGTAAGTTCTCGGGCCTCGACGAGCTGGTCGCGCAGATTGGGCGAGATATGCAGGCGGCCCGCGCCGTGACCTCGACTCGGAAGCCCGATCCCAGCGCGCTTCCGGCGTGGTACTAGGTTTTCCGGCCATGGACTTCGACCCCGCCGAGCTCGATACGTTGTCGCGTGAGGATTTGATCCTGCGCGCGCGTGCGCGCGGCATCGAGCGACCCGAACAGATGACGCGCGTCGAGCTGCGCGACGAGATCGTGCGGCTGAGTGAGCCCGATCTCGAGCGGCAGCGTCGTTCGCGCGGTTGGCTCGGCGTCGCGCGCGACCTACTCGCCAGCGTCGTCGAGTCCGGTCTGAACCTGCCGGACGCTGCTGCTGCGATTCGAGGCGATGCCAAGTCGGACGTCGACTTGCAGGGGCCTCCGCCAGTGGCCACGGTGACGCTCGCCGAGATCTACGCGACGCAAGGCCACTACGAGCAGGCGCTGCGCATGCTCGACGAGGTTCTGCAGCGTGAGCCCGAGCACGCCAGCGCAGCCACTCTGCGCCAGCGCTTGGTCGAGGAACGCGAGCTCGGGCCGTCGCGCCGTCGTCGGTCGGGCTCGAACGAGCCGCGCCCCCAGTCGTCGGCGCCGGAGCCCGTCGTCGCAGCCGAAGCTGCGACGCTCCCCGAGCCCGCGCCGCAACAGCCCGCGCCGCAAGCTGCCCCAGCGCCCGAGCTTCCGCCCGCACCTCCAGTCGTTGCAGCACCGGAACCGGCGCCAGCGCCAGTTCCGGCACCCGAGCCCCCCGCAGTCGCCGCCCCTGCACCGCCTGCACCCGAGCCGCCCCCACTCGTCGTCTCCGAGCCAGCCGCCGCGCCCGTGGCCGAGCCCGAACTCGCGGCCGCTGCGGAGCCTGAAGGAGCCGCGGACCCCGCGCCTGCTGCGGAGCCGTTCGAGCCCGCCGTGCTCGTCTTGCAATCCAACGGTCGCGCGTTCGTCTATTGGCGCCTCCCCATGCTGAGCGACGCGCTTCACGTGCGCAGCGTCGCGGTCTTGCCGGATCCGCAAGGCGCTACGGTGGAAGAAGAAGATCATCGCGTTGCGCTCGCTACCGGTGGGTTCTGGCTGCGCCGCTTCCCCCCGGGGACTGAAGTGCGGGCCGCGCTGGGCGAGCTCACGCGGGACGGCTTTGTCCCCATGACGGTGGCGCGCGTCGTCCCGAGCGCCGAGAGCGCCGGTTTCGAGCCGCCGGGCGTTTCCGACGACGACGAGCTAGAGGCAGCGGCGCGCGGCGCTGCCGGTCTCTGAGGGCCACTACCGGCGCTGGCGCGCCGCGCGAAACTGGTCCTGGCGCTGGCCGATGGGCCCCGCATGGCCAAGCTGGGGGCTCTAACTGTGACGTTCGTCTTGCTCTGCACCGCGGGAGCGCGCGCCCGCGCGCAAGAAGCGGACGATCTCGGGCATTTGGAGATCGCACTCCACGGTCGCCTGAGCGACGCCGACGACCTCGCAGAGCGCGCAGCATGGGTCACATTGAACGTGCCGTTCGACAGGCTGGCGCGGCCTCGTCTGCTCTCGACCGCGACCACGCCCACGCCTCCGAAGATCGAGCTTGCCGTAGCCGAGGCACCGAATTCGGCTGGAACGACGCCGACACCTCGCGCCACCGAGTCGCTCCTGACGTTCGCTCAGCTGCAGATCTTCGCCGACTTCTCCGGTCGCGCGACGCGCGCCGCGTTGGCGCTGGCGGGAACGGCGGCCGAACGGCGCCGCCTCGACGGCCTGGCTTCGCGCTCGCGCGCTTCGGCCCTCCTGCCAGAGCTCAGGCTGCGCGCGGTGCGGAACACCGATCAAGCGCTACGGTTGACTCCCGTTACCGACGATCCCTACCGAGTCACCCAAGCCGACGGGGCCGGTACAGTCCTCGAAGCTAGCGTTACCTTTCGCCTCGATCGCCTGGTTTTCACCAGCGCAGAGCTAGTGGTGGAGCGCTTGCGCCAGCAGGCAGGTGAAGAGCGCCTCGAGCTCGAACGGCGCGTGACCACGACCTTGCTCGCGCTCTTGCGCGCGCGCTCTCTCG
>JBEHXA010000309.1:0-8745 GCA_048498935.1 Myxococcota bacterium
GGCGCGTCATCGACGCGACTTCCTGGCTGGTATTCGGTCTGCTCGGCGCGGGGGTGCTGCTCCGGCTCATGCAATACCTGGGCGACACTTCGCTTTGGCTCGACGAGGCGATGCTCAGCCTGAGCGTCGTGAGTCGCTCGCTCGACGAGCTCTTGACTCAGCCGCTACATCGCGATCAATCGGCGCCCAGCGGCGTGCTGCTGCTCATGCACGCCGCCTATCGGATTTTCGGAGGCAGTGATCTGGCGCTGCGGCTGCCCCAGTTCCTGGGCGGCATCACCACTTTGTTCGTCGGGTCCGCGCTCGCGCGCCGCTTGCTCAGGCGCACGGCCTGGCCGGTCGCGGTGGCCCTGATCGCGTTTGCAGGGCCGCTCATCCACTTTTCCGGCTTGACCAAGCAGTACGCCATCGACGCTGCGCTGGCTCCAGCGCTCGTCTTGCTGGCGCTGTTCGCCGCGAGGCTACCGTCCCTCACCTGGCGCGACGCTTTGCTCATGATGCTCGCCGGGGCGCTCGCGCCCTGGTTCTCGCATCCGGCAATCTTGGTGTTGGTCGGTGTCTCGGGCGGTTTACTGCTCGTGGCTTGGCAGGAGCGCCTGGGCCTGCGCCGGCGGGATCTGCCGCAGCTGGGCGTGGTGATCGCCAGCTGGGCAGGGTCGGCCTTCTTTGCGGCGCGCTGGGCGGAGTCGATGATTTCGGACGAGCGGCGCGCCTTCCTGCAAACGTGGTGGTCGCCGGGTTTCATGCCCCTGCCGTTCTGGCGACCCGAAGCTTTGCTCTGGCCGATAAAGGCCTTCGTGCGCATTTTCGGCGGCGTCGAGTCGGCGGGGCTTTGGTATCCGCTCAAGTTCGGCTTCGCCGCCTTGGCGGTGCTGGGCACGCTCTCGCTCGTCCGTCGCTGCCGCAGCGAGGCCCTCATCCTCACCCTGCCGCTCGTGCTCACGCTGCTCGCCGGTGTCGCGCAAAAGTATCCGTTCTACGATCGGCTGCTCTTGTTCCTGCTTCCGGGGCTGCTCGTCGCGCTGGCCGAAGGTATCGACGTCGTGGGCCGCGCCGCTGCGAAGCTCGCGCCCGCCGCGGGTCCTGGTGCTCTCGTGCTGCTCAGCGCCGTCGCTTGCTACCCGGTGTTGGGCGCCTTGCCGCCTTATCAAGTCGAACACATCAAGCCGGTGCTCGCGCACATTCGTGCCCACGGCGGAGGCGCTGACCGACTCTACGTCTACGGAGAAACGCGAGAAGCGTTCCAATACTATGCGCCGCGTTACGGCTTCTCTGCTGCCGCATACACCTTCGGCGCGCACCCCTACGCCGCCCAGCGTCAGCACTTACAGGAGCTGGATCGCTTTCGCGGTGCCGCGCGCGTTTGGATCGTCGTTTCTCACGTCTTTCCGACCTGCCGCGACGTCGACGAGATGCTCGCTTACTTGGATCAGATCGGTGTTCGTCGTGATCAGTTTTCGGTGCCGGCTCATTTGCCGGCAGGCTCGTTGCAGTGGGAGCTCTCAGCCTCGGCCTATGCTTACGACTTGTCGGATCCCCAGCGCCTCGCGCGCGCGAATGCTCTTTCCTTCCCGATCGAAGTAGGCGCTGCCCGCGAGCTGCATCCGGGCTGCGACTAGCGCGCCGCCAAGCGACGGCGCATTCGGCTGCGCGTGCTCAAGGAGCAGGCGGCGGCACGCTGGTCGGAACGGACGCGGGCACGATGCTGATACGCGGTGCTTCAGTCGTCGTGCGCGCGCGCCGCACGAGCGCGAGCGCGCCGCGCATCAGGATCGCCAAAATGCCGCCCAGCGCCACCGCGTTGCCGATCAGCAAACCGAGCGCACGATGGTGCAGTAGGCGCCCTCCCCAATCCCACATGTCCGAGAGTCGCGATACGTCGGGCGTGAGCGTGAACGCAGTCTCGGCCGCCAGGTGCGGGTTTAGTCGCAGGTCGAGCCAGGCGTAGGCGACGATGAGCAGCGTCGCCAACAACCAGGTCTTGAGGAAGCTCGAGAGCGATTCCAACCTCGTAGTCTATCACGCACACGCGCACTCGCTCCTCGGGCGCGCCTTTCACAGAACAGCCGTTGAAATTCGAGGCCTTGCGAGCAACGTGTGGGCGACGCGCGGCTTCGCATGCCGGGGCTCGCTCCGCCCGCGGCAGGGGCCGACGGAACCTGTCTAGACAGGTTTCTGGAGCTCGAGGATCGAGGACGCGGGCCGTCTCATGTCGCGCCGTCGCGGCGCGCCGAGCTCGCGTCGAAGGTCGCCATGCTGCATCGAGAACGCGATGAACGAATCATAGGCAGTCAGCTGTCAGGCAGTCGAAGCCGCAGAAATCGCGGTCCTCCATCACTGGTTGCAGTGAGCGTCGCTCCGAGCTGTTGCGACTGAGCGCGCGCGACGAAAGCGCGCGCTGCGCTGTCGTCGCTGCGCGGTGCCTCAGCGAGCTCACCTGGACGAACGGCGTCGTAGCTGAATTTGCAGGAGAAACGCGCGCGAGCCGTGGCATGATGCTTCACCGATGTCTTTGTACGGAGCGATCGAGGCTGGCGGCACGAAGTTCGTTTGTGCGGTCGGCACGGGGCCAGAGGATCTCAAAGCTCAAGCACGCTTTCCCACGACGACTCCGAAGGAGACGCTCGCCAGGTGTATCGATTTCTTTCGCGCTCAACCGAAGGTCGATGCGTTGGGTATCGGTTGCTTCGGCCCGATCGAGTTGCGTCGTGGTGCGCCACTTTACGGCCACGTCACCACCACGCCCAAGCCGGGCTGGGGCAACGCGGACATCGTCGGCCCGATCGAGCAAGCGCTCGGTGTGCCAGTCGCGTTCGACACCGACGTGAATGGCGCAGTGCTGGGTGAGGCGCGCTGGGGTGCCGCGCAAGGTCTCGATACCGCTGTTTACGTGACTATCGGCACTGGCATCGGCGGCGGCGCGCTCGTCGGTGGGCGTCTCGCGCACGGCCTGGTGCACCCCGAGATGGGGCACCTGCTCTTGCCGCGCGAGCCCGACGATCTGACCTTCACGGGCGACTGCCCGTTCCACGGAGCGCGCTGCTGGGAAGGTGTCGCGTCGGGGCCGGCCATGATGGCGCGTTGGGGCAAGCGGCCGGAGTCTTTGCCCGCCGATCATCCCGCCTGGGATCTCGAGGCTCGCTACATCGCATCAGCGCTCACCACGCTGGTGCTGGTGCTGTCGCCGGATCGCTTGATCTTGGGCGGCGGCGTGATGCAGGTCGAGCAGCTGTTCCCGCTCGTCCGCAAGCACCTCACCAAGTCGCTCTGCGGCTACGTCCAGGCCGACGCGATCATGACGGGTATCGATCAATACGTAGTGCCGCCGCTGCTCGGTCAGCAGGCGGGCATCGTCGGCGCGCTGGCGCTCGCCGAGCGAGCCGCGCGCGAGCCGAACCCGCTCCGCGCCAGCATGGTTCAGTTCTCGTAGCGCGCGCGATCGGGGGCCGCGGCGGGCGTACCCTCGCTGCGCTTGCACCCGAAAAAGCCGCGGCGCTTGATGATTTCGGCGATTTCGGGCGGAACCATGGCTTCCCAGCTGTCGTCGCCGGCCTTGATGCGCTCCAGCACGTCGCGGGAGAAAATGCTGAGGCAGCTCGGGTCGTAGTCTTCGAGCTGTTGGATGCAGCCGCGATCGACCAAATAGCCGTAGAGCTTGTGTAGGTCGGGCGCCACCTCGAGGTTTTGCACCGTCGACAGCTTCCGTGTCTCGGGGTCGAGGTACGGGTACACGTACAGCTTGAGGTCATTTTTGAAGAGACGCCCGAACGACTCGAGGATGCCGCCGTCGAGATCGGCGTAGTACTTGTCGTCGAATAGCGTGAGCAAGCTCGACGCGCCCAGCGTGATCGCGACCGGGCGCGATGTATGCCGGCGCAGGTAGCCTGCCAGGCGGTAGTACTGGAAGTAATCGGAGATGAGCACGGTCTTGCCGGCCGCCGCGAGCACGTCGGCGCGCGCCAAGAAATCGCGATAATCGATCTGTCCGCCGACGATCAAGTTGCGCATCGTGATCTCGGCGAGCTCCACGATGTCCTCATCGCGGCCCAGCGTGCGCTGAAATTGTTCACGAGCGCAGCGCAGCATGTCGATGTTGACGCGGCACACGGGCCGAAAGCTGCCGCGCTCGACCAGCACCGGCTTCTTGTAGAGGACCTCGGCGGGCTGCAGCACTTGGCCTTTTGGCCCGAACATGGCGGCGCCCGAAAGCCCGAGCTGCACGAGCTTCAAGCTCATCACGCGGTTGTCGACGTGTCGGAACTCGATACCCGAGAACTCGATCATGTCGATCTCGATGCGCTGCGTGGTCAAGCTGTCGAGTAGCGACTCGACCAGGCGATCCGGGTCGTGATGCATGAAGAAGGCGCCGTAGAGCAGGTTCACGCCCACGATGCCGAGCGCCTCCTGCTGGAGCGCGTTCTCCACGTCGAGCATCCGCACGTGGATGATGATTTGGCTGTCTTGATCGCGGGGATGGGCTTGGAATTTTACTCCCATCCAGCCGTGGCACTCGTTGGTGCCCTTGTAGTTGCGGGCCGACACGGTGTCTGCGAACGCGAAGAACGACGTGGTGTCGCCGCGCGCTTCGCGCAGGCGCTTGAGGTTCAGCTCGTGCTCGTAGTTGAGCATGCTCTCCAGGCGCTGACGCGCGACGTAGCGCTGCGTTTGCCCGTAGATGGCGTCGCTCACGGCCATGTCGTAGGCCGAGATGCTCTTGGCGATCGTGCCCGCGGCTCCGCCGACGCGAAAGAACCACCGCACCACCTCTTGGCCCGCGCCGATCTCGGCGAAGGTGCCGTAGCGCTTGGCGTCGAGGTTGATGGCGAGCGCCTTTTGGTGCGTGTCGAGGCGTTCAGCGTGGGTCGGGTCGCGAGGGGAAGCCGGCATGGGGGAACGCCCCATTGGTAGCACGTTCAGCGGCTTTTTCCGTTACGGGACTGTTTCGCCCTCGGCCCATGAGGTCGGTGCTAGCAGGCGCCGCAGGCCTGGCTGCCGTCGGCGCACTGGCTGGGCGCAGCTGCGCCGAGGCACGTGACACTGCAGCCGCTCGGATTGTTGCAGCTCACTCGACAACTGCCGGTGCACTCGACGTCGCAGCGCGTGTATTGGCTGCACTCGATGGTGCTGTGATCGCCCGCCTGAACCTTGCACCGGTTCATGTCGTGGCATTCGAAGTGGCAGCGCTCACCGCAGCTGGCCGTGCAGCCCACGGCGTTGTGGCAACTCACGTTGCAGTCGTCGCCGCAGCTGCTGCTGCACTCCTGCGCGTCGGAGCATTCGAAGCTGCAGTTGTCCGGGCATTCGGCTGCGCAATGCTCGAGGCTCGAACAGGTCGGGTTACAGCCGTCGTCTTCGCAGCTCAGCAGGCATTCGTGCCCGCCGCGACAAGCGCAAGGCTCGCCCGGACCGCAGAAGTCGTCGTCGTCGCACGCGACCGACGTCGCGAGCAGGAGCAAAATCGCAATCGGCCAGCGCACGCGGCAACGATATCTCAAGAAACTGGAAGCGTTCCCAGAATTTTGCTCGCGCTCGGAGCTACCAGCGGAGCGAGTTGCCCTGGGCGTCTCTCAGCTTGCCGGTGGCCACGAGCACCAGATCAATCACATGCCAAATGCCAAGGCCGCCGCAGGTCAGCAGCTTGATGACGCCGAGCGCCGTGTGGCCGAGCAAGAAGCGATCGATCCCCAGGTTTCCCGCCAGCACGCCCGCCAAGAGCACGTGGTTGCCGTTCACTCTCGGCGCTCCCTCGACCGGCTCGGGGGGCCGCAAACGCTTGCCTTCGCTGTCTTTGAGCTCGCCGAGCGCGGCCAGGATCATGTCGATCAGGTGCCAGATGCCGAGACCGCCGCAGGTCAGCAGCTTGATCACGCCCAGGCCCGTCTGCCCCAGGTAAAAACGGTCCGCGCCCAAGTAGCCGAGGAAGAACGACAGGATGAAGGCGGTGCCTCGCGACTTCTCGGAGTATGTCACGATCGCCGTGCCGTAGCCGCCCGCTGGACCAGCCGGGAAGTTTCCGTAGCCCGGCGGCCCGTAGCCGCCAGGTGGGCCGTAGCCACCGGGTGGCCCATAGCCTCCGGGCGGGCCGTAACCTCCAGGGGGCGGGCCGTAGCCGCCCGGCGGGGGAGCGCCCTGATTCACGCGCACAAGCTATCAAACGCGATCGGCACTGTAAACTGCCGCAATCACTGCACAGATCGCGTTTTGGTTGGGGCAAGCGACCCCGTGAGGCAGGGCTACCCTTGCGGGCACCAGCGCGCTCGCGTTAGCAAAGGACATGGCGTCCTTCGATTCCGCGCGGAAGTGCCACGTCGTGCGCATCGTGTACGACGGCCCTGGCTTCGCCGGTAAGACGACGAACCTCAAGCGCGTGCACGAGATCATCCCGCCCTCGCGGCGCAGCGAGATCGTGACGCCCGCCGAGCTGAAGGGCAGGACGATGTTCTTCGACTGGCTCGAGATCGAAGGGCCCAAGCACGGCGGCATTGGCCTCTCGTTTCAGCTGATCACGGTGCCGGGCCAAATCGAGCGCAATTATCGGCGCCGCCCGCTAGTTGCGATGGCCGACGTCGTGGTCTTCGTGTGCGACTCGAGCCCCGCCGCCATCCCGGATACGCAGCGCACCTTCGCGCGCCTGCGCGCGTCGATCAAACGGCGCACCGAGCCCGTGAGCCTGATCGTGCAGGCGAACAAGCAAGACGTGGAAGGCGCGCTTTCGCCGGCGGCTTTGCGGCGCAAGCTGAAATTGGACGGGTCAGTGCCGCTCATTGCGGCCAACGCGGCCAAGGGCGACGGCGTGAAAGCCACGCTCAACGAGGCCATGCGCGTGGGCGTGCGAGCGCTCAAGGGTGGCGAAGTGGCGCCGCTAGTTGCAGAGTTCAAGAACGCGGACGCGCTGTTCGATCACGTGCTCACGTTCGAGGACGCGCCGCACGACGGTCCGCTCGACGTCGAGGAGGTCGACGTGCGTGGCGAAGACGTCGACGCAGAGGCCGCCTCGGCTGCTGCGCACCTCGGCGCGTCATCGCTCGATGCGCTCGAAGCCCGCGCCCGCCGCGCTGCGGCTCGCGCAGCCGCTCAGACGCGTGACTCGCAGCCCGACAGCGAGCTCGTCGACAATCGCTGAGCGCGTCAGCCGCTGGTGACGAACGCCAGGGTGAACGCCAGCGCGATCGCCAGGCTCGCCGATACGGCGTAGAGGGCGCGCATGCGGAGGCGCGCCCGCGCTTGCGGGTCCAAGACCTGCTCGTCGCCGTGATCCACGACGCGCGAGCCCTTGAAGCCCTGGACGATGCAAATGCCCGCAGCACCCGAAATCAGCAGGTATGCCGAGAGCGCAACCGGGACGGCGATGAGCCAGCCGACTTGCTTGATGAGACCGAGCTCGGTGGAGAGCAGCGCCCAGCCCAACGCGACCCCGCTGAGAATCACTCCCAGACTGATGGCCTTGGCTCGAGCGTGCTCGCCCAAGTTCTGCTGCTGGTGACAACCGAGCATCTGTCCTAAAAAGTAGGCCCGGGCCATCGGGCCCGCAAGGTCGGCGCCGCCCAAACCATCGTTTTTCTAGGATCCCCCGTGAAATTGTCCGTCCACCGCCTCGTCGACCTTCGGGATGGCGAGCGTGCGGCGTTTTGGGGAGTCTTTTCGGTACTTTTCCTCACCATTTCCGCCCACACGGTGCTGGAGACGGCTCGAGACGCGCTGTTCCTGGCCAAGTTGCCGCCGCGCAACCTGGCCTTCGTCTACATGGCCACGGCCGCCGCCATGGTTGCTCTCACGCCGGTCAGCGTTCGGCTCACGCGCGGCGCGGGGCCCAAGAATGCGCTGGTCGTCTCGCTCATCATGACGGCCTTCACGGCCGCGTGGTTTCGGATGCGCCCGCCCGACCCCGCTTCGGTGTTCGGGCTCTATGTGTTCGGCGCGTCGTCGGCCACGCTGCTCGTCGGGCAGTTCTGGCTTTTGGCCGGCACGATATTTTCCGCCGCGCAGAGCCGTCGCTTGTTCGGGGCGCTCGCTTCCGGCGGAGTGCTGGGCGGTGTGGCCGGTGGCGGCGTCGCGGCGCTGCTCTTGCCGGTAATGCCGGTGCGTAGCTTGCTGGGTGTAGCGACGCTCCTGTACTTCACGGCGGCTGCAGTGGCGGCGCGGCTCATTGTGGAGGAGGCAGCTCCGCCCACTCGCGCACCGGGCTCGAGCGCGGTCGCTTCCGCTCGACCGCTCCAGCGTACCGAGCTCTCGACGGTGCGCCACGATCCATTTCTGCTGCGGCTCGCAGCGATGGCGGTGCTGTCGGTGTGCGCGTCGGTGGTGATCGACTACCTGTATAAAACCAAGGTCTCCCGCACGCTCGCGCCTAGCGAGCTGGGTGAGTTCTTCGCTCGCTATCAGGTGCTGCTGAGCCTCGGGTCGCTGCTGTTGCAGGTGGTCATCACCGGGCCGGTCGTGCAGCGCATCGGCGTCGTGGGTCTGGCATTGACTGCGCCGCTGCTGCTCGCTTTCGGCGGGACCACGACGGCGCTGTTGGCCGCGCCGTTTTGGCTAGTGGTAGTGCTGAAAGGCGCCGACACCTCGCTGCGTAACTCGCTCGGTCGGGTCGCCTCCGAGCTGCTGTGGGCGCCCGTCGAGCAACAGGCGCGCGCGCGCGGCTTCGTCGACTTGATCGTGACCCGGGCCGCGCAGGCAATTGCCGGTGGCGCGCTCTTGGCGGCCACCATGGGGCGGGACTTGCCGCCAGGCGAGCTCGCGGCAGCA
>JBEHXA010000310.1:0-8729 GCA_048498935.1 Myxococcota bacterium
CTTGGGCCAGTTCGGCGAGCCGTTCGAGCTGCGCTCGTTCGTGTTCCGCTGGGTGTGCGGCCTCGTGTTCACGCTCATCTACGTGTTTCGGGGCTTCGCCCCCGTAGTCTGGACACACGCCCTCTACGACATCTGGGTGCTCGCGTTTTGAGGCGCGTGGGTCTTTTGTCGTAGCGGCTAGGACCTTTGGGCCAGCACGAAGTGCTCGACGTTGCCCTTCGGTCCTGGGACGCGGCAGGGGTGGTCGCCGAGGAGCTCGAAGCCTGCCGCCGCAACGCCCGTGAGCGCCGTCTCCACCGCGCGCGCCCGCACCGCTTGATCGGTGATCACGCCGCGACTGCGGGTCGCTTCTTCGCGCCCGACCTCGAACTGCGGCTTGATCAGCGACAGCAGGCGCCCGCCGCTCGGCAAGAAGCCGGCGATGGCCGGGAGCAGCTTATCGAGGCTGATGAACGAAGCGTCGACCACCACCAGCGCGATCGGTTCGGGAAAGCTGCTCGAGGTGAGGTGACGAGCGTTGGTGCGATCCATCACGACCACGCGCGCGTCCTGCCGCAGCTTCTCGGCGAGCTGCCCGTGGCCCACGTCCACGGCGTAGACGCGCTGGACGCCATGCTGGAGCAAGCAGTCCGTGAAGCCGCCGGTCGACGCGCCGACGTCGACCGCGATCAGCCCCGTGACATCGAGCGCGAAGTCGGCGAGCGCACCCTCGAGCTTGCCGCCGCCACGTGAGCAGTAGCGCTCGAGCTCGGTGACTCGCAGCACCGCGTCGACCGCTACGGGGTCGCCCGGCTTATCGATGCGCTGCGAGCCCAGGAACACTTGGCCCGCCAGAATGCGCGCCTGAGCGCGGGTTCGGCTCTCGACCAACCCGAGCTCCATAAGTCGAACGTCTGCGCGGGTTTTCTTCACGGCCGAGGGTTCGGTCTAGCGCCCGGAGTTGCCGCAATCTTGCATGAATCGAGGCAGGCAGAGGAGCATGCGCTCCGTATTGGGAAATCCGGCTCCTGCAAGCTAGCAGCTTGGCAGGGTGCCGGCGCTTGAAGACCGCTTTTCGGAGGAACTGATGAACAAGCTCAGGATCGTTGGCTGCCTCGCTGGCCTCGCCGGACTGCTGCTCAGCAGCGGTGCTTTCGCTCAAACTCCGGACGCCGCGCCCGCGGCCCCGGCCCCCGCCCCGCCGCCCGAGCCCGCGCCCGTGGCCGCCCCCGCCCCGCCGCCCCCCGCGGTTGCGCCCCCGCCCGCTGCTCCGGCGCCGACCGATGCGTCTGCAACCGCCTCGACCGACGGCTCCGGCCAGGTCGGCATGGCTTTGCCGGGCGCCGCCCCGCAAGCTGCGGCGGTTGCCGGTACCTCCGATCACGACGCGGTCGTGGGTCGTTTGGCCTTCGGCTACTTGGGTCGCAACGGCCTGACCATCGCTGCTGCAAACCCCATGGGTTTCGATGATGTGCAGTCGACCACGGCCACCATCAACACGCCGGTCATCGGCATCCGCTACTGGTTCACCGATATGGTCGGCCTCGACGCCGGTGTTGGCTTCGGCATCGACAATCTCTCCGCGGAATCGGGCGGCGTGAGCGTCGACGGCGGTAACCTCAAGGTGTTCATGCTCCATGGCGGCGTGCCGCTGTCACTGGCTTCGGCTGGTCACTTCAGCTTTCAGATCGTGCCCGAGATGAACGTCGGGCTCGCCAGCCTCGACCCGGACGACACCAACGCCACCCAGAGTGGGTTCCACTTCGACGTCGGAGCGCGCGCCGGCGCCGAAATCCATTTCGGCTTCATCGGCGTGCCGCAGCTTTCGTTGCAAGGCAGCGTCGGCGTCCGAATGAACCTCGACTCCCAGACTTACACGCCGGACGATGGCGACGACGTCACGGCCAGTCACTTCAGCTGGTCGACCACCGTGGGCGACAATCCCTGGAACATCTTCACCAGCAACGTCGCCGCTCTGTACTACTTCTGAGCACATCGCCGCCGGCACCGGAGCTTTCTCGAAGTGGCTCCGGTGCGGGCCGGCGCGGCTTTGCGCCGCGCCCCGATTCATTTACGCTTTGATGCCGGCGCGCTGGGTCGCGCCGAACTTTTGCGAGGAGGCTTGCGTGGCCTATCGACGCCTTGGTGCAGTAGCTTTCGTAGTATTGGGTTGGGTGACGGTCGGTTGTGGCTCCGGAGGGCCAGCGGGCACGGCTTCGTCTGCTCCGCACGACGACACGGCGGCGCCGTCGAACCCGGATCAGCCGCCGAGGAATGCGGCGGACACTCCGCCCAACTCGTCACAAGCTCCTTCGGGACAAGCTCCTTCGGGAGAGCCGCAACCCGGGCAGCCGAACCAACCGCCGACGACGGGTGGTGGAAACCTCGGACAACTCTGCGAGCGACTCTGCGATCGTCTCGACGCCTGTCCCGACACGGAAACGAGCTGCGACGCTGACGAATGCTCGTTTTCGGAATTGGAAGAAGCGGTGATCGCTCCGTGCAGGAGCCAACTCACGGCGCTCTACAGTTGCGGGGTGAACCTGGCGGACGTGTGCGGCGACCTGGCCGCGCAGTGCGCTCCGTACTTCGACGCGCTCAGCGCCTGCTTGGACGCCAACGGTCTCGGTGACAACGATAGCGACGACGGCTCGAGCGAGCCGCCTCCGCAGACGGGCAACCTTTGTACGATGGCCAACAGCTGCCAATGTACGACGGCCTGCCAATTCTGTACTTGCTACGGCGGCACCGCTACGGATTGCGCCGACGCTTGCGCGGTCAGCCCATAACCGGACCTGACCGTTGACCTGGCCGCGCCAGCTGGCGGCCAGGCTTCTCCACGCCCCGTGAGCGACTTCTCAGCGCGCTCGCGGGGCGTCGCCATTTGGCGCAGGGCGTGCAGTGGTCGACAGCGTGGGGATCGATGCCCTGGTTGCCGCCGCTCTCTCGCTCGTCGCGGGCGGCACGGTGCCGCTCGCTCCTTTGGCGGCGATCAGCGGGTTTGGCGTAGCGCTCGCCATCGCGGCGCGAGCGTTGGGGCGCCGTCGAGTGCTCGTGTGCGCTTGCCTGTTCGGGCTCGGGGCGCTGCGCGCGGCCGTCGCGCTGCAAACCTTCGACGACCGGCGCTTCGCGTTGCGTGATGCGCTCGGGGGCCCGCGCCGCTGCGCCTTCTCGGCCGAGGTAGCGACGTCACCGGTGCTGCTGAACGGAACGCTCGGCTTCGTAGCTCGGGTCAGCGAGGCTGATTGTGATGGGCACCTTTTGCCACCATTTCGTGCGCGCCTGTACGGCGGCCCCACCGAACTCGCTCGCGGCGACCGTGTGAGCGGTGTGGCGGACTTTGCGCCGGTGCAACTGTTTCGCAATTTCGGCGCGCCCGATCCCCGCCCGGGAGCGGCGCGCAGCGGTGCGCTCGCCAGCGGCGGCGCGCTATCGCTGCGCATCGAGCAACGCGGCTTCGGTGTCCGCGCCTTGATCGATCACGCGCGCAGCCACGTGCGAGCGCGCATTCAAGCCACATTTCCGCCGCTCTCCGTCGGGTTGGCGCGCGCGCTGGTGCTCGGTGAAAACGATCTGGATCCCGAAGACGACGCGGCGTTTCGGGCCAGCGGGCTCTCTCATTTGCTCGCGGTGAGCGGCACGCACCTGGTGTTCGCGGTCGTGGCGCTGGTGAACGCGCTCGCCTTTCTGCTCGTGCGCATCGAGGCGTTCGCGGTCGCGGTGCAGGCGACCCGCGCTGCGGCGGCCGTCGGCATCGCCCTTGCCCTGATTTACGCTGACTTTGCCGGCGGCAGCGGGTCGGCGTTTCGAGCCGCGTACATGTTGGCAATCGGGTTCTTGGTGACCGCTGCTGGGCGCAGACCCAGCCCGGTTCGGTGCTTGGCCGCGTCGATGCTCATCGGCGCAGCGCTCGATCCGCTGGTCGCTTGCGACGTGTCGTTTCTGCTCTCGGTCGCCGCAACGGCGGGTTTGATCGGAATCGGTCCGGCGTTCTCGCGCTTGGCGGAGCGAGCTCGTCCCAAGCCGGTGGCATGGCTCGCGACTAGCTTGGCGACGACGCTCTCCGCGATGCTGCCCTGCGTGCCGCTGTTGTCGTTGCTCTCATCGGAGATCGGCTTGGCGGGGCTATTCGCCAACGTGCTCGCCGGGCCGGTTGGCGAGGCACTGTCTCTACCGCTGTGCTTGCTGCACGCGGTGGTCAGCTTCTGGCCCGGTTTGGAGCGCGGTGCTGCTTTGGCAGGTGGCGGTGCGCTGCTGGTGGTGCGCGCCATCGCGCGTTTCAGCGCCGAGCAAGGGCAGCTGCGCTTTGCCCTGCCGGTGCCGAGCGGCTTTCAGCTCGCGTTGGTAGCGCCGGCTTGGATGGTGGCCCAAGTCGTGGCTCGTGACGGTCGGCGTATCGGCGCCTGGGTGGTGGCGTTGGGCGGTTTTGCGGCGGGCTTATTGCTGCTCGAGCTCAGTCAACGCTCGGCCGGGGCGCCGCGCGGCTCGCTCCGAGCCAACGTGCTCGACGTCGGGCAAGGTGACTCCACGCTCATCGACTTTCCGGACGGCAGCGCCTGGCTCGTCGACGGTGGCGGCTTCGTCGGCAGCCCGGTGGATCCAGGCCGCTCGGTGATCTTGCCCGAGCTGCGCAGTCGCCGTCGCTCGCATCTCGACGTCGTGGTGCTCTCGCATCCGCACCCCGATCACTTCTTGGGTCTCATCAGCGTGCTCGAGGCGATCGACGTGGGCGAGCTGTGGGACACCGGGCAAGGCGCCGCGCAAGGTGCGGGTCCCGACTACGCGCGGCTCTTGCGCATCGCGCGCGACAAGCGCGTGCGGGTGCGCGGCCCCGCGGAGCTGTGCGGGGCTCGCATCGTCGCTGGCGTGCGCGTGCAGGTGCTGGCGCCCTGTCCGGATTTCGAGCCTGGCTGGAGCGCGAACGACAATTCGTTCGTGCTACGGCTGAGCTTCGGCTCCCGCGCATTCCTGCTCACCGGTGACTCCGAACGCGAAGCCGAAGCGCGCCTGCTCGAGCGCGGTTCGGAGCTTCGAGCCGACTTCTTGAAAGTCGGCCATCACGGCTCGCACACCTCGTCTTCACCCGCTTTTCTCGACGCCGTGGCCCCGCGCGTCGCCACGCTCTCGACCGGCGTGCGCAACCGCTTCGGCCACCCCCGCCCCGTCACGCTGCAAGCGCTCGCCGATCGCGGCATCGTCGCGCTGCGCACCGATCGCTCCGGCGGCGTCCGCATCGCCACCGATGGCGCTTCGTTCGAGGTGAGCCGCGTGGCGCCCCTCGAAACCCGGTGACCCAGTGAGACCTTGCGGCGCGCGCCGCGTCCGAGGATCATGCGCCCATGACTTCCCTTCCCGCAACGCTCCTCGACACCGCGCAGCTGCAAGCGCGGGTGAGCGATTTGGGGCAGCAGATCACCCGAGATTACGCGGGAAAGTCGCTCGTGCTGCTGAGCGTGCTCAAAGGCAGCTTCATGTTCGCCGCCGATCTCGCGCGCGCCATCGAGCTGCCACTGCGCATGGAGTTTCTGGGTGTCCGGAGCTACGGCGACGACACCCGCTCGAGCGGCGTCGTACAAATCACGCAAGACATCACGCGCCCCATCGCCGGCGACCACGTGCTGCTCGTCGAAGACATCGTCGACACCGGCCTGACGCTCACTTACTTGCGCGAACAACTGCTGGCGCGCGGCCCCGCCGACGTAAAGGTCTGCGCCCTCTTGCACAAGCCCTCGCGCAGCATCAAACCCGTCTACATCGACTACCTGGGCTTCACGATCGAAGACGTGTTCGTGGTCGGCTACGGCCTCGACTACGCCGAGCAATACCGCAACCTCCCCTACGTCGGCGTCCTGCAAGCGCCCTGAAAACGTGGGCTGCCACAACGCAGCCCCATTTGCTGCGTGACATGTCGAGCGTCCTGGCGGGCCGGTGGAGCGTCCTAGCCTCCACCCAGCGCCGATAGCGCCAGGATGGGCGCTCGCGGGCGTGCCCTGAGCGGTGAGCACGCTCTGCAAGGCCCTGAGGCATTCCGAAAATCACTACGTGCACGTATTCAATAAGCCGCCGGCGAACCCACTAAAAGTGCGAGCTGTTCACCCCTTGTTGGATACGTGCACGTAGTCATTGAGGCATCGCTCGACCCTCATCGCCACCATCTGGCGCCCATGGATCCGCGAACTCACTCAAGTGATGGAAAATCACTCAGCTTGTGCGGCCCTTCAGGGGCGTTTGCGGAGGCGAGCGAGGCGGTCGGCGATGGCTTGTTCGAGGCCTTGTTGGGTGGGGTTGTAGAAGCGGGCGCCTTCGAGGGCTTCGGGGAGGTAGGTTTCGCCGGGGACGACGCTGCCTTCGAAGTCGGGCGGGTATTGGTAGCCGGCGCCGTAGCCTTCGTCCTTCATCAGGCGCGTGACGGCGTTGCGGAGTTTTTTGGGGACCGGAAGGGCGCCGTGCTCGGCGATGGCTGCGCGGGCGGCGCCGATTGCGGCTTTGACGGCGGCTGATTTGGGGCAGCTGGCCAGGTACAGGCAGGCGTGTGCGATCGGGTAGAGGCCTTCCGGCATGCCCATGCGCCGGAAAGCGGCGTCGGCCGAGGTCGCGACCGCGATGGCGCGCGGGTCGGCGTTGCCGACGTCTTCGCTCGCGAAGATCATCAAGCGGCGCAGCAGAAAGAGCGGATCTTCACCGGCGTCGAGCATGCGCAGGAGCCAGTACAGCGCCGCGTCCGGATCGCTGCCGCGCATCGACTTGATGAGCGCGCTGGCGATGTTGTAGTGTTCTTCGCCTGATTTGTCGTAGAGCAGCGTGGCCGATTCGGCCGCAGCCTCGACGACCCCGAGATCGAGCCGAGCGCCCCCTTCAAGCATGCTGACGGCGGTCTCGAGCATGCCGAGCGCGCGCCGCGCGTCGCCGCGCGCTGCCCGGGCGATGGCCGTGACTGCTGCTGGGTCGACATCGAGCGCCAGGTGACCGAGCCCGCGCACCGCGTCCGTGAGCGCGCGCTGCAGCAGGAGCGACAAGTCGGTTTCGTCGAGCGCTTCGAGCCGAAAAACGCGGCTGCGCGAGAGCACCGCCGCGTTGACCGAAAACGACGGGTTCTCGGTGGTCGCGCCGATCAGCGTGATGGTGCCGTCTTCGACGTGCGGCAAGAACGCGTCTTGCTGCCCCTTGTTGAAGCGGTGAATCTCGTCGACGAACAAGATCGTCGGTTTGCCTTGATACGCGCGTCGCTCGCGCGCGGCAGCCAGCAACTCGCGCAGCTCTGGCAAGCCGCCAAGCACTGCGCTGAAACGCACGAACTCGGCGCGCGTGAGCTCCGAGATCACGTTGGCCAGCGTCGTTTTGCCGGAGCCAGGCGGCCCCCACAAGATGAGCGACGGCACGCGATCCTTTTGGATCACCTCGCGCAGCAGCTTGCCTTCGCGGAGCAGCTGCTTCTGCCCTACTACCTCTTCGAGTGAGCGGGGGCGCATGCGATCCGCGAGCGGCGGCGGCGGCTGACCGGCGGCGTGACCGCGCCGCGCGGCTGCTTCCAGCAGCGTGGGCGAGCTGTGCGGCGCCGCCTTTTTGGCCATCGCGGGAGTCTTAGCGCAATCAGCCTTTGGCCGCTCGCGCACCGAAAATCGCGGTGCCGACCCGGACCAAGCTCGCGCCCGCTGCGACCGCGTGCTCCAGATCCTGGGTCATCCCCATGCTGAGCTCCGGCAGGCGCGTCGGGCCGCCGTGGCGATCTCGCAAGGCGCGGAGCGCGTCGAAATGCGGGCGCGCATCGGCGGGGTCGGAAGTGAGCGGCGGCACGCACATCAAGCCGCGGAGCGCGAGCGCCGGTAGCGCGTCGATCGCGTCGAGCAGCGCACCGAGCTCGCTCGGCGCTGCGCCGTGCTTCTGCTCTTCGCCGGCGATGCTGACCTCGACCAGTACGTTCAGTCGCTTGCCCTGAGTGCCGGGCGCGGCCACGAAGCGCTTGGCCAGCTCGCTTGCCAGCTCGGGCGTATCGACGGTGTGCACGAGCGCCGCGAGCGGCGCGACGAAGCGCGCCTTGTTGCGCTGCAGGTGGCCGATGAAGTGCCAGCGCAGCTCGGGCAAGTCGCGCAGCTCTTCGCCCTTTTGCACCAGCTCTTGCACGTAATTTTCGCCGAAATCGCGCTGACCGGCGGCATACGCTTCGCGGATAGCCGAGGCGGGTTGCGTCTTGGAAACGGCCACCAGCGTGATCTCGTCGAGCCTGCGCTGGCTGGCGATGGCGGCGGCTTGAATGCGCTGTTTTACGGCGCTCAGCTGCGCTTCGATCGTCACGCGACCCTCACGGCGCGGCTGCCGACTTGCTGAGCGAGACCTTGCCCTGTCGCACGACCAGGCTGTCGCCGCTCGACGCACTCAAGGTCGCCGCGATCCCGGCGCCTGCTTGCGCGCCCATGACCACGCCGCGAAAGCCGTTCGGCTCGGCCGACGTCAACGTGAGGGCCACGCGATCGCCCTCGATGTGGCCGATCACCGTTTGCTCGCCCAGCGGACCGCTGGCGCTACCGGTGACGCTGCCGTCGGTTTTGGCTTCTAGAGACAACTGCCCGGGGCCCACGGCGACCTTGCCTTCGTCCTGCTTCCACTCTTTGACGCCGCCGAGCGCGACCTCGATGCGATGCAGCTCCGCCTCGTAAGTGCCCTGCCAATGGCCGAGAAACCAGGCAGCAGGCGCGGCCGCCGAAGCGGAAGGGGCGGCAGGCGCGGCCGCCGAAGCGGCAGCCGACTGAGCG
>JBEHXA010000311.1:0-8704 GCA_048498935.1 Myxococcota bacterium
TCGGTCCTGCGCGCGTTCGGCCTGAGCGAAGCGCGCTCGCTGCTGCTCTACGCAGCGCTGGGGCTTGCCGCGGGTCTGCTCTCGATCGCGTTTACGGACGGCCTGCTGCTCCTGCGTCGAAAGTTTCGCGCGCAGACTCGAGTTCCGGACTGGGCCCAACCGGCCGTCGGAGGGCTGGTGACCGGCTGCCTCGCGGTGACGACTCTCTACTGGATCGGGATAGGGGGCGTGAACGGAGGCGGGTACCGCGTCGTCGAGGATTCGCTCTCAGGTTTGCTGCCCGTCAAGGTCTTGTTGACGCTCGCGGCGGTGAAGCTCGTTGCCACCGTGTTCTCGTATTCGAGCGGTGGCGCCGGTGGGATTTTCGCGCCGTCGTTGTTCATGGGGGCGATGCTGGGAGGCGCATTCGGTTCGCTCGATCGCACGCTCTTCGGCCATGGGCCGGAGTCGGCGGGGGCATTCGCGCTGGTGGGCATGGGCGCGACGTTCTGCGGGACGATCCGAGCACCCATGACCAGCGTCTTGATCATCATCGAGCTCACGTCTGGGTATGGCCTGATCTTGCCACTGATGATCGCCAACATGAGCGCGTACGCTCTGGCTCGTTACCTTCGGCCAGTCCCCATCTACGAGGCCCTCCTGGACCAGGATGGCATCCATCTCCAAAATCGCGGTCTGTTGCAGGCTTTGGAGCATGTGAAGGTCGACGCGCTGCCTTTCCGACGGAGCGTCCGACCCCACCTCGCCGTAGGCGATCCGGCCTACACGCTCCTGAAATCCTCGCAGTCCCCAGACCAGCGCGTATTTCCGGTGCTCGGCAGCGACGGACGCGTCTTGGGCCTCGTCACGAGCGACGAGCTGTCGGTCCTGGAAGGCGAGCCAGCGCTCGCACCGCTCATCACGGCGTCCGACATCATGCGAGCGCCGACTAGCGTTCGGGCCGAGGACAGCGTGCTCGCTGCTCTCGATTTGATGCGCACCGAGCGGCTACCGGAGCTGCCGGTCCTCGATCAAAACGGCAAGCTCTTGGGGTTTGTCGACGAGGCCACCATCGCGAGCGCCTACTTGCGCGAAAGCGACGACAAGTCTCGCTCCGGGTGACGCCGAATGCCGCTACTCACCCGGGCACGAGACGTCGGGACACAGCGTGACGTCTCCATGCATACCGGCCATGTACATGACCCAGATCAAGTAAGGGTAAGTGCCGGTCTCGGGTTTGGCCGTCATGCACAAAGTGCCGAGCTGCTCACCGGCGGCAATGTTAACGGTAGCGAGCAGCTCGTGCGCTTCCCCGCACTCGGCGGTGCCGCCCCAGAGCTCCATCTTCCCTTCGCCCAGGTCGCCCTGACCTACCGAGAAGGCGAACTCGTCACCAGGGCCAATGGGGGCAGGCAGCTTGATGCTCGCGTAATACCCTTCCACGCCGGCCAACTCACCTTTGCCCTCGAAACCGCAGTTCTGGAGCAGGTCGGGGTAGGCGAAGATGGCCTTCGTCGTTTTGCCGGGCGAACAGACTTGGTTGGAACCGCTGCCGCCGGTACCGGTGCTACCGCCAGTGCTGCTGCCGCTAGTGCCGGTGCTACCACCGGTGCTGCTGCCGCTAGTGCCGGTGCTGCCACTGGTGCCACTTCCACCGCTGCCGCCAGCTTTGCTCCCGCCTCCGCTCATGCCAGCGGTGCTGCTGGAGCCACCGCCGCCGCTGGTGCCGTTTCCGCCGGAGCCCGAGCCGGCGGTGTTGCCGTCGCCGCCGCCGTCATCGCTGCACGCCACCAGCGCGAGAGCCAAGCCAGCGATCCATCCGGTTCGAGTCGCGAAGTTCTTCATGCTGTCGGTGCTTCCTGCCAGGCGGCGCCCGTGCGAAGGATGGGCACAGCTTATGGCGAGCCAGCCGGTTTCGCTACCTCGCGCACTCGCTGATCCGTGTCGCTCGCCTGAATCTCGGCCAGCACTGGCACCAGGGCCGGCCAGGTTTGGCTCCAGAACCCGAGCACGAGTACTGCCTCGCGTCGGAGCTCTGGTGACGGATCGCGACGGGCGATGCTTTCGACGCGATCGACGGACTCGCGCGAAGCGTGAGGACGGCGACCCAGCGCATGAAGGGCTGCCAGCACGTCGCCTCGCTCTTTGCGGCCGAGCACCTCGCGCAGGCGCGTCTCCGCCTCGGCCTGCGGCATCAGCCGAATGGCTTGGATGGCCGCTTGTCGGACGCTCGAATCGCTATCCGCTTGATACGCGACTGCAGCATCGTAGAGCTCGGGGCTGCCGCTGTTCGAGATGGCCATCAGCGTGGTGGCGCGATCGCCGGCTGTGGCGGAACTTTTCAGCTGTTGTGCCAGCACCTGCACGCCCGCATCCGCCAGGACTGGCTCACCCCGTTCGCGCAGTTGGCGAACGAAGGAGCCGATGCCGTAGAGCGCATTTTCGCGCAGCAGGGGCTCCTTGAGCATCTTCACGGCGAGCTCGAAAGCAGTTTGCCCAGGCTGCTGCGCGCGGATGAAGCTACCCACCGCGCGAAGTCGAACCGGGCTCTGCAGCGACGTATCCAGAGCCAACGCGCTCAGGCTTTCCAGAGACTGCGCGGTGGAGGCCATGCCCAGCGCGTCGATCAGCGTGTTCGTGATCGGCGAGCGAGCTCGCACGAGCTTGATCGCGGCAGCGACGTTCTCGGGTTGCTGTCGCAGGATCGCGACGAGCGCATGAAACAGCGGGCCCGCTTCAGCAGCTGACGCTGGCGCCCCGCCTTGCTTGGCCTCGAGCGCGCTGAAGCTCGCGACTACCTCGGGGAACGTGTGCGCGCCGATGCGCGCTTGATCGATCAACTTTTGATCGGCGATCGCGGCCGGCGTACCGACCTCGGCGCGCAGCAAATCCTTGAGGTTTTGTTGCCGTTGGCTCGCGGGCATCGGCGGGCCGAAGCCTTTGCGCTCGAGCTTGAGCACCAAGTGAGTGGTCAGCTTGGTCGAGTCCGAGACCGGCACCGAAAGGGTCTCGTCTCGCGAGACGCTCACGATTCCGGATGCGTCCGCGACCGTTTGGCCGCTCGAGTGCACTACCTCGGGCTTGATGGTGTTCGTGTCGATCGAACCGGCGGCGCGCTGCTGGGTCGACACCACGCGCTCGTAGCCGATCTTCTTCCAGTCCCAGCGGCGCTCGGCGCCTGCCACGGCGCGGTACTCCACCTCGCTGAGCCCCGTCGCGTCCCATTCCGAGCTCGTCCAGGTGCCGGTGGACGCGTGCTCGCCAAACTGGAGCGCCGCTACCAAATGCCTCCGAAACCCCACCACGGTCGCCGCGACTGAAGGCGGCTCGAAGTAGGCTTTCACGATGCCTCGCGATAGCTCGACCGCGAACGTCTTTGCGAGCTCCGCTTCGAAGGTCGCGGCGTTGTTGGCGGGCCTGCCCGCGCCTTCCAGCAGGCGCGGCTCGCGCAGCTGAACCAGTGCCTGTTGCGAGCCGGCTTCGTCCCGAAAGCTCAGCTCCATGCCAGCCTTCAGGACGACGGGCGGTGCAGCCGGCGCGCCGCTGAGCTGGGTGGTCGTCGTGAGCTCGAGATCGAACAGGTGAGCCTTCTCGCGCGTCCAGGTGATGCCGACCTGTGCCGGATTGACCGTCGCGGTAGCCGCCCTCTTGTCACACGCCCCGAGTAGCGGGCCGGTGAGCATCAGTACGACGAGGAGGCTACCGCGAGCCGAGAAGACGCGCATGATCAGAAGGGACCCTCTGGTCCGCTACCGCCGGTGCCGCCGCTGGGGGCGGGACGGCACACGCCCGTCGTGGGTTGGTGCGTCACGCACTCCTTGATGGGGAAGCAGAGGTTCAGCGTGCCGCCAGTGTGGCTGCCGGCCGTGCCCGACGTACCGCCTGCTCCGCCCGTGTAACCGTCACAGCCGGGTCCCGGCCGCTCGGTGCAGGTCTCGTAGGGTTCTGAGCTGCAGATGGCGTCGCCGCAGCAGTCTTCCTTCTTGCCGCACGTGGTCGTGTAGTCCGGCTGCCCGCACGCCCGGCAGAAGTGGTGGTTGGCGTTCGTGGGATCTTGGAAGCAGCTGTCCGTGTCGACGCAGCAGTCGTCGTCACGCGCACAATCGGAGCCGGGCTGCTTGCATTGGCACAAGCTGTCGTAGAACAGCTGAGTCGCTCGCTGCGGGTTGAATTCCGCATCTGCTATGGGCGCAGTGGGCATCGACACCAGGTTCAGGCCCATGAAGGGCACGGACCCGTACGAGCTCTTCCAGGTCTTCACGTCGGCAGGCACTTCCTGCTCGTGCTTCTTGCTGCCCTGGTCCCAGCTGCCGCCGCCGATCAGGTTGATGGGCCCGATGTGTAGCCCGCTGTCGAACGAAACGATCCGCTTCGACCACTTCTTGCTGAAGAAGAAGAACTTGATCTTGAGCGCCGCGTCGATGTTGCCATTCAAGATGTTGTTGGCAGTGAAGGTCGCGCCGTAGCTGTAGTCGAACTGGAAATTGTACTTCTGCGGTCCGATCGAGGTGTGCGGGAATATCACCTGGTAATTGGTGAGCCCGGTGAGGTCGGCCGACAAAGGACGGTCGTCCTTCTCCGGCACCACCGTGAGACCGGCCTCGGCGGTGATGGGCAGGTTGATATCGGCCAGCGTGACCTTACCGTCGATGCCCAGCTTCAGGCTGAAAGGCCCAGCGCTGAAGCCCACCCCGACGAACAGCGTCACACCCGAGTTGGCGTACGGCGTGATGATCGCGCTCGCCTTGGCGAACTTGCCGCCACCGCTGATGAGCGCGGAAGGCTCGAGGCTCGCCCCGAAGCCGCCTCGCAAGCCGTACTCGAGGTACGACGTCACTTCCAGATTGCAGGGCACCGGCCCGATCAGGAAGTTCATCTCCAGGATCGTGACGCTCTCTTTGCTGCCCACGTCGCCGATGGGCGCCGAGAACGCGAAGCCGTCGCCGTTCGAGAGACCGAGGATTTGACCGAGCTTCGACGAATCGAGCACGCTCTTGGAGAGCGTGTCGAGCGCGTTGCCGATCTGGTTCGCCTGTTTCTCGTAGTACTTGATGAACTGGTTGACGGTGTCAGCCGGCGTCTCGACGTCGCACGACCCCTCCATCCCCGGGGGACGCATGCCGGGTCCTGCAACGGTCGTGCAGAACGTCGACTTGAAGGTGTGCCCCTGGGCTTTCGCGGTGTTGAACTGGTTGATCAGCTCCTGCGCGTCGCGCAGTGCCTTCTTGGCGCGATCGACCGCGTCCACGTAGGTGCGGACGGCGTCGTTGCAAGCGGCCGCGCCGCTCCAGGTCTTGTCGGTGTCGAAGATCGCCTTAGCGGCGATGGGCGAGGCGTCCTTCAACTTCGGGAGGAAGTCGACGCCGAGCACCTCGATGTGCGAGTCGTCGGTGGCAACTCGGCAGAGCGAAGCCGAAAGCACGCCGCGCAGGTCGACGAGCTCCACTCGGCCACGGATGTTGCCCAAGTTGAAGCTCGCCGTGGCGCGGACCGCCGCCGACGCTTCCACCTTGAAGTTGGAGACGCCGAACGGCAGCGGCTTCAAGTCGAAGTCGAGATCGGCAGCCGGGTCGATCTCGAACTTGACGACGCTGGCCTCCGTGCCGCGATCGCCGATCTTGTTGTCGGTGACGGCTGCGTCCGGAGCGCCCGTGGTCGTCTGGTCGTACGTGCACCAGCTATGGCGCTCGGCGCGCTTGCAGTCGGGGTCGTTCGCGGAGGCGCCGAGGCAGATCGCGCAAGGCTCCGTGTTGCACGGCGTGGCGAAGTCGTTCGAGAACGCCGGCGGAGCTTCAGCCGTCAGGTCCGGGAGGGCGGCGTCGGTCCACGGGGCCGTGTCCTCCAAAGTGCTGCCGGCGTTGAGGCCGACCGCGTACGGCGGAGCGCACACGCGAGTCTCGCTGCAGCGCTGATCAGCGCCGTCGCTCAAGTCGGCGACGCCGATGCCGCAGCCGACCTCGCCGAAGCACTGGCCGAAGCAGTCGAGCCCGTTGCGCGTGGTGGGGTCGCACGCAGTGTGCAGGTTGAGGTTGATGCACTTGCCGGTGCCTTCGTCGCAGGCGCTGTTGGGGCCGCAGTGACCGCAATCCGGCGCCGACACCACGCCGGTGGCGGGGTCGCGCGACACGTCCAGGCAGCGCATGCGCACGCCGCAATGCGTGGGAATGATGCCGGCGTATTTGATGCCAGCGCAGCTCTGATTTTCGACGGTGCACTTTCCGACACCGTTCTGATCCATCAGCACGAGGCGGAGCGGCTCGCCGTTGCCCGAGCAGGTCTTTCCGACCGGCGGCGCCTCGGCGGCACCTTTGCAGTAATCCGCGCACTGTTGTTCGGTGAGGCGCGGCACCGAGTCTTCGGCGCAGTACTGGTCGCACAGCTCCAGCTGCTGATTTTGTACCTCTTCATCGGTGGTGGCTTCGTCGACGCAGTCCCCTTCGGGCACGTTGCTGCCGCCGCCGCCGGTGCCGCCGGTGTTGTTGTTGTTGCCGCCGTTGCTGGACTCATCCCAGCCGGGGATGATGTCTTCGGGGCCCGCGGCGGGCTGCCCTTCTGGCAGACCGGGGCCGGGGGTGGAGCCGGGGCCGAACACGCCTTCGCAGACGTACGGACGCGAGTCAGCGCAGTTCTGCGCGCGCCACGCGCGGTCGGTGCTGAGGGTGCCGCAGTCCTTGGCCGCGTCGCTGCCGGGATTGCCGCTCAGCCAGCTTTGGAACAAGCCCTTGTAGCTCGTGCCGCTACCGCCGCCGGTCCAGAACTTCTTCTTCTCTTGGCCCTGGGCGTTGAGCCAGGACCACTCGCCCTCGGTGGTGCGATCGACCGCGCCGATCCACGACTCGCCGGTCAGGAACTGCGAGACGAAGGTGTTCTCTTGGCGCGTGTCGATCTGAATCAGCCTGCGACCCTTGACCGTGGCGCAGCGCGTGGTGGCCTGCGCGACCGTCGCGGCCGGGCAGAACCAATAGACGTGCCAGCCGTTGGTCTTGAAGAAGCAGCCTGCTTGGGGCATCCCAGCCGGAGCGTTCGGGTTGCCGCACACGCCCGCGCTGCACGCGAAGGTGCCGGGGGTAATGCCGTCGTTGCAAGCCGTGCCGTTGGGCGCGGGGGTGCTCGGGCACTCGCACTGACCGCGGTACGCCGTCTGCGGATCGAGCGGGCACTCGTCGACGCAGTTCATGACCTTGTCGCCGTCCGTGTCGACGTCGGGGACGCCGCAGTTACACTGGCCGGGGGTGGTCTTGTTCGGGTCGAGCGGGCACTCGTCCTGGCAGTTGAGGGTACCGTCCTGGTCGTCGTCGCCCGCGCAGTATGCGCAAGACAGCGAGTTGGCGCCGCCCACCACGATGATCTCGTAAATGGAGTTGCCGTAGCTGCCGTTGCGAGCGGTGGAATAGACCCGCAGGTAACGAGCTAGACCGTTGACGTCTTTCAGGATGTCGGTGCGGGCACCCGCGGGCTGGTTGCTGCGCGTGACCAGCGTGGTCCACGGACCATTCGTGGAATTGGAGCCTTCCAGACGGTAATTCTTGCTGGAAGCGCTGCTCTCCCACTTGATGATCACGTCCTTGATGCGGCGCTCTTGCCCGAAATCCAGACGCAGCCACTGCGGATCGCTGAACGCGCTGGACCAGCGCGAGCCGTAGTCGCCATCGACCGCCTTGGTCGCCGGGTAGGCGCTCGACTCGGTCGACGAAGCGGACACTGCGCTCGGCGTCAGGGTCTGCTCGCAGGCGTTGCAGCTCTCGCGGAAGACGCGCACCTCGTACAGCGAGTTGCCGAACGTCGTGGTGCGCTTGGTCGAATAGATGCGGAGGTAGCGGCCACTGCCGATCAAGCCGCCGACGTCGTCCGTGCGCGGGCCGACGCGGCTATCGGTGTGCACACCGAGCACCGTCCACGGGCCGGAGGTCGAATCGCTGGCCTGGACCTCGTACCGGGCGCTCGAGGCCGCTTCCCAATCCAGCAGGACGCGCGAAATCTGTTGGGTTTCGCCGAGATCCAGACGGATCCATTGCGGGTCGGAGGCAGCGCTGCTCCAGCGCGTGGAGGAGAGGCCGTCGATGGCCTTCTCGGCGCCCTTGTCGGAGTTCTCCAGCGACGAGGCCGCGGCGCTCACCGGGAAGACCGGGATCATCGAGCAGCCGGGGGCGGGACCGCAGCCGGTTCCGAACACTTCGAGCTCGAAGATCGAGTTGCCGTAGGTGCTCGTGCGCGCCGTCGAATAGACGCGCAGGTAGCGCGCTGAGGCGGTCAGGCCGGCGATGGTGTCGACGCGCGAGCTGCCGGTGCCGGTGATGGTGGCGTTGGCTTTGGTCGCGATCTTGGTCCAGGCAATGCCGTCCGGCGATGCCTGAAGCTCGTAAGCGGAGCTCGCCGCGGCTTCCCAATGAATGATGACGCGCGAGAGCGGGCGGCTCGTGCCGAGGTCGACCTTCAGCCACTGCGGATCGCTGAAGGCGCTGGACCAGCGCGTCGTACAGCTGCCGTCGATCGCGTTGCTCGCGGCGTAAGCGCTACCTGCAGCTTCGACGCTCGACGCGGAGGCCTGCGTGGGTGAGTAGCGACACTCGTTGGCTGCGGGAGGCGTCGAGCACGAGAGCGTGGTCGCCTGCGAAACGCTGCCAATGTCCTCGCCCTCTTGCTGCTCGGCTTCGCCCGAGCAACCAACGAGAAACGCAAACAGCGTCAGCCCGAGGAACCGCAAAAACCCCGACGGAATAGTCAT
>JBEHXA010000312.1:0-8696 GCA_048498935.1 Myxococcota bacterium
CTCGCGCGAACGGTTGGGCTAACCCGGCAGAGCTCAAGGCGAAGGGCGCCATCTCGGCCCGTATTGGCGACGAGGAGATGCCCGACAAGGTTCGCTGGATCCGTAGCTACGTGACGAGTCACGAGGGCGGTCGCATCGGCACGGTCTGCATTTACCAGGCGACCGACCCCGAGGCGATCCGCGAGCACGCTCGCCGCGTCGGCATGCCCGCGGACGCCATCACACCGATCATCGACACCGTCATCGTTCGTCCCGATCCGACCAACGTGTGAGGAGCACATGGCCCGAGAAGCACCCGCAGGTTTCGATGTCGCGCGCTTGCGCGAAGCCATCCGCGAGACATACGAGCGCGTCGCGCATGATCCGCACGGCGTGTTCCACTTTCATCGCGGAAAAAGCTACGCGATCGACGTGCTCGGTTACGATGCTACCGAGCTCGCTGCGCTCCCGACCGAAGCCACGGAGCGGTTTGCCGGCGTGGGCAACCCGCTCCGCATCGGGCCTCTTACGCCCGGTGAAACGGTGCTCGACCACGCCTGCGGGGCCGGCACGGATTTGCTGCTGGCCGCACGGCGCGTCGGTGACGGCGGGCATGCCATCGGCGTGGACATCACGCCCGGCATGCGCGCTGTAGCCGAGCGCGCCGTGCGCCAGGCCCAGCTCAGCCATCGCGTTGAAATCCACGCCGGCAGCTACGAAGACTTGCCGGTCGCGAGCGCCAGCGTGGACGTGGTGATCTCGAACGGGGTCGTCAACCTCTCGCCCGACAAGCGGCGCGTGCTGGGCGAGGTCTGGCGTGTGCTCAAGCCCGGCGGAAGGCTCTACCTGGCCGATGTGGTCGTAGCGCGCGAGCTCAAGCTCGAGACGCGACAACGCCCAGAGCTGTGGGCAGCGTGCATCGCCGGCGCCTTGCCCGAGCCCGAGCTCACCCAGCTGAGCAGCGAGCTGGGCTTCGTCGACACGAAGCTACTCGAGCACTTTGCGTGCTTTGCAGGCACCAGCGCCGAGGACAAAGTGAGCCACGACTTGCACGTGCAGGGCGCGAATTTCTTCGCCCGCAAGCCTGGGTGACGCTCTGAACCTGCGTCATTGCGAGAGACACCGCCAAACATGGCCCCCGACAACCCCCGCGCACCCCACGCCCAGAACGCCGCTAGCGGGCCACAGCCCGCCCCATAGGGCGAACGTCATCGCCGTGGCGAAAGGTCTTGCAGTTGGAGCGCCTGCCAAGAAATCCTCGCGTTGCTTGTTCGAACGTCGCGCCCCGCCGAGCTGGCGATGGACGGCATCCGCCCCCATGAGCGCCAAAGCAACCCCACCGGAAACGCGCTTGCTTCGACGCGTGCTGTCTACCAACGCATCAACACTGTTATGACGGCGGGGATGGACCTGGGTAGCGGGAGCAGCGTCGGGCTCGTGCTCATGACCTGGTGGGGGCTAGCGAGCGTGGACGCACCCGGGCCTGGCTCAGCTTCGCGTAGTTATTCCCTGGAGTATCGGGCGGCGGCTACGTGTCCAGATGCAGCAGCGATGGCCGAGGCCATCGAGACGCGAACGCCGGGAGCTGCTCAGGAGACAGTGGATCGGGCTTCGGTGAGGCTGCAAGTGGAGCTGCGCGAGGACGGCACCAGCGCGCTGTGGATCGATCTGCCGGAAGGCAGCTCGACGCGCGAATTTCCGCAAGCCCCATGCGCCGAGGCGATGGCGTCATTAGCGGTGATCGCGTCGATGGTGCTCGAAGCCGACGCGTCGGAACGCGCGGCGACCACACAATCGGTGATGGAGCGCTTCGATCCAACGGCGCCACCGACGGCAGCACCATCACCGTCCGCTGAGCCCCAGCGTGCGCTCGCAGCCGTTCCTGCGCCTGCGACCGCGCCACCACGCTCCAACAAGGCGACGCCGATCCCCAATCGCGCGCCAACCCGCGTAGCCGTCTCAGCTGGAATGATCCTCGAAACGGCGGTCGCGAGCGGAGCGGCCCTCGGTGGCAGCGCCGGAATCGCTGCGTGGCTGGAGCCGTCCACTAGTCGCATCTGGCTGCCGCGCATCCACGCTGAAGTGATCGCAACGCTACCGGCGACGGAGCACGCCGACCAAGGCGACGTCCGACTGCAGCTCCTCGCTGGTCGCTTGCACTTGTGCCCAATACGAGTGCCGCTCGGCAAAGCCGCTCAGCTCGTACCTTGCCTCACCGGGGACGCCGGAACCCTGCGCGCGCGCGGCACCGGAGAAACTTTGAACCCGCGAACGCGCACCATGCCTTGGCTGGGCCTGGGCGGCACGGTGCGGGCCCAGCTGGCGCTCGGGTCGGCCTTCTCGCTGGAGAGCTGGTTGGGGGTGCGCGGGCTGGCCCGAGGCGACACCTTCATTTTCAACCCTGATTCGGTCGCGTACGAGGTGCCCAATTGGTCGGTGGGGGCCGGCCTGGGGCTCGCGATCACGCTGCCGTGAGCCGGCCGGGGATCGATCGCGCAGGGTGGCGACACTTAGTATGGGGTCGTGGCCTTGATTTCAGACCTCGAGGGCACCCCACCGGGCGCCATCAGCCACCTGCCGGAGGGCCCCGCGCTGCCGACCTCCACGGCCAGCGATTCCGCTCAAGCCCAGCGCCGGCTGGCGGCGGCCGTGGCGCGCCACGCGGATCTGGTTTGGCGCTCGCTGCGTCGCTTCGGTGTCCCTGAACGGGACGTGCCGGATGCCGCGCAACAGGTATTTCTGACCTTTTCGCGGCATGCCGACGAGATCGCCGGAGGAAAGGAGGCGAGCTACCTCGCAACGGTCGCAGTCAAGGTGGCGGCCAACGCACGACGCAAGCTGCAGCGCTCGCGCGAGGACGCACTGGGGGACGCAGCGCTGCTGGCCTTCCCCGATGAGCGCACGCCCGAGGCGCTGGTCGGGGAGAAGCAGCTGAGAGAGGAGCTCGATCGCGGACTCATGCTGCTGTCGTTCGAACAGCGCACCGTGTTCGTGCTCTACGAGCTCGAAGGCTTCACCTTGCCCGAGATCGCCGAAGCGCTGGGGACGCCGCTCGGCACCGCGACGTCACGCTTGCGCCGGGCGCGCGCGAGCTTCGAGGCCTGGGTGGCCAACCGAGCAGGAGAAGAACCATGACCGAGCTGGACCGTCTGCTCGAAAGTAGCCGAAGTGCGCGCACGCGAGCGCTCTTGCGCGCTGGCAGGACCGAGACCTCGCCGGACGGCTTTTCGGAGCGTTTACTCGTAGGCCTGGGCGCCGCAACCGCGACCGCTGCCGTCACCAGCTCGGCGAGTGCCTCTCTGGCTACTGGCGCCAAGCTGAGCGGTGCAGTCGGGGGCGCCGCCGTCAGCAGCGGTGGCGCGCAAGGTTTGGCGCTCGTCGCTGCGAAGTGGGTGGCGGCGGGGGTGCTAGGTGGCACGGTGCTCGCGGCAGGCGCCAACGTCGCGCTTTCTCCGAAAAAAGCGAAGTCCGTCGGCGCGCCCGCAGCGGCAAAGGCGACTCGAGCGCGCGCTTCGTCGTCCGAGCCGAAGGAAGCAGCGCAGCACAGCGCCACCGCGCTCGCGCCCCCAGCGGCTGAAGCGGAACCGCTGCCGAGCGGTGAGCCTATTGCAGTGCTGGGCGCGGGGTCTGCAGCGGCCACCCGACTAAGCAACCGCGACGCAGGACCCCTCGGTCGCGAGGTGGAAATCATCGATCGAGTGCGCAAGGCGTTGTCGGCTGGCAATACTGCGCGTGCCCTGAGCGAGCTCGATGCCTACGAGCGCATAGCGACCACTAACGTGCTCGATCGCGAGGCGCGCGTGCTGCGGATTCGAGCGTTGCGCGAAGCCGGTGATGTCGCCGGGGCGCAGCGGCTCACCGCCGCATACCTGACTGAGTTTCCGAACGATGCACACGCCGCACGCCTCCGTGCACAAGATTCGAGCGTGAAGCCATGAAGCCGCCGTGGATCGATTCGCGAAGCAGGCGACACGTTCCATGTGGGAGACGAAAGATGCTCAAGAAAGTACTCGAGTGTGGGGTTGCGGTTTCGGTGCTCGTGTTGGCCGCATGCGGGGGCAGCGTGCAGGATGTCGGCGATGCCAGCTCCGGTAGTGGAGGCGACCACAACATGGCGCCTGCGACCGGCGGCAAATCCTCGAGCCAGCCGCAGGGCGGCAGTAGCGCGACGGGTGGCAGCAAGTCTCAAGGCAGCGCGACGGGGGGCACCCAATCGAACGGCAACGACGACGGACGAGGCGGCGCCGCTTGGGCTCCCGGCACGTGCGATCCGCCCTGCGCCATGGGTTACGGTTGTTACGAGGTAGCAGACGATCCCGCCGGCATTTGCGCGCCTCTGTGTGACGACGACGCCCAGGGACAAACGCCGGACGCCGACCTCTCGTGCGGCAACTCGGTGCGTGGTGGTGCCGGGACTTGTGTTTTCAGTCTGGGCTTCGGGTGGCCGTACGGCGGGGGTATCGAATACAGCAACGTCGTCACCGGCCTCTGCAGCAACTCGTGCGACCCCTTCGAGCAGGATTGTCCGAGCGGCTACAAGTGCGACCAGACCGCCACCTACTCGGCCGTGGCGCAAGCAGGCCTCTACGCTTGCGTGCCCAACAAGAAGCCGCACGCTCTCGGCGAGCATTGCGAGAGCACCGGTGACGGCGAATGCGGAGTGGGGTCGACGTGTCACCTCCCCGAAGACATGGGTTTTGACGCCGGCAAATGCGTCGCCTTCTGCGACCAACGCGACAGAGAGCCCTGCCCTGTCGGACAAGAGTGCGTCGAAACGGTCGTGACGATGCAAGACAACGACCCGAACATCGGCGTCTGCCTGTAGCCACGGGCCGCCCTTCGCGGTTCTCCCACCCACGCGCACACGAGCTCACGCGCTGCGTGCGCGCGGATGAGCTTTTTTCGCGAAGCTCACGTGGGCGAAGACAGGAGCGGATGCTCTGCACTACTGTGTGGAGTTTCCCCAACTGCGGAGGGTTTGATGCGTCGAGTCGTCAGCGCTGCGTGTGTGCTCGTGTCGTTGCTACTCCTTGGGCTTTGGCCAGCCAGCGCCCGCGCGGATTCCGAGCGGATTCTGAGTGTGGCATTGCGCCCCGGTGTACAGAGCGATGTTCACGTGCAGGTGCGCGAGAATTCGCGTTACCGACGTTGCGTTGGTCCGACTCTGGCGTTCGTGCACGGTTTGGCTCACAGCGCTGCGACTTGGAACCCGCTGGTCGACGAGATTTTCGCATCGGGCCCGCGCGGTCTGGCCTGCAAGGCGTTGCTGATCGACCTGCCGGGACACGGCGCCAGCCCGGCGCCTTCGGGGCTCAGCTACGGCGAGCTGCTGCTCGACGACTACGTGACAGCGGTGGTCGGCGCGCTCGATGGCCTGCGGTCGCAAGGGCTGCGCCCGAGCGCGCTGATTGCTCACAGCATGGGTGGTCTGGTCGTCGAAGGGGTACAGGCCCGCCTGCTCGCGGGCGGCAGCAGCCTTTCTCGGCGCTTCGGCATTCACCTCGCCGTGTTGATGTCGCCCACGCCAGCGGCCGAGCACCCGTGGCAGTTTTCCGAAAGCGGTGCCGCAGCGGCCACTGCAGCCGCCTTTCTCGTGATCGATCCGCTGCGCGGCCCGGTCTTGCGCCTCGACGCGCCGACCTTCGGCTTCTTCTTCTTCACCAACTTCAGCGACCAATTCCACCCGGCAACGCCCACACCCGCACAGGTGGACGAGCGCGGCTGGAACATGGACGAGGCCGCGTACGCCGGCTCACAGCTCGTCGGCGCCGCGCCTTTCGCACGGCTCTCGGTCGGCGTGCGGCCGTTCGCGCTGCAGCACGGCACGGCGCTGCTCTTCGTCAATCCGAGCCAAGACAAGTTCAGCCTCCGCCCCGAAGCCGAAGCTGCGTACGTGCAGCTCACCGGGGACACGCGCAAGCTCGGCTTCATCACCGTCGACGACGACTTCGCCGTCCACGACATGCACGTCGCCGCGCCCCGCCGCTACCTCAACCTATCGTTCCTCGGCTTTCTGCAAGCGCTGCACTGACGCGGCAGAGTCCCCGAAACGTCAGCGGTACGCCGCGCGCGTGGCCGATCTCACCGGCTTCACAGTCCGCGACCAGTCAGATTGCAGCAAAACAGGGGTCGACCCCCTCAAAACATGTGCGAAGTCGATCGCGAGGGGTTCGACCCCTGAAATGCAACTCGAATTCCAGTTTGGGATGGGTTCGACCGCTAATCGGTGACGCCCAATTCCACATCCGAGCGGTTCGACCCCTCTTTTGACAGAACCAATTCCCAAAAAAGAGGGGTTCGACCGCTCGAAATCTCTCCGCGAATCAGCAAAAGAGGGGTCGACCCCCTCTTGGAGCGATTTTAAAGTCGCAAATCAGCGGTCGGACGGCTCCTAAAGCCATTTCGCAGTCGCACGGCAGGGGTCGGACCCTTCGCTTGGTCCGGCGAGTCCTTCACGGCAACACGATCACGCTCGACGCACCAGTGCCCCCGTTGGAAGGGCAGCGGGTTCGCGTGCTCAGCGTGGCGAGACGAGGACGCTCGGTCTGTCGCTCGGCGTCGCATTTCGGCGCTGTAGCTCAGGGAGCTGCCTGACCATTCGAAGTGCCTCCGGGGGCGTCGGCGCTCCGTTCGACAGGTCTACCGTTGCGAGGTATACCTCGCAGAGGTATATTGGGTCGTGGCCATCCAAGCCTTCGCGCGGAAGGAGGTCGAAAGCTTCTTTCTCTCCGGTCGAGCGCCTCGTGGTGAAGGGTGGGCGTCGGCGGCCTCCATCGCAAAGAGGAAGCTCGATATGTTGGACTATGCAGCTGTTCTGAGCGATCTCGCTTCGCCGCCGGGGAATCGACTGGAGGCACTCAAGGGAGATCTGAAAGGATTGCACAGCATTCGCATCAACGATCAGTGGCGACTCGTCTTCCGTTGGACCACTGATGGGCCGGACAAGGTAGACATCTGCGACTATCACTGAAGGAAAGACATGGACCGTTCTCGAATGACTCGTAGGCCAACGACGCCAGGGGAGATTCTCCAGCAGGAGTACCTCGTGCCGCTTGAAATGAGCCAAAAGGATCTTGCCGATCACATCGGTCAAGACGTGAAGGTCATCAACCGTATCGTGAACGGTAGGTCGGCTGTCACCGCTGAGGTGGCGTTGAAACTTGCAGCTACGTTCCGTACGACGCCCGAGTTTTGGTTGAACGCGCAGAAGGCGGTCGACCTTCACGCGGCGCGCGCCAAGCTTCGAAAGCTGCCAAAAGCGCTCGTTGCAGCAAGCCGCTTCGCCAGCTGAGGCCACGGCCCAGGAACCAGGTGTGAACGCGCAAATTTCCCCCGGAAGCAAGTCCTCGCTCACTTGAGCTTGCTGAGACGCTTCGGGAACACGTCGAACCCGTACTCGTAGTATCCAAAATCGTCCTGTGTTTCGAGCTCGATGCGGATGCCGGCTTGGCGGCACTCGATGCGCATCCGTTTGCAGCGCTGAACCCAAGATCGCAACACACGGCGAATCCAGTCGAAGATTTCATCCCAGCGCGATTCAAGCTGTCCACCGTCGAAGCGACGTAGCCCGTGCTCTAGCGTGGCCTACAGACGGCCGACGTCGACCGCAGAGGCGTGAAAGCCGGTCGAGAGGTTCGGGCCGCTGACCTGCATCTCGGGCCGGGAAGCGCGCGCGCGAGCTTGAGCTAACGCATCCGCCGTCGTGGTCGTCTGGGCCGTGCCAGAGTGGATGCTCTCGATCCGAGCCGCTACTTCTGCAGCCCATGCATCCTCCGCGTCGGCGTCGTGCTGCTCGTCGAGGCTCTCAGCGAGCCGCAGGACGAGCGCTGCCCTCTCATCGGCCGGGAGAGCGAGAGCATCGACTGCGATGGCCTCGGCGGAGCGCATGTTAGCAGTCTAGCGTACTCGTCGGCCCTCGTCCGGGCCGAGCCAGGACCCGGGTACGGCGGATTCGATTCCCCGGGAAAACCGCGCCCAACTCGTAGCGCTGCGCTTCTACGACTGCGTCGTGGGCGCGGCGCCTCGGCCGAAAGCCATGGCTGTGCTCCGAGAATCCGGGGTCGAAAATCGGCTGCAAGACCTGCAATACGGCTTGCTGGATGAATCGGTCGAGCACGGTCGGGATGCCAAGCTTTCGCATCTCACCGTTGCCCTTCGGAATCAGCTGCTACTTCACCATCGAGGGTCGGTACGTCCCCGAGAGCAAATGCTCGCGCAGCGAGGACCAGTGGGCTTTCAGGTGCGCGGGCAACTCATCCACCGTCATCCCGTCGATGCCGGGACCACCCTTGTTTTTCCTCACTCGCTTCAGCGCGGCCTGCAGCGGTTTGCCTTCGAGACTCACGGTCGTGTCGCTCTCCTCTTCGTTCGGTCCTTCGCGACTTGCGCCGCTACTTCGACCTCGGCTGACTTCTCGCTCCGCTTTCGCGTCGCCCTTTCAGGCATGAGGCGAGATCTCCCCAGGTAAGAACGCTGTCCTTCACCGCGCGACCGCCGGATTTACGTCGCCTCGCCTTGGTCATCGGAGCTTCGCGACCTCTGGCTCGCTCGCCCCGCTAGGCGCCGCCTCTTATCCGGTTCTTGTTCATCGGCCCGCGGCTTCGCTCGCCGCCTCCTCCCCACGGTCGGTCGCCCTCCCGCAGTTGCGGTTCGCTTCGATTACGATGACCTCCTCTCGGCGGGACTTGCACCCGCAAGACAGCGCCCATGCTGGGCGC
>JBEHXA010000313.1:0-8687 GCA_048498935.1 Myxococcota bacterium
CGATGCTGCCAATGGCGTTCAGCTTGGAGCCGTTAGCCGGGAAGCCGGCGATGATGTCTTGATCGGCGGTGTCCGGACTCTCCGCGCCCGGCTCTGCGCTGCAGCCCGGCAATTGCCAGGCTACCAGGCACAGCGTGAGCGACGAGCCGAGTGTGCGCCACATGCGTACGGTGCTTTGCTTCATGATGTCCCTAACTCCCACCCGCGCGTTGTTTGCGTTGCCGCCCGCGACAGGCCCTTGCATCTGTCGCACGAGCGCGCTCGGCGCGAAAATGGTCAAAATGAATGGCTGACGCCAGAGCGCGCGTTGCGTGATGCGCGCTCTGACGGGCGTGGAGGCGTCAGCTAACGCATCAGTCGCAAGCGATGCGAACGCGCAGTCGCTTGCCGGAGGCGCGCAGCGTTTCGCAAGCCTTGCCGACGATCTCGAAGTGCTTGGTGTCCTTCAATCGAAACCCGTCGGGGCTACCGAACGTCAGCTTGTCGCCGTCCAGGATCACCTCGGCGCTCGTCACTTCACCGGGTGCGATGGTGCGTTCCAGCTCGACCTCGCATAGCGGCACGCGCGCCAAGATGTCGCGAAACTGATTGGTGAGCCCCTCCACGCTCTCGCTCGCGCGAAACGGCTGAGCGGCGTCGGGATCCGCGCCCCAAACGGCGTCGATGGGCTTGCCTTGGCCGGCGTTGGCCATCTGCTGCAGCTTCTCGTCGGCGATGTCCGACGAGACGCCGAGCACGTAGAAATCCACGCCGGCCGCGTGAGCAGCGGAGGCTGCCTGAATGGCCTCGGGCTGGCCGTCTTGCGGATCCGGTTGCGCGCAAGTGTCGGGGTCGCCGTCAGTCACCAACAGGATCACTTCTGGCCCCTTGCGCGGAGCTTGCTGGATGCCGGTCAGGACTGCGTTGATGGCGGCGCCGGTCGGCGTGTCGTCATCCGGGTAAGAAGCCGCGTAAAGCTTGTCGATCGGCCCGTAATTGTTGGTCGCTGCGCTCACCTCGGTGAGCAGCGGGCACTGGCCGCCGCCGGAGAAGCCGTTGCGGCTGGTGTAGAAGGTGAGCCCGAACTGAATGCTCTGCTCGAGGCTCTTCACCACGCCCTTGTCGGGATCGAGCAACGCCGCCTGCACGACCGACCAGCGACTGTCGGGGCTCTCGTCGTCGGGGTAGCTTTGCCGCATGCTGCCCGATTGATCCACCAGCAGGGTGACGGCGGGGCGCAGCTGCTCGAGCGTGACGTCGATCGACACGCACGGAGTCGGATCGGGCGGCACCGGCATTTGCGGCACTTCGGGCGTGCGCGGTACTTCGGGCAGATCGGGCGGGGTGCTGCTCGGCATGCTGGGCACGCTCGGGGGCGGCTCCTGTGTCGGTGCCGGCGGCGCGACGCTCGGCATGGGTGTCGCGGTCGGCTCGGCCGAAGCCTGCGAATCACCGATCGCGAGCGGAGAGCGCGCGCCACAGCCCACAGCGCAGCACAGCGCGCCGCAAACCGCCGCCACCAGGTGACTCAGCCGCGTTCCCAATACGGCTTCGGCATCGCATGGCGTCGTGGCAGCGGCAATCACCTTGGGGCGTTGACGAGGCGTTAACGCGCGCACGCAAAATTTCGAATCTGGCGCTAGCGACGGCGGTTGAAGAACGCGAGCAGTAGCAGCGCTCCGATCACGCTACCGATCCACCCCGCTGTGTGAACACGACCCAGCGCATCGCCCGAAATCAGATTGCCGAGCAGGCCGCCCAAGAACGAACCGCCGGCGCCGAGCAGTGTGGTTTTAAAGATGCCGAGCGACTGGTTGCCCGGCATCAGAAAACGAGCCAGGAGCCCGACGAAGAAACCAAAGATGAGGAACATCAACAGGGCCATTGCATTACCTCGCGACCATCAAAGCATAGCCGACGCAGAGCTCGTGCGTCAGACCAGCGTCGTTTAGCCGGCAGACGTGTCGGCCTGAATGGCCGTGATAGCGATCGTGTAGACGATGTCGTCGACCAGCGCGCCGCGCGACAGGTCGTTCACGGGTCGACGTAGGCCTTGCAGCATGGGGCCGATGCTGATCACGTTGGCGCTGCGCTGCACCGCCTTGTACGTGGTGTTGCCGGTATTCAGATCCGGGAAGATGAAGACGGTCGCCTTGCCGGCGACGCTGCTGTGCGGCGCTTTCGTGGCGGCCACGTCTGGGATCGCCGCTGCGTCGTACTGGAGGGGGCCGTCCAGCGCGAGCTCGGGTCGTTGCTGCTGGGCGAGCTGAGTCGCCGCTCGCACTTTTTCGACGTCGCTGCCCGAGCCGCTCTCGCCGGTCGAGTAGCTGATCATGGCGACTCGCGGCGTGATGCCGAAGCGCTGCGCCGACTCGGCGCTCTGCAGCGCAATGTCTGCGAGCGTCTCGACGTCCGGATCCGGGATCACCGCGCAGTCGCCGTAGACCACGACTTGCTCGGGCAAGCACATGAAGAACACCGAAGAGACCACCTTGGCGTTCGGCTTCGTCTTCACGATTTGGAGCGCGGGGCGGATGGTGTTCGCCGTCGAATGCACGGCGCCCGAGACGAGCCCGTCCACTTCTCCTAGCGCGAGCATCATGGTGCCGAGCCACACGTTGTCTTCCAAGAGCTCGACGGCGTCTCGCGCCGTCATGCCCTTGTGCTTGCGCATCTCGACGAGCGGCGCGACGTACCGCGCCCGCGCCTCCGCAGGGTCGAGGATTTCGATCGACGGCGGCAGCTCGATGCCGTTGGCGGCCGAAACGCGCCGAATTTCGACGGGATTGCCGAGCAGCACGCAGCGCGCGATGCCGCGCTCGGCGCAAATAGCGGCGGCCTGGAGGGTGCGCGGCTCGTCCCCTTCCGGCAGCACGATGCGCTTGTGCAGGCTGCGCGCCAGCTCGGTCAGCTTGAAGCAGAACGCGGCGGGCGAGAGGCGCGCCTCGAGCGGTACTTGCGAGTGCTTGGCGATCCAATCCGCGTCGACGTACGAGGCGACGAAATCCGTCGCGCGCTGCGCTCGATCCAAATCGTCGATCGGCACCTCGCGGCTCATGCGCGCCAGCGCGGTGACCGTGTCGAAGCTGTCGCTGTTCACGCGCAAGAGCGGCAGCCCGCTCTCGAGCGCCGGTCGGCACAGCTCCAGCACCCGCGCCGGAATTTCGAAGTCACCGGTCAAGACCAAGCCCGAGATCGGGATCTTGTTGGCTGCGGCGAGCGCGACGAGCACGATGATGTCCAGGCGATCGGCAGGCGTGATCAGCAGCGCGCCGGCGGTCATGTAGTCGACAACGTTGGCCATGGTGCGTGCCAGCAACGTGATGCTGCGCACCCGGCGCTGGTTGATCTCGCCGGCGTGCACGATCTCGGCGTTCAGGTGCCGCGCCAGGTCGATCGTGCGACAAGTGAGCAGCTCCGGATTCTCCGGGATGGCGCCGATCAGGTTGAAGTCGCGGCGGCTGAGCGCCAGCGGCGGCGGCTGCAAGCCCGGCATCACGCTGATGCGCGACTGCGCGCTGGCGGTGCGCACACGATTGACGATCGTGGCGATCACCTTTCCGCCCTGAAAGCCGCCGTAGCGGCTGGCGGTCCAGTCGATGCGCGCCTCGAGCTCTGCCACGGAGCTGTCGCCCGAAGCTGCGACCACGATGACTTCTGCGCTCAGCGTGCGCACCAGCTCGCGGTTCAGCTCGCCTTCGCCAGCCGTGTCTTGATTGTCGACCAGGCCCTCGACGATCACCACGTCGGCGTCCTTTGCCGTCGCGTGAAACGCGCGCATCACGTGATCGAACAGCTGATCGCTGCGTCCCTGCGCGATGAGCTTTTCGGCTTCTTCGAGCGGCAGCGGCGTGGCCGGCGTCAGGTTGCTGGTATGGCGCACGAAGTAGGTCGAGCGCTCCGGGCCGGCGTCGTCGCTGGCGTGTTGCCCGATGGGCTTGAAGAACGTGACCCTGACGCCGCGATTGTCGAGCGCGCGGACCAAGCCGAGCGCCACCGAAGTCAAACCGACCGAGGTCCCGCCCGGCACCAGGTAGAGCGTGTGAGGCATCCCGATGCCTGACTAGGGGGCCTCAGTCGGCGCGGCAAGCTGGACGCCAGGAGCAGCGAGCCGCGGCGCGTTTTCTCGCTTTGCGACCACGTGACTTCCCGAGCTGAGACGACACGTCGACTACGCCCCGACCCGCGCTCGAAATCATTGGGTATTTGCGGGCGCGCGCCTGGCACGAGCCTTGAAAGTAGGACGAGATTCAGTCAGGAGATGGAGAGACATGATCTCGCGTAAGCAGCTCGAAGAGATCGCGAATGTGGTGAAAGGCGTCCCCGTGTGGGGCTGCCTGCCGGGTAGCACAGCCGCCGAAGCCGGCGTTCGTTACGGCGACATCGTGCTCGCCGTCAACGGGATGCCGACGCCCAGCATCGACGAGTACCTCGAGGCGCGTAAGTTGCGCAGCGACGGCTTCGATCTCCGGCTGTTTCGCGCGGGTGAAGAGCTCACGCTCTTCGTGCCGTTCCGGCCGCCGCCCGACACCATGTTGGCGTTGGCGACGCAGATCGCCGACGGCCGTTATGTGTCGCCCGAAGAACCGCAGGCGGCAGCTGTCGCCAAGCACATCCCGAGCTAGGTGCGCTCGGTGCCGGCCACCGAGGTCAAACGACGCTCACGATGTCCGAGAGCCAGCCGGACGGAGAGTCCGAGCTGGCAAGCTTGCTGAGCGACTGCACTCGCCCCACCACCTCGGCATAGTCGACTCGCGTGCGTCGTAGCTCGCGCAGCTGCGGAGATAGCTCGCGCAGCAGCAGGTCACGACCGCCCGGCTCGCTCGGCACTCGGCTCTCCCGGGTCGGCATCAGGCCCACGAAGGTCGGTCGCGACGAGCTGTTGGCTCCGACGGTCCATAGCGTGCAGGGCAGCGTCACGGTAGTGCTCGAGAAGTAATCGCGCGCGGTGGCAAGCTGCGTGGCGACGTTCAGCAGCTCCTGGGCGACCCGCAGCGGGTCTGTCAGCGGCAAGGCCGCGGCCAGGCGCTCGCGCAGCGTGGCCTCGGCGCGCACGATTTGCCAAAGCCGCAGCCGCCCGTGGCCAGCGTCGGCCAAGATCACGGCGCGGCCGGGCGAGAGGTGAGCCGTGTTGGCGGAGTGCATGCGCGCCCACTCGATCAGCTCGTTGCGAGCGCTCTGCAGATCGGGGAACACCGCGCTGCCGGTCGAATGGAAGCGAAAGCCAGAGCCGGAGCCGCACCAGTCGGCTCGACCGGTGCGAGTGGGGCGAATGTCCAGCGTGGAAACCTCGTGGAGCAGCGCCCGGCCATCGACGGGCGGCCAGATCATGCCGCCTGGCATCATCGGATCGGGCACGAAAGGAGCCTCGCCGTCATCCCCTTCGCGTGAGCTCGGGGGTAGGCTGCTGCGCCGGGGAATTTGGATGCCGTCGAGCTCGGCCGCGAGCACCTGAGTCATGCGCTCGGCCGCGTGTTGCTCCAGCGGCTGCGCGGGGCTTTGTTCGGCCAGGCGGAGGTGCTCGAGTAGCGCGGTGGAGTCGTCTTCGTTGGGCTTGCCCATCGGTAGGCGACCGCTCCCGGCGAGCGCGCGCACGCGATCCAGCGCGAGCCGTACCGCGAGCACGAAGGCTTCGCGGATCCCATCGCCGGTCGTGGCGGTGGCCTCCACCAGCGCGACGGGCGCCACGCGGGCCAGCTCGGTTCGCAGCTCCTCGACCGGGACCGCGTCCGAGGCGTCGCGCTTGTTGGCTTGGAGCACCAGGCCGACCGGGGGATCGTGTGCGCGACACAGCGGGACCGTGCTCTTCACCCAGTCGAGCGAGAAGTCCCACTCCTCCCGACGCGTGTCGAGCACGAGCACGACGGCGTCGGCGGTTTGCAAGATCAGGTTGCGACGCTGGGCCAGGTTCTTCTGGCCCGGCACGCTGACGATTTGGCAGCGAATTTGCCGGCCGTCGAACAAGCCCCCCACGTAGTCCACCCAGTCGAAGAACAGCGTGCGTCCCGCCGTCTCGGCTGGCGTGTCTACCTGACTTCCGACGCCGCGGGCCAGGGCCTTGAGGCTCGTCGTTTTGCCGGAGAGAGCGGGCCCGTCGTACACGATGCGCACGACAAGCACCCCTCGGGAATCGTCGATCACTGCCATGCCAGACCTTTTTGCCGAAGGCAGAGGTCGGGGGCTCCAGCACGAGCCCCCGCTTGCCGCGTCGAGAGTCGGGCTGTCACATCAGCGCGTTGGCGTGGCGATTGACCGCCGAGCGCACCAGCGCGATGTTCGACTGCTTCCTGTCCACCGCCAGGTACAGGAACGTGTTTTGACCGACCAGCTTCACGAGGTGGATCTGATCCGTGAGGGTGATCAGCATGTCCTCGATCGTGCCGGTGAGGCCGAGCGTGCGCATGATCTTGAGCTTCTGCTTCACCAGCTCGCTGTTGTACGCGCTGGCAGCGGTCAGGTCGAAGTCGGTGCGCGACGCCTTGATGGCGAGCGTCATGCCCGAATCCAGGTCGACCAGCGACGCCGCGATGAAGCCGTTGGCGTCACCTTGAATCTTCTCGAGAACCTCGATTAGCTGCTTTTCAGTGGCCATGTTCGTCTTTCCTTTTTCTCGCAGGTCAGATGGAGAGGTCTTTTTCGATGCTGGCGAGCTGGATGCGCGACATGGCGAGGTTGCCGCGCTGCTTGTCGAGCACCAGGTAGATGAACAGGGCGTCGTTGCTGCTGAGCGGGCGAATCAAATGATACTGGCCGTGCAGCGTGATCAAGATGTCCTCGATGGTGTCCTTTAAGTTCAGCGCCTTCATGGTCTTGCGCTTGGCGCGGACCACCTCGGTGTTGCCAGCGGCAGCGACTTCGAGGTTCACGGGACCGGCGCCGCCGTCGGAGCCCAGCATCATCCCGCTGTTGCTGTCCACGACACACGTCCCGAGCGCGCCATCCAGTTGCATGACTTTCGCGAGCGATTCTTTGATGTTCGACACGGCATCCTCCTAGAGAGTGGTCGTGCTGCTCCGGTCTCGCGATCGACCGTGACCGCGAGCGCGCCGAGCAGTGGCGACCTCGCGCAAGCCACTGCAACGCGCGCGCCAAAAGCCAGATGTGCTGCAGGAAGGCGTTAGCGACGTTGTCGCATGTCCATTCTGGCCAGTAACGGGCGAATCGTGGTGCGTCCGCTACGAATTCGGCCATGGCCATTTTGGCCAGTCCTCGCGATTGGACTCGAATTGCGGGGCCGCTGCTGCTGCTCGTGCTGGTGCGCGTCTTGCTACGTGGCTCGGCGATGGGCGAAGCGAGTTGGGCCGACCAGGAAGCTTCCGTCGTGGCGCAGTCCTTGAACATCGCCACGATCGAGGCCCCGCTCGTGCTCTGCTCGGCCACTGGCGTGGTGCGCGCGGCGACACAGTCGGCGCTGGCGCTGCTCCGTCGTGCTTCGTCGCTGGAGCAATTTCCAGTCGTGGTTCCGGGCGAGCTCTGGCGCCTGCTCGAGCGTACCGCGACGGGCGAGGCGGTAGAGTGGCGGTGTCCGGAGGCTCCGCACGAAGTGCTCGGGTGTACGCGCTACTCCGCCGCCCCTTCTTCTTACTTGCTCCTCATGCGCGAGGTGTCGTCCAAGCGCTTGGCTCTTTCGGAGCGCCTGCAGCGCCAGCGCTCGGAGTCGACCGGTCGCTTAATCGCCGGGATTGCCCGCGACATTCGCAGCTCGGTCGCCAGCATGGTGTACAGCGCCGACTACCTGAACGTCAGCGGTGCCGCCATCGCGCCGGAGCAGCTCAGCGAGGCCGTGCGCGACATCTCGAAAGCCAGTGCCGACCTACAGCAAACGCTCGACGCCGTGCTCGACTACGCGCGGCTCGGTCCCAGCGTGGCAGTGCCGGTCCAGCTGCGCGACGTGCTGCATCGCGCGCTCGGCTCGCTGCGCACCCATTACCGCGAGGGCGCCCACCGTTTGCGCATGGACGTGGCGCCGCGTGCCGAGTGGGTGCGTGGTAACCCGATCGTGATCGAGCAGATCTTCGTCAACCTGCTGCTCAACGCGGTGGAAGCGTCGGCCGCACCCCGCTGCGTGATCGTCACGGCCTTTCCGGCGCTACGCCCGCTCGGTGCCGGCGGCGATGCGCCGCTCGGTATCTGCATCCGCGTGTGGGACGACGGTCCCGGTATCCCGCAGGACCAGCGTCGTTTCGTGTTCGAGCCGTTCTTTACGACCAAGCAAGGCAGCCTGGGGTTGGGGTTGGCGTTGGCTCGGCAAGCGGCGGAGAGCTTGGACGGTCAGCTCGAGCTCACCGATGACGAGAGTGGGACCTGCTTTTCGCTCTTCCTGCCCGGCTGCGAGGGTCCAATATGAGCCTGCGCGCACTCGAAGCAGCTGCGGAGCGGGCGGACGGGGACGTCGACGTGGTGTGCGCGACCGCTTCCATGCGCACCGGCGCCCTCATCGGCGAGGCCTTGCGTGGCGCGGTGAGCGAAGAGCTCGAGAACCTGGCCGCGACCCTGCCGGAGATCTTCAGCACGGTCGAGCCGGGGTGTCTCGAGCGAATCGCGGGCCGTTTGGGCGATGCGTCGCTGGGCGTGGCCGCCCCCGAGGTCTTGCTGCTCTCCGATCGGCGGCTCCATGTGATTCAACCACTGCGCCGGCGCCCAGAAATGGCGCTACTCGCCGTCGGTGACGCGAGCGTCAGCATCGGGCTCGTGCTGTCCAAGGCGCA
>JBEHXA010000314.1:0-8686 GCA_048498935.1 Myxococcota bacterium
TGTACACGGTCGCGAAGCTCATCGTCGGGAACGAGCCCTTCAGGCGGCGCCGCGTCCAGCTGGGCGCGCAGAGATGATCCCCTTTCTTTCGCGTGCAGAGCTACGCTCGAGTCGCGTGCTGCCGACGGTAACTTACGGACCGTCGGGCACGGGCACGGGCACGGGCACGTTTACGGCGAGATCGCAGCTGCACGACGACGTCCTAGAAGACGAGGGCGATCTCGTGCTGGTTTTGGGGGCTGACGCGCACTTGGACTTGGGCGCCGGGTTGGGCGCGCGGGATCGCGATTTGGGGAACAATCGCCGTCGTTTGCGTTTGGTACGGGCCAAGCTGCGGGTGGTGCACTTCCACGACGGCCTGGATCTCCGGGTTGTAGTTCACCAGACGCCCCGTTTGCTGAACGCTGATCAGACGTCCCATGGCCGGGATGCCGGTCTGAGCGAGCTGCTCTTTGGCAGCGAAGCCGTCGACCATCGCCGTGGCTTGGCCAACCATACCCGCGAAGCGCGGCAACACCGCGAACGCGACGACCACGAACACCGCGCCCGTCACCACCATCGATACGCCGGTGATGACGTCGACCGCGACCGCCAGGACGAGCCCGCCCACCACGCACAGGGCGCCGATGCCGACGAAGCCCCACTTCATCACCTTCATCATGCTGCCCGCGCCTGCGAGTGCCGACTGCGCCTGCCCAAACGAATTCTGGCCAGCGCCCCCACTCATGCCGGGGACTTGCATCTGCATCGCAGCGGCGGCGGCGCCGCCGAACTGCTGCGGCGGCATGGCACCAGGAGGAGCGCCGAACTGCTGCGGCGGCATGGCACCAGGAGGAGCGCCGAACTGCTGCGGCGGCATGGCACCAGGAGGAGCGCCGAACTGCTGCGGCGGCGCGCCGTACTGTCCAGGCGGTGCACCAAACTGCTGCGGCGGCGCGCCATACTGCTGATAGCCGGGTTGCGGAGCGCCGTATTGCGGCTGACCGGGTTGCGGAGCGCCGTATTGCGGCTGACCGGGTTGCGGAGCGCCGTATTGCGGCTGACCGGGTTGCGGAGCGCCGTATTGCGGCTGACCGGGATAGCCGGGAGCACCAGGAGGGAAGCCCCCCGGCGGTTGACCGTTACCTTGACCGCCGCCAAATCCGCCTGGTTGCATGATCGCAGAGTATCGACCCGCCTCCGCGAAACGGCAACAGGTTCCTTGAGCCTCCTCGTGTCGTCAGCGATCGAAGAGCCGGAGCTGCCCGCCGCGATCGGTGGGCCGGCGGAAGGTGTTCGGCCGCTCGCCTCGGTGCCCTTCGAAGCGATTGAGGCCGAGGCGCTCGCACGTGCGGTGGAACAGCTGCTCGACGGTGCGAAACATCTCACCCTCGCCGCTCATGCGCGTGCCGAAGCGCGCATCGTAGAGCTTGCCGCCGCGCATTTCGCGCGTGCGGCGCAGCACCTTTTCCGCGGCGAGCGGCAGCCCAGCTTGCAGCCGCTCCGTGAACACCTCGCGGACCACGCCCGGCAGGCGCAGCGGGATCAGTGAGGCGCCTCGCGCTCCAGCTGCAGCCGCTGCCTCGAGGATGGCCGGCACGTCGCGGTCACTCAGGCCCAAGATCAGCGGGGCGATGTTGACGGTCACCGAGATGCCGGCTGCGGCGAGTCGCTCGACCGCCTTCATGCGTCGCTCCGGCGTGGTCACGAATGGCTCGAGCTTGCGCGCGACTTCTCGATTCCAAAACGGAATGCTCACCGAAACGCCCACCGAGGCGTCGCGTTCGAGCTGCTGCAAGAGGTCCAGATCGCGCTCGATGAGCGCGCTCTTGGTGATGATGTGCACGGGGTTACGGTACTCAGCGCACACCTCGAGCAAGCGGCGCGTGAGCCGATACTCGTTCTCCAGCGGCTGGTAGCAGTCGGTGTTGCCGCTCAGCATGATGAGCTCGCCCAGCCAGCTCTTTCGTTCGAAAGCCTCGCGCAAGAGCTCGGGGGCGCGCGGCTTGATCACGATCTTGCGCTCGAAGTCGGTGCCAGCACCAAAGCTCAGGTATTCATGCGTCGGACGCGCGTAGCAGTTGTGACTGATCACACCGTTGGCGACGAAGTCGCCCGTCTCGGTCGCGATATCGAACAGCGGCAGCGACACCCCGAGCTCGTCGACCGCCGCGACGGCGCCGGCCGCCGAGCTCGCGACGTCGCGCGGGGCCGAGCGGAACATGCCGCGCGCCTTGAGCCGGGTCTTGCCTGGACCGAGGCAGGTATCTTTCTCGCGCAGGTAAAGGCGCGAGCGCGGATTTTTTCCCGGCGCGATCACGTAGCGCCAGCCATGAGGCGTGAGGAAGCGGTGGTCGCCGCTCGCGATGAGCTCGGCTCCTGTGTCGAGGCGCACGCGGTAGGCGCGCCGCGCCGTGGCCCACTGATCCAGAACCAACGACGGCACGAACCGGCGTCCGGCCGCGCTGCTGGCCGTGCCAACCACCTGCTCCCCCGCCCTCACGTCGGCGAGCGGCTTGGTCGACCCGTCGGCCATCAAGATGGGCGTCTCCCCCGCCAAACAGTAGGCGCAACCGTGAAAGCAGCCCCGGTACGGGTTGATGCTGTAGCGGAAGCCGATGTCCGGGCTGTCGTTCTCCGCCAGCACTTGCTGGGTGTGATCCTCGTAGACGCTGAGCTCGACCTCGGGCCCGGGCAGGTCGTCGAAGTACTCGACGAGGCTCGCCGCGAATCGATTCTTGGGGTTCTGCGCCGGGATCGGCTTCACTCACCACACCTACACTGAACATCCTTTCAGCTCAAACGCGCGAGGTAACCCGCTGAAACCGTTCCGCTTCTGTCTGCTGCGGCCAACCACCCGCGTTAGCGCGGTGGCTTGTGCCCGTAGGAGCCCGTGCGAACGCGGACGAGCCGCCCCTGCTCGAAGGTGACGTACTCGATGAAGCGGTTACGGCCGAAATCGTAGACCCACTCGTCGATCACGATTTCGATGATGTGCTCGTCGGTCCGCTCGCAGCGGATGCGCTCGCCTTCTTGCCAGCAGCGCCCTCGCGCGGTGCGATATTCGACGCGCTGCGAGATGTCGTCCGGCTCACCGCACGTGGCGCGCACGTCGTAACGAGTGTCGCCCGTCGAGACCAGGCGATTGTTACAGCGCATCGTGTCAGCGCGCGCTGAGGACGATTGGCTGAGGGCCGCTAGCCCCATAAAAGCCGGTAGTACCCAGTAGTTGAATTTTCGATGCAAGCCTTCCATCGATTTCTTCCTCCCAGTCAGCCCAGAATACCACCGCTGGCCGAGCTCGAGTCGCCGCGTCACGTGCGGACACATCGGCTACGCGCGGCGGAAACAAGCGCCGGAGCCAAAACGTTCGCGAGGCGGCTTTGGGCGGGCCCCATGGGCGGATCTGAGGTAAGGGGCAGGGTGGATGATCGGCCAGGAGACGATTGACCGTGTCCGACGCGAGACGAAGGTCGTCGAGCTGATCGGAGAGACGGTCAGGCTGCAGCGGCGCGGCCGCAGCTTCACTGGCCTGTGCCCCTTCCATAAAGAGAAGACGCCGAGCTTTCACGTCAACGCGGAGCGCGGCTTCTATCACTGCTTCGGGTGCCACGCCTCGGGCGACGCCATCAAGTTCGTGCAGGAGACGGAGGGGCTCGACTTCGTCGAAGCGGTGCGAGCGCTGGCCGAGCGCGCCGGCATCGACGTCATCGAGAACGAGTCCGACGCGGAGCGCAAGCAGCAAGCCGAGCAGCGCCGCCGGCAACAAGAGCTCTACGACATCGGCGATCGCGCGGCCGAGTACTTCGAGCGCATGCTGCGCGAGCACCCGCTCAGCGATCACGCGCGCGCCGAGCTCGCGCGCCGGGGGCTCACGCCCGAAGCTCCCACCGACGCCATCGCCGACGCCCTGCAAGCGTTCCGCATCGGTTACGCCCCCTACGGTTGGGACGGCTTGGTTCGCTTCCTGAAAGAGTCCGGGCTCTCGGCGCGCGCTGCCGAGACTGTCGGGCTGCTGGCACCTCGCAAGACCGGCAGCGGCCACTACGATCGCTTTCGGCACCGCCTGATGTTCGCGGTGATCGACGTACAAGGGCGCGTGGTGGCGTTCAGCGGCCGCGCGCTCGACGAGCCGAGCCCCGACGAGCTGCGCGCCAAGGGCATCGAGTCGATGGGCAGCAGCGCGACCGAGCCGCCCGCCAAGTACGTGAACTCTCCGGAGTCGCCCGTCTATCGCAAGCGCGAAGCCGTTTTCGGCCTCTACCAGTCGCGGCAAGCGCTGCGCACCGGCCAGCCTTGCCTGATCGTCGAGGGCAACTTCGACGTGGTCAGCCTGCACGCCCGGGGCATCCGCAACGTGGTCGCGCCCCTCGGCACCGCGTTCACGCTCGAGCAGGCCAAGCAGATCCGTCGCTTCACGGGCGAAGTGGTGGTGATGTTCGACGGCGACTCGGCGGGCAAGCGCGCTACCAACGCCGCGCGTGAGCCGTGCCAGCAGGCTGAGCTCACTGCCAAGGTAGTGACTCTTCCGATCGGCAAGGATCCCGACGACTTCGTCCGGGAGCAGGGAGCCGCTGCGGTCGAGCGCCTCACCAAGAACGCCCAGGGTATCCTCGAGTACCTCATCGACATCGCGCTACCAGAGAGCCTTCAGAGCGAAGGCGTCGAGGCTCGCGCCAAGCGGGTCAACTACGTGAAGAAGCTCCTCGGCGAAGAGAAGGACCCGTTGGCGCGTCGCTTCGGGCTCGACTTCGCCAACAAGCTCGTGGCGCAGCGCCTGGGCGTGGGCGGTGGTCGCGAGGAGGGCATCACGCTCGAGACGCTCGAGCGCGCGCTCTCGTCCGCCGCACAGCGGCCGACGGGCAACCAGCCCTCACTCCCGCCGCCGCACCGAGCCCGGTCGCGCGACCGGAGGCAAGAGCTCGGGCTCGAGGTGCTCGGCGCCCTGCTGGACTTCCCAGAGCTGGGCGACGACCCCACCTGGGTGGCGGCGGCGGGGTTGCTCGACGGGGACATTGCGCTGGCTTTTGCCGCGGTGCGTCAAGGGATTCACGAGGGTCGGCTCGAGAATCCTGAAGATGTGCTTGCGAAGCTTTCGCCCCCGATCCATCCATTCGCCCTCGCTCGCCTAGCGGCCCCGCGGCATGAACGCCTCGAGGACGCTCGGGTCGAGCTGGTCGATAACGTGAAGAAACTTCAATCGCTCGAGCTCAAGCGGGAAAAGTCTGAAGTTACGGAAGAGCTCGAGGCGCTGCAGCGCATCGGTGATGCAAAGCAAGAAGATGCGCTGCTGCAGCAGATCTACGAGAAAGCTCGACGCGCTCGAGAGCGCGAGCACGCATAGCGAGGTTCAGAGTGGGATCGAAAAAGTCGGACTCGCCAAAGAAGTCGATCGCTACCGCTGCCAAGCAGCCCGCGCCGCCGAAAGGTAAAGCGAAAGCGACGCCACCTGCCAAAGCGAACGGAGCAGCCGCCAAGGCCGCCCCGCGCGACGAGGACGATGACGAAGACGAAGAGGCGTCCTCTTCGTTCCCGCCGCCTGCCGGAGGCAAGGCCAGCGGCAAGACCAAAGAGCAGCTGATCAAGCTGGGCAAGAGCAAGGGCTTCCTCACGTACGACGACGTGCACGAAGCGTTGCCGGGCGAAGAGACGGGCCCGGACCAGATGGACGACGTCCTGTCCGCGCTCGACGACGAGGAGATCGAAGTCGTCGACGACGCCAGCAACATCAAGATCGCGCCGCACCTGCGCGGCGGCGAGGAAGAGGGCTCGGCGAAGCCGGCCGCCAAGGCCGAGGCCGAGGACAACGACTCCCCTGCCCCCACGTCGACCGCAGCCAAAACCGGCGACGACGAGTACTTCAAGAGCAACGACCCGGTGCGCATGTACTTGCGCAAGATGGGCAGCGTGGCGCTGCTCACCCGCGAGGGCGAGGTCGAGATCGCCAAGCGCATCGAGGAGGGCGAGAACGAGATTCTGTCCGCCATCCTTTCGAGCCCGGTGGCGGTGCGCGAGATCATCGAAATCGGCGAGCGCCTGCGCAATCACAAGATTCGCGTCAAGGACATCGTGCGCGACGCCGAGGACGAGGAGCACGAGTTCGACGAGGAGGAGGCGGACCGCCGCATCATCCGCCTGATCGATCGCGTCAAGCGCCTCGACAAGAAGAACGCGGAGCTCGCTGAAGAGCGCAAGGCCGCCGTCGATACGCGGCGCAAGCTGATCGACAAGGAGCTCTCGGACAACAAGAAGGAGCTCGTCAAGACGCTCCAAGAGATGCGCCTCAACAAGAAGACGATCGACAAGATCGTCGCCAAGTTGAAGGCCATGATCGACCGCGTGCACCGCGCGCAGGGTCGAGTGTTCGAGCTCGAGCGCATCACCGGTATCGGCAAGGCCGACCTGAAGAAGATGATGCGTGAGGCCAAGGAAGATCCGGAGGCTTTCGCGGCGCTCGCCAAGAAGCTCGGCATCGACGTGGCCGAGCTCGAGATGATGGACGAGACCTTGAAGAGCGCTCAGAAGGGCGTGCGTAAGGTCGAGGAAGAGCTGAAAATCGACGTCGGCGAGATGCTCAAGACCTATACGGCGATCCGTACGGGTGAGCGCCGCGCCGAGCGCGCCAAGGCCGAGCTGGTGGAAGCCAACCTGCGCCTGGTGGTGTCGATCGCCAAGAAGTACACGAACCGCGGCTTGCAGTTCCTGGACCTGATCCAGGAAGGCAACATCGGCCTGATGAAGGCCGTCGACAAGTTCGAGTACAAGCGCGGCTACAAGTTCAGCACCTACGCCACCTGGTGGATCCGCCAGGCCATCACCCGCGCCATCGCCGATCAGGCCCGCACCATCCGCATCCCGGTGCACATGATCGAGACGATCAACAAGCTGATCCGCACCTCGCGCTACCTGGTGCAGGAGTTCGGCCGCGAGCCGACCCCGGAAGAGATCGCCGAGAAGATGGAGCTCCCGCTCGATAAGGTGCGGAAGGTCCTGAAGATCGCCAAGGAGCCGATCTCCCTCGAGACGCCGATCGGCGAAGAGGAAGACAGCCATTTGGGCGACTTCATCGAGGACAAGAGCGTCGTCTCGCCCGCGGAGGCCGTCATCAACATGAACCTCAGCGAGCAGACCCGAAAGGTCCTGAAGACGCTCACGCCGCGCGAAGAGAAGGTGCTGCGCATGCGCTTCGGCATCGGCGAGAAGAGCGACCACACCCTCGAAGAGGTCGGTCAGGACTTCGAAGTGACGCGCGAACGCATCCGCCAGATCGAAGCGAAGGCGCTGCGCAAGCTCCGGCACCCCAGCCGCAGCAAGCAGCTCAAGAGCTTCATCGAAAGCTGAGCGGCGAAGCCCGCAGGCACCGCCAAGGGCGACCCGGTCACGAGCCAGGTCGCCCTTGCTGCTTTTGTCGTGCCAACCGGGGAGAAGAGTTGGCACGCGATGTGCCCCCCTGGACGAAGCACAACGCGTGTCCGACAAAGTGCTAGGCAAAGAGGACCATGAGCAACGACAAGAAGACGAACTCAGGCTCGCCTCGGGTGCATGGCTTCGACGGCTCCGGGCACATGGACCCCGCGCGCGCCGAACGGCTCTTGGAGCTATCGCGCGAAGGGAAAGACGGCTCGAATGAAAGCGCATTCGTGGCCGATCCGGAGACGGATGACGACCTGGCCGAAGAGCTGGCCGAAGCAGCCGTGGCCAGCATGAACAGCGGCGAGGATCAGCTGTCGCGCGATCTGGAAGCCGTGGTCGAAGAAGATCAGGGCGGCCCGTTCGTGGAGACTTCGGGTAACACCGAGTTCGCCGGTGGCACCGACGAGTCGAATATTCCGGAAGCCACGCGCGAGCCGTTCCCCAAGACGTGAGCGCGGTGAGCTCGCCGCGCGCTCAGGCGCTGTTGGCTGCAGCTTCGAGCGCCGCGATGTCGAGCTTCTTCATGCCGAACATGGCCTGCAGGGCGCGACCGGCGCGTCCGCGATCGGGGTCGGAGAGCAGGCGCGGCAAGGCGGTCGGGATGATTTGCCAAGAGACGCCGAAGCGGTCCTTGAGCCAGCCGCAAGGCTGTTCCGTGCCGCCGCCTTCGATGAAGGCGTTCCAGTAGGCGTCGACTTCCGCTTGGGTCTCGCAGCTCACGAACAGCGAGAAGCCCTGGGCGAACGTGAAGGTCGGCCCGCCGTTGAGGGCGATCACCTTCTGGCCGTCGATTTCGAAGCTCAGCGACAAGACGGTGCCGTTGGGTCCCGGGGTGCGGCTGGTGATCTTCGAGCGGGGGAAGATCGAGGTGTAGAGGGCGGCAGCGGCCTCGGCCTGGTCGTTGAAGGTGAGAAAGGGAATGACTTTAGACTGCATGGTGGCTCCTGGTTTGGCGCTCGAGCGAGCGATACAACCAAGTCGGAGCCGACCCGCGTCTCTCGACACGGAGCTCGTCTTTTTTCTCGCTGGGGGCGAGCCCTAGAAGCTACCGCCCAAGCTGGAGCCGATGCCGCTCACGCTCGTGCTGGAACTGCCGCCGAAGGTCGCGCCACCAAAGCTCGAGGTGCCCGAAAACGACCCATTACCGCTGAATGACGAGGTCGAGCCCGCGAAGCTGCTCCCCGCGCTCGCCGTCGCGGAGCCGCCCCTGCCTGCTTCGAAGCTGGTGCCGCCGTTGTTCGAACCGGCCGTTGGGGCGCCTCCGCTCGCCGTGGCGCCCGTGCCGGTCACTATG
>JBEHXA010000315.1:0-8677 GCA_048498935.1 Myxococcota bacterium
ATCGCGCGGCGCCGGCGATTCTCCTTGCCAGCTGCACTTCGCACGAACCTAAACGGTATGGGCGGCGCGCGGTCTGGTCAAGCAACTGCGAGCTGCGACAAATCGCCTCGTCTCGGTTTCGGCCTTGAGCGCTCGGTCTTGAGCTGAGCGCGAGCGCGCCGGCGCGAGCACGCCGGCGCGAGCGCGGACGGGCTGGGGGACGGTGTCGGTGTGTCGGGCGGTCTCGGTCTCGGTCTCGTACGCTTGTGCGAAAGTGGAGACGGTTGGGGAAGCGTTGGTGGCGTCTCGAGGCGGGAATTATGACGGCTGGGCCTGTGACTTCTGTGACTGCCCTCCCAAGTCGGCCCAGTGTCAAAAGCGTGACACCGGTCGGCATCGCCCAGCAATTGCTACCGATTGTTACAGCGCGGGGCGCCGTGCGGCGACCTCAAAGCGGGGCGTTCCGAATCCGACATTCCGAAGCCACGTAGACGCCCCCGGGTTCCACCACCATCGAGGTAATGCGCCCGAGGTTCCGAGCCATCGGGATCGCTGAGGCCGCTAGCAATCATCGATGGCGCGCCGCCTGCCACCGGTACCGACGAAAGCTCCCCCACGCCGGTGCTCAGCGCATAGAGCGTCGCGTTCGCGTAGACGAGCAGCACCGAGCCGCAATCAGCCAACTCTGTCAGCTGCACCAGCTCGGGTGTACAAGCGCTGTCGACACACGCCTGCGTCGAGCCGCAGGCGTGCTCGCAGCTGCCGCACGTCTCCGGCGCCTTCGTGAAGTTGACGCACTTGCCCATCGCGGCGCAGTAGTTCGGCGCGAATACCGGACAACCACAGACGCCATTCGCTAGCTTGAACTGGCCGGGGGGGCAGCCATTGCTGTTGCCGATTCCGCCCAGACCACCGACGCCGCCCACTCCGACCAAGCCAGTACCGCCATCGGTGAAGCCAGTACCGCCAACCGTGAAGCCAGAGCCGCCGTCCGTGAAGCCGGTGCCGCCAACCGTGAAGCCCGTACCACCAACGGTGACTCCACTCCCAGCATCGCCCGAGAACATGCCGGCGCTGCTGATCGAACCGCCGACGCCGACAGGCCCCCGTTACGGCCACCAAGGCTCGCCGGAGCGGTGGGATCGACGACGGGGTCGCCGCGATCAGTCGTGTGACTCGAGCCGCCGCGGCCCGCAGTACCGTGCGACCCGACCGATTCCGTACGACCGGAGCAGCCCACCGCGAGCGCGACACCACCTAGGAGCGAAAGGCCACCTCGGAAGTGCCGCGCTGGCATCGTGAGCTCACCTGATCAGAGCGGAGCCTTGAGGATCTTGCACTCCGCCGCGACGTACACACTGGTATCGTCGACGACGATCGAGCTGATCGTCTTCAGACCACGCGCAAGCTGCGTGATCATGTCGGTCCCGATCGGGCTCTTGCCGAAATCGCCCATGTCCGAACCGACGTAAACGCTCGTCGCGTTGATCGCGAAGGCGGTCGTCAGGCCCAGCGAACCGGCGGCTTGCGCCTGCACTGGAGCGGCGTCAGCGAACTTCGAGCGATAGACGTTGTCGCTAGCCCAGTACACGTAGGTGCCGTCGTTCTGCACGCTGCGGTGCCCGAAGATGAGCGAGCCCTGCGAAGCGCCCAGCTTGTAGTGCAGCGTGTCGGTGTGCGGGTCCGCGCCGACCGGCAGGCCCTTCTGCACTTCCACGTTCTTGGAAGACTCGGTCGCGTACAGGATGTTCATACCGGAGACGGTGACGCCTTGCGGTTGGCCATTGTCCATGCCGAGACCGACGACCATGCCGGCTCCACCCGCGATGGGGGCCTTCTTGATGACGCCGGCGTACACAGGCTCTGCGGCGACGGTGTCAGGCTCGTCGACCGCGTAGTAGATCGACGTTGCGTCGACCGTCACGTCGTAGATCGGCTTGGTCTCGGTCACGAGGTCCGTCTTCGTCCCACCGGTCAGGGCCACCTTCGTGACCTTCATCCCGTTGACGACGTATGCGCTCGTGGCGTCCACCGCGAACGCCTTGGCATCCGTGAGCCCCGTAGCGATCGACACGGCCGCGCCACCCGCGACTGGCACACTCGACAGCTCGCCCGTCATCGTGCTGAGCGCATAGAGCGTCGCGTTCCCGGTCACGAGCAGCAGCTTGCCGCAGCCGGCAATCTCGGTGACCGTCGTCAAGTCGGCCGTGCACGCGCTAGCTACGCACGCGCTGGTCTCGCCGCACTTCTTGTCGCAGCTGCCGCAGTAGTCCGGGTTCTTGGTGAAGTTGACGCACTTGCCGGCAGCCATGCAGTAGTCCGGGTTGAACGCAGGACAGCCGCACTCGTTGTTCGGCGGGATCTTTTGCTGACCCGCGGGACAGCCGTTGCCACCGCCGGTGCCGCCTGCGGCGTCGCTGCCGCCGGTGCCGCCGGTGCCGCCACCAGTGGTGCCGCCAGTGCCCGCCGTCTGAGCGGCGGACCCGCCGGAGCCGTTACCACCCACGGGCGGAGGGGGAGCGATCGGCTCCTCGGTCTTGCTGCTGCAAGCGACGAAGCCTCCGCCAATCAGCAGGCCCGTGGCGGCCGCAAAGCGCACTGCGATCTTTTGAAAGTGATTGTTCACTGCAATTTCCTCTGCTTATGCGTCAGACCCGGGGGGAGGCCTTCGAAGCTGAATGTCCGGCCTGCTACAGAAGTTTCGCAAAATCTGCAGGGTTCGGCCGCCGCGGTGCGCCGGATTACGGCGTCGTCCGCCCCACGGACGCGCTACGCTGCGCGCCCTTGGTTTCTGCCACCTCGAGCACCGTTTCTGACATCGAAACGTGGGCCGCACGCTACATCGAAAGCGAGCAGCTCTGCGAGAAGCTCGCACCACCCGCACTTCCGCGGGCTTTTGGGCCTCTCCGCCCGGCGCTGCGACTGAATTGCCCTGGTCGGCCGCCCGAGCTCAAGCCGGCGCGCCGCGGTGAGCGAACCCCCCGAGCAGCGGCGCTGAGTGACCCCCATTACCGCGCCCGGACGTTGCACGCTTTTTTTCATCACGAGCTCCAGGCCGCGGAGCTGATGTGCTGGGCAGTGCTCGCTTTTCCCGATGCCGAGCCGGAGTTTCGACGCGGGCTCATGGGGATTTGTTTGGACGAAATTCGTCACATGAACCTCTACGCGGCGCACATTCGAACGCTGGGTGCGAGGCTGGGCGAGTTCGGGATCCGCGACTGGTTCTGGAAGCGCGTGCCTAGCTGCCGAACACCGCTCGAGTTCGTCGCAGTGATGGGCATGGGGCTCGAAGCCGCCAATCTCGAGCACGCTCCGGACTTTGCTAGTCGCTTTCGCGCTGCGGGCGACGAAGCGGGCGCGCTCATTCAAGAGCAGATCGCCGCCGAAGAGGTGGCGCACGTCGGCTTCGCGACGCGCTGGTTTCGTCGCTGGACCGGTGGCTGCGACTTCGAAACGTGGGCCGAGCAGCTGCCGGCGCCGCTCTCACCTTGGGTCATGCACGGCGAGCCAATCGCCGACGACGCTCGCAGGCGTGCGGGCATGAGCGACGACTTCGTGGCCGCGCTGCGCGCGTACGTGCCTGCGCCCAAGGGCCGCACCAGCCCCGCGCCCGTCTCCGCATGACGCGACGCTACGGCTGGGTGCTGAATCTGGACGCCGAGCTCGAGCTCGCCAGAAATCGGCCTGGCTACGTGCCGCGGCGCAAGCTGCTGGAGCAACTGAGGGAGCACGGAACCTCGTCACGCCAGCTGCTCGCTCTCGGAGACGTGCTGATCGAGGGTGGCGAAGCTCCAGCAGGGTTGGTCGGGCGCGCCTGGTGCCCCACACCGCTCGCGCTCGCCAAGCTGCGCGCCGCTGGCGTAACGCCAGAGCCCCACCCGCCGACCGCCGTGCTCCGGAGCGTCAATCATCGCCTTTTCGCTCACCAGCTCGGCGGTGGCCTCGAACATCAGGCGTATGTAACCAACCGCGACGAGCTGTCACGACTGCTTGGCGACTACACCCGCAACTGGCTCGTAAAAAGACCGCTCGAGTTCGCCGGGCGCGGTCAACTGCGCGCGCTCGGGCCACTCACCGAGAAGCAATGGTCATGGGTCGACGCATCGTTCGAGCGTGACGGCTTGTTGGTCGAGCCGCTGGTCTCGATCGCGCTCGAGGTCAGCTTGCACGGCTTCGTCTGGCCCGACGGGCGGCACGAGCTGGGCCGCATCTGCGCACAACAGGTCAGCGAGCGCGGAGCCTTTCGCAGCGTGCGCCTGGCAAAACCGGGTGAGCTTCGGCCAGACGAGGCGAGCGGCTTCGAGGAGCGCGCCACTGCGGCAGCCACGGCCCTTCACGGCGCCGGGTACTTCGGTCCCTTCGGCATCGACGGTTACCGCTACGAGCTCGAAGGCGTAAAGGCTTTCTGCGCGTTGGGCGAGCTGAACGCGCGTTACACGCTGGGCTTCGTCACGGGGTTTCCGCGGCACCCGAGCGAGCTTCACCTGAGCTGAAGCGCCGAATCACGGCACGCGCGTCTTCAACCGGTCGACCGCGTGCACCGGCGCGAGGTCGCCCTGCATCAGGTGCGCGATCGCGCTGTACACCATGCGCTGGCTCTCGAGCATACCCAGGCCTGCGAAAGCCGGCGACACGACCTCGATCGTGAAATGACCGCCGCCGCCGCTCACGTTCGCTTGCGAGCTCGGGATCTTGCTTTCGATCGCCTCGCGCAGCGCGTCGACGACGTTACCTTTGAAATCAGTGGGATGTGAGGACATGGGTCAATACCGGGGCACGGTAGAATCGATTGCGAGCGACCAGGCGTCGATGCCGCCCTTGACGTTGTAGACGCGCTTGAAGCCTTCTTGCAGCACCGACTGAGCGACACCGCGGCTGCGCATGCCGTGGTGACAATAGAAGGCGATCGGCGTGTCTTTCGGCAGGCTCTTGATGAAATCGACCGTCTCGTCGTTCAGCGTGCGACCAGCTGCGATGCGCGCAATGGCTCCCTCGCTGTCGGGGCGCACGTCGAACAGCTGCAACTCGCCGCGGTCGAGCATGGCCTTGGTGTCCTGTACCGAGAGCTCGACAACTTGCGGCGGCTGGTTGGGGTTGTCGATCTTGAAACCAGCGTTCGGACCGTCGAGGTAGCCGATGTTCAGCCCCTGCGCGCGCGCCACGCTGCTGCGGTCGACATAAAGCTTCAAGCCGTCGAGCTGAACCTCGACGTCACCGCGCTCTGGCGGCCCGAAGAACAGCTCATGCTCGAAGCGCGAGCTGATCTGCAGGTGCAGCACGTCCACCTCGCCCTCCGTCATGGCGGCGCGAAAAGCCGCGATCGCTTCGGGGCTCACGTTGATCTTCGGGGCTGCGAGCGGCGGCGCCGCGGCGCCCAGCAGCTGCGCGAGCTCTCCCGACGCCCGCAGGTCGCGCACGATGTCGCAGCCACCGACGAACTTGCCGTCGATGTAAAGCTGCGGAATCGTCGGCCACTGCGAGTAATCTTTGATGCCATCGCGCAGCTCGGCCGAGGCGAGCACGTCGTGCGTTTGGTACTCGGGCACGAGCTCGTCCAAAATCTGCACCACTTGCGCAGAAAAGCCGCATTGCGGCGCGCGGCGAGTGCCCTTCATGAACAGCACCACGCGGTCACTCGCCACGTAGCCATCGATTCGCTGCCGCAGTGCATCGCTGAGTGCCATCAAAACCTCGCCGAGCGTCCTAGCGCACTTGGCTCCGGACAGCAAAGCTAGCCCCCAGAACTATACCCGCGGTAGTAGTCGCACATGCTTGCTGCGGATGCTCCTGCCCTCGACGTGACCCACCTCAGCGAGGGGCTCTTGATGGCATCGATCGGGACCGTTTGCCTGGCGCTTTGGAGGACCAAGCCGACACCTCGGCTGTTCGAGCTGCAGCGCGAGCACCTGGCAGCAGCGGTGGATCGGAACCCGCGACGCCAATTGTTCCTTTGCGTGGTCGAGCACAAGAGCCCGCCGCCCGACGAAGACATCCGCCAGGCATCGTCGGATATGATCACCGCGCATGGCCCGAAGCTCGCCGGCTGCGCGTGCGTCATCGAAGGCACCGGCTTCCACGCCGCCATCAACCACACGGTGCTGAGCGGCATCGTGCATGGCATCCAAGCGCCCACGCCCGTGCGCTTCTTCGAGAGCACGGCCTCGGCTTGCACCTGGCTGCAGAGCTTCGCCGTCGCCACTGCTCCCAGCTCGCTCGCGGAGCAAGTCGAGCTGGCGCGCTCACGCCTGCACGCCTTCGCAGCTCCCTCATCCTGAACTGACGCTCCGCTTTCGGACGCATCGCCCCTGGAGTGGGCGCGCGACGAAGCGCGTTGGAGTGCCGGCGAAGGCTCGGCCGGCCCTGGCTCGTCCCTCCAGAGATGGCGCTGCTCACGAACGACGCCTCGCTCGCCTCGAAGAGCGCGTCGGCATCTGACCACCGTTCAAATACACGAACGCCTCGCGAGCGTTGCCGCTGCGAGGCGTTTCGTTTCTCCAAACGGTCGCGAAGCTTACTTGCGCGCGGCGGCTTCCTTGGCCTGCTGCTCGCGGTACTTCTTGACCATCTCTTCTTGCTCTTGCTTCGGCACCGGCTGGTACTTCGCGAACTCCATCGTGTACTGGCCCTTGCCTTGCGTGGCGGAGCGCAGATCCGTGGAGTAGCCGAACATGCTGTTCAGCGGCACCTCGGCGGTGATGGTCACGTTCTCGTCGCTCTTGGTCTCCAAGATGACGCCGCGACGCTGGTTGACCTGACCGACGACGGAGCCCTGGAATTCGATGGGGGCTTCGACTTCGACCTTCATGATCGGCTCGAGGATGATCGGCTTGGCGCCGGAGTACGCCTCACGGAAACCCATCAGCGCGGCAGTCTTGAACGCCATTTCGGAGGAGTCGACCGCGTGGTACGCGCCGTCGTTCAAGACGATGCGCACGCCGACGACTGGGAAGCCGATCAGCGAGCCCTTCTTCACGCCTTCCTTGAAGCCCTTGTCGCAAGCCGGGATGAACTCGCGCGGAATGATGCCGCCGACGATCTCGTCCACGAACTCGTAGGTCTCCACCGCGTCCGCCGGCAGCGGCTCGAGGTGACCGCCGATCTTTGCGTACTGGCCGGAGCCGCCGGTCTGCTTCTTGTGCGTGTAGGCGATCTCGGAGCGCTGCGAGATGGTCTCGCGGTAAGCCACTTGCGGCTTGCCCGCGATGACGTCGCAGTTGTACTCGCGCTTCATGCGCTCGATGTAGATGTCGAGGTGGAGCTCACCCATGCCAGAGATGATGGTCTCCTGGCTCTCCTCGTCCTGGTGGACGCGGAAGGTGGGGTCTTCCTTGGTGAAGCGGTTGAGCGCCTTGCTGAAGTTGGCTTCGGCAGCGCGGTCCTTGGGGCGAACCGCGAGCGAGATCACGGGCGGCGGCACGTGCATCGAGGTGAGCGTGTAGTTCACCTTGCCGTCGGTGAACGTTTCACCGGACGAAGCTTCGACGCCGTAGAAGGCCACGATGTCACCGGCCTCGGCCGTCTGAATCTCTTCGCGATCGTCCGAGTGCATGCGGAACATGCGCGGCACGCGCACCTTACGGCGCTCGTTCGAGATGTTGTAGATGGTGTCGCCCGCGGTTACCGAGCCCTGGTACACGCGGAAGTACGTGAGCTGGCCGTACTTGTCCTGCTGCAGCTTGAACGCCAGACCGACGAACGGCTTGGTCGAGTCGCTGGGGATGACGACCTTCTCCTCGTTCTTGTCCTGATCGTGGCCCTCGTTCTTGACCTCGGTCGGGTTGGGCAAGAAGTTGAGCACGCCGTCGAGCAAGAGCTGCACGCCCTTGTTCTTGATGGCGGAGCCGCACATCACGGGCGTCATCTTGAGCGCCAAGGTGGCGCGGCGGATGGCGGCGCGCAGCTCGTCGTCGCTGATCGGCTCTTCCGCCAGGAACTTCTCGCCCAGCGCGTCGTCCACGTCCGCGACCTTTTCGATCATCAGAGCGCGCGCGGCTTTGACCTTCTCGACGTACTCGGCCGGCGGATCTTCCTCGCGGATCTTCTCGCCGTCCTGGCCATCGAAGTAGTAGGCCCGGCCGCTGATGGCGTCGATGATGCCGGCGAACTTGTCTTCGGCGCCCATCGGCACCTGCAGACAGACCGGGTGATGGCCGAGCTTCTCCTTGAGCATGTCGGCCACGCGCTCGTAGTTGGCGCCCGGGTTGTCCATCTTGTTGACGAACGCGATGCGCGGCACGTTGTAACGCTTCATCTGGCGGTCGACGGTGATCGACTGCGACTGCACGCCCTTGCCGGAGTCGAGCACCAGGATGGCGCCGTCGAGCACGCGGAGCGCGCGCTCCACCTCGATGGTGAAGTCGACGTGTCCGGGCGTGTCGATGATGTTGATGTTGTACTCTTCGAGGTTGCCCTTGTGGCCCTTCCACACGCAGTACGTCGCGGCGGACTGGATCGTGATGCCCTTCTCGCGCTCGAGATCCATCGAGTCCATCTTGGCGCCGACGCCATCCTTGCCGCGCACCTCGTGGATGGCGTGGATGCGGCCCGTGTAGAACAAGATGCGCTCCGTGAGCGTCGTCTTGCCCGAGTCGATGTGAGCCGAGATGCCGATGTTGCGGATGCGGTCGAGGGGGATGCGGGTTGCCACGGGGTCTTCTCGAGGTTTAGGGGAGCCGCCCCCTACCGAAACCGGCCCGGG
>JBEHXA010000316.1:0-8663 GCA_048498935.1 Myxococcota bacterium
ATCGCGGATGGCGGCGATTAGGTCCTCGATGTCGCGCGCGCTCTGACCGGTGCGCTTGGCGAGCGAGCTGACCTCGTCCGCCACGACCGCGAAGCCTCGGCCGTGCTCACCAGCATGCGCAGCTTCGATCGCGGCGTTCAGCGCCAGCATCGAGGTTTGCTCGCTGATCTGGCGGATCACTTCGACGATGTTACCGATGCGCTTGCCACTTTCGCCCAGCGCGCCGATGCGTTGGGCGGCTTCCTCCACGCTCTTGCGGATCTGCTGGAGCCGCTGGATGGCGCGCGTGACGGCCTGTCCGCTTTGCTTGGCGGTGCGGGTCGCGTTGGCGGCGTTTTCAGCGACTTGTTGGATCGACGAGGAGAGCTCGGTCACGGCGGCAGTCGAGCTGGTGATCTTGCTGGCTTGCTCCTTGGCACCGGCCAGCGTTTTGCGGCTCATGCTCGAGATCTCGGCGCTCGAGGCGTTCACTTGGAAGGCCGAGCGCTGCACGGCTGCTGCCAGGCTGTGAATTTTGGCGAAGACTCGGTTGAGGTTGGTCGCGAGCGTGCCGAGCTCGTCGTTGCCGTCGACCTCCAGGCGCCGGCTGAGGTCACCTTGACCGCGCGACAGCTCCTCCGTCGCAACGATGTAACGGCGGAGCGGGCGCGTGATCTGAATCGCGAGCAGGATGCCCATGCCGATCGAAAGCACCACGGCCAAGCCCAGCACGATCATCAAGCCGGTGAAGCGCTCGTCGAGCGTCTTGTCGGTGGCGCGCTCGTGATCGCGGTACAGGTAGAGGTTGCCGAACGGGATCGAGTCTGGGTCGGTGCCGGCCGAATAGCCGTAGACCGGCGTCTTGGCGAAGTCGTAGTAGCGGCGGTCGCCGCTTTCGCGATCGACGATCTCGAGCACATCGTAGCCGCGCCCGTCCTCTTCGACGCGCACCGGCTTTTGAAGGGCCTGGCTCACCGCCAACCAGCCCGAGCGTGGCACGGAGCTGGCCACCACCTGGCGATCGCCGACCACCAGGACCAGGCGCTGCTCTTTGCCCGGCTCGGACCCGCCCAATTTCGTGATGCTCTCGCTGAACCAGCGATCCAGGCTGGCCCCGAATAGTACGGTGCCGACCAGCTTGTCCGCGCTCTTCACCTGCACGCCCGAGACGCGGTAGCCCTGACCGCCGACCTCGGCGAAGCGGGCGCGGATTTGCCGGCCGTCACGCAGATCTTGAAAAAGCCGGGAGCTCCGCCATTCGGTGTCGGAGGGAGCCTTGATGCCGTTGAGACCCGTCACCTTGCCGTTCAGATCGGAGATCAGAAACAGGTCGGGCACGAGCGAGCTCTGCAGCACGTCACCGACGCGCTTGGCGGCTTCGCCCAGGGCCATGCTGTCTGCGGTGGCGAGCGCGGCCGCCACACCCGGGTCGCTGCCGACCATTCGCGTGACCGCGTATTCGCCCGTGCCGACTTGAGCGAGCGTATCGACGTAGCGCTTCAGCGGCCGCTCGAGCGACACGGTGCGCTCGGCTGCTCGAACTTGCTCGGCGGCCTTCCAGGCCCCGCCGACGACCACGATCAGCGTGACGCCGATGATGGTGGCCACGATCTTGGTGCGCAAACTAAGCTTGTAGCGAGCCATCTTTTTCGGGTTCCCGGGTTTCCCGAGCAGGGCACGCTACCACGAGAGAACTGCTGCCGATCGGCCCATCGGGCGCGGCCGTGGAACCTCAGCGCAGCCGGTTGATTCGGCAAAAGTGGGCCAAAAACTGGCCTGCGACGCGGGTGGCGGGGTGCTCCGCGTCCCCGGGTGCTTCGAGCTTGAGCAGGCCCGAAATCGAGCCGCGTGGCCCCAGGTCGAGCTCGCGCAGCACGAGCTCACCCCCCGAGCGGAGCTCGTGGCGGCGGCCGCGCAGCTTGACGGTGATGGAAGCGTTCGGCTGCGTCCCTTCCGGTCCCTCGTTCAAGAGTGGGAAGGTCCCGGCCTCGAGCTTTTTACCCTGCGGCAAGCTGAGGCGCAGCGACACGCCGACTGCGTCCTTGCTGGGCGGTGGTGCGGCGTCGCAGCCGCGCTCGTCGCTGCTGAAGCTGAGGAGGAGCAGCGTTTGCTCGGGGCTGACCTCGATGTACTCGGCCAGCGCCGCCTTCGGAATGAGCGTGACTTGGTCGCTCGGAGCGGGACCGACGACCAAATGGATGGGCGCGGCGCCGTCGGATTTGCAAGCGACGAGCGCACCGGATAGCAGCAGGGAACGCCAGAGTCGCATCGCTCGGGCGCCTTCATACAGCAGCCGCCGGCTTTGCCTAAGCGCTTTCGGCTTGAATGAGCTCGAGCTCGCCCGGCGCGTCCGCCGCCAGCACGGGCCCGGGGCTCGATGCGGGGGCGCCGAGCGGGAAGCTGACTCCCTTGAGCTTCGGGGTGAGGTCGCGCAGCGCGCGGCGCGCTTGAGCGGCCGTCGGGCGGTTTTTGGGGTCGCGCCGCAAGCAGGCAGCGAGCAGCCGCGCGACCTCAGCCGTCTCTTTGATGTGCGCGAGGCGCGCCAGCTTCTCTGGCCAGCCGTCGTGCGCGATGTGCGCCGACATGATCGAGGTCTCGTCCTCTGCGTCGAACAGCAGCTCGAACGTCAAGGCCTCGAACGCCGTGCACGCGAAGGCATAGATGTCGGCGGGCTGAGGCGACTTGGACTCGACCAAGCCGAGCACCTCGGGCGCGCAGTACTCGAGCGTCCCGCAGCCCGGGCGGAGCTGCCGGCCGCTCAGGCCGAAGTCCACCAGCACCGGCGTCTGGCCGTCACGCAAGATCACGTTCGAGGGCTTGATGTCGAGGTGACCGACGCCGGCCGCGTGCATCGTCTCGAGCGCGGCCAGGATGCCGTCGAGGTAGGTGAGGGCTCGTTCGAGGCCGAGGGAGCGGCTGCGGATCAGGCGGTCGAGTCCAGCGCCGCGGATGAGCTCCATCACCAGAATGGGCTTGGGCCGCGCGGCCAGGTCGAACGTGACGAAGCGCGACAGGTTCTCGTGCTGCGGCAGGCCCAGGAGCGCGCCTGCTTCTTCGCGGAACAGCTGCAAAAATTCCTGTTCCGACAAGCTGCGCGCGGTCGTCGGGTCGTAATCGGGCACCTTGAGCGCGAAGCCTTCAGCCTTCGGGTTGTTGCGCTCTTCGATGCGCCTCGCCATGAACACCGAGCTGGCGCCGCCGCTACCCAGCGACCGCACGACGTAGAACGCGCCGATGGTACGCCGAGGAAGCAGCCAGTCCGGCAGTGGCGAACGCCGCCGTTCGAGCGGTATGGCGAGGCTATCGCCAGCTGCGGGCGCGGCTGCCGCGACCGGCAGTGTTTCGAGTCGCGCCAGCACCTGGCCGACGGCGTCGCTGACCGGCCCGGGAATGTCCGCGGTGAGCTCGCTCACGGCCATGTGCAGCTGCGAAGCATTCGGCGGCACGCCCGAGCGCACCGTGCGTTCGACGAGCGCAGCCAGTGACGCCACGTCGGTCACGACCGCGATCGCCATCGGATCGACGTCGAGCACGCGCCGCTGCGCGCCTTGCGCCAAGCGCCGCAAGCCTTCGACCGCCAGCTCCACTTCCGAGAGCACGTCGGCCGTGGCCCCGGAGGCGTCGACCAGATCGGCCTGGCTGCGCGCCGCCGCGACGGCTTCCAGCGAGCGCCCGAGGCGCTGCACCACGCGCCGCAGCGCCTCGCCGCGGTACGAGCCACCGGCGCCCAGGCTGCGTGAAAGGCGCAGTAAGCGCGGCGCTACCTTGCGGAGCTCGGCCTGCAAGATGCCGCCCGCGGCGGGCTCGAAATGCTGCGACTCGCCGGCGCCGTCGCCCGCTTCGGCGTTGGCCGGGTTGATGAACTCCACGTAGCCCGAAACCGCGCTCCGCACCTCGGGGTTGGTCGAAGCTTCAGCCACTGCCTCGAGGCTGGGCAGCTCGTGCACCTGCGATGCCAGAGCCAGCATCAAGTCGGCCGGATCGCTCACGCCTTCGCGCACCGCGGCGTCGAAGCTGCGCGCCAGGGTGGCGCACGCGATGCGGTGCACGACCGGATCTGGCTGATTGCCCACGCGGCGCATCATCACGCCCACTGCGCGTCGCACGCGCCGCCGCACACCGCCTTCGTCGTCGCCGGAACGCGCTGCTTCGAGATCGACCAGGTGCAGCAGCGACTTCAGCCGCCGCTGCTCGCCGAACGCGAGCGCGGGAGAGGGCGCGGCGTCGTTGGCGGTCGTTTCGGCTTCGAGCAGGAAGCCGCCGAGGCGATCGTACAGGCGTTCCACCTCCGGCACGCTGGTATCGCTATCGCCGGGGCGTCGGCCGAGCAGCATCAGGTCGGAGAGGCGCGGACTCTCGAGCGCCGCCGAGTCGAGATCGCTGAGCGCGCCGAGCACGTACGGCAGCATCTGCTCGTCGTGCGCGTCGTGCGACACCACGAAGTCCATCGCCCGGTGCGCGGTCGCCACGGCCTGGATCGCCAGATCGTTGGCGGCGCGAGCGCCCTTGGATTCATAGGCGAGCAGCGCGCGCCGCACCGACGCCGTGACTTCGCTCTGTTCGTCTTGATCGCGATCCAGGATGCGCACCGCGCGCTCGGCCACGCCTCGCAGCACCGAGCTTTGTGAGTCGGCGCGCTGGGCCAACGTTTGTTTCAGGATCTTGGCGGAGCGTTGGCCAAAGCTCGTGCTCGCCAAATCCGAGAACAGCGCCGCCGCTGCTTCGGCGACGTCGGCGCGACGCTTGGTGCACAGCATGTCGAGCAGGCCTTCGGCGGCGTCGGGCTCGGCCTCGATCACGCGCGGTAGACCCATCAAGAGCGTCGCGGCGAGCCCGGGATCGGCCGCCGACACGGGACCGTCGAGCAGCTGCTTGAGCGCACGAAGTGAGCTCTCGGGCTCGCTCACCAGCGTAGCAACCAGCGAAACACCAGCGCGCCTCCACTCGGTGGGCGACAGGTTCGGATCGAGCGCGACGTCGATCTCTTCGCGCAACGCGGGCTGGATCGACGACAGGATGCCGCGCGCTACCGCTGCGTGGCGCCACACGAGCGGCTCGCGATCGTGCAAAAGCGTTTCGTAAATCGGACGGATCGGGTCGCTGAGCAGCTGATCGCGCGGGTAAGAATCGCCCTGCTGCACGCGAAAAACAGCCTCGCGCGCCGCGTGCTCGAGCAGTTTGGCGGCGAGCCGGCGCGCGGGCAACGTGCCGCTGCGAGCGCGGTCCAGCCAGCGCTCGCGCATCTCGCGGCGGGTGACGAGCGTTAGCGCCAGCGCATCGGCGTTGACGCCGGAGCCGATGGGCAAATCGAACACGAGCCCGATGCGCGCGCGCAGCGTGGCAGCTTCGAACGGCTTGCCTGAACTCAGCGCCATGCGCGCCGCCACCGTTGCAAATGTTGCTGCGGTGCCTTCATACAAGCGTGCGAACACGCGGCGTCCGAGCTCGCGGCGCTCGCGCCCGAGCGGTAGCGCTGCGCTCATTTCGTAGAGCGCGACTGCTGCGGGACCGGGGGCTACGAACTCTAGGTCGTCGACCAAGCCGGTCTCGAGCGCGACCTGTGTGGCGCGGATCAGCACTTCAGGTGCGATGCCGTCGAGTGGAGGACCGGCGCGACCTGCGCTGTACCCGAGCGCTGCGACTGCCTGGCGCCAGCTAGCGCGCCGCTCGGCCTCATCCGAGAGTCGGGCCAGGGTTGCGAGAGCTTCGACGGGGTTAGGGCGGGCGCGCACGGAGGGAGACTAGGATTGTACGAGGTGTTGGGTCGCAGGCATGCTCAAAATGCGTTGTGATTTGGCGGTGTTGTGTGCGGGGTGCTCACCTTGGCGGGTGATGTAGTTGCGGCGCGCGTTCGCTCTCTGGTTCGCCCCCTGGTTCGCTCTCTGGTTAACGGGCGGCCGCACGTCGAGACCTTCGGTTCACAGGCGCTGTGGCGTCGAAGGGGGTTTTGCTCGGAAATCGGCGCAAGAGTGGGCTGGCCTGACTCTTGAAGTGAAGGGCCCTAGCAAGGAGAAATGGCAGAAATGTCTCAACGCTGGTTCACCCTCGGTACGTCGCGCTCGCTCTTCACCACCCTGGTCGGGGCGTCGCTGCTCCTGCCCGGCTGCATGCTCGAAAAGCGAGATGACGGTGAGGAGTTCCGCGAAGCGGTCCCGCAGCGCGAGGCCGTGGTGGTCGCGGGGCCCGAAGCGGAAGCGTCGGGCGACACCGCGACTGCGTCGATCGCCGATACCCGCGCGACTCAGGCCGAAGGACCAGCCGCCCGCCCCGAGTACAGCAAGTGGTACGCCTTCACGCGCGTCGTGCGCGGTAGTGTCAACGCGGTCACCGGCGCCGTGCTGGGTGGCGTGTGGCTCGTCGTGCATAGCGAGCCGACATCGGTAGAAGATGGCGAGGCCGTGTGGGGCCCGTACACGGATGCGCTCGAGCCCGCGACCTATCGCTTTCGCGTGACCCGCATGGCCGAGGCCGAATACGACTATGTCCTCGAAGGCCGGCCGAAGGCCTCGCAATCGGACGCTGATTACCGCGTGGTGCTCGAAGGTCACGGCTACGGCAAGCAGCACGAGCTGCACGGGGAAGGGGAGTTCACCATCGATCTCGACGTGGCGCGCGCCCTCTACCCGTTTCCGCACCGTGCCGATTCGAGCACCGTGCACATCGTTCACCACCTGCCGCGCGACATCAGCGAGCACCTCGACGCCTTGCCGCGCACCATCCTGGCCGAGGTAAAGCCAGATCCGGCCGTCAATCCCGAGTCGTTCAGCGTGACCTCGACCGCGAACGAAGACGGTACCGGCGTGCTCCGCGTCGACGCGTTGGCCGACGTCGACGACACCAAGACCACCGAGCTCGAAAACATCGGCATCGACAGCCGCTGGCGCGCAGATGGCGCTGGGCGCGCAGACATTCAGATCACCGGCGGGGACGTACCGGCTCAGCTCAGCGCGGCCGGCGCCGAGAGCGACGCCGTGTCGGCCGTCGAGTGTTGGGGCGCAGACTTCGTGCGGAGCTACTACACCGACTCGATCGGCTTCGAGCCCACCGAGGGCGACGCGACGGCGTGTGCATTCGATACGCCCTGAACCCGTCGACTCGGTGCTAACCTGAGGGGCGTGGCGGCACTTCCCCCGAACGAGCCGGTGCTCGATTACGCCCCCGGGAGCCCCGAGCGCGCAGCGCTGCGTGCCGAAATCCAGCGGCAGTCGTCCGAAGTGCCGACCTTGCCGCTGGTGATCGGCGGCGCGCGCATCCAAACCGGCAAAACGCAGCCGATGAGCGCGCCTCACCGCCACGCCTTGCCGATCGCCCTGCGGGTCGAGGGCGAGCCGAGCCACGTGGAGCGAGCCATCGCGGCCGCGTTGGCGGCCAAGGCGGGCTGGGCCGATACACCGCTGGAAGAACGCGCGGCGATTTTCGAGCGCGCAGCCACCATGCTGGCAGGCGAGCAGCGCCAGTTGCTCAATGCGGCCACCTTGCTCGGCCAGAGCAAGACGCCGTTTCAGGCTGAAATCGACGCGGCTTGTGAGCTCATCGATTTTTTGCGCTTCAACGCTCACTACGCGCGTGAGCTGGCAGCGCTGCCGCTTCGCAGCCCGCCGGGCGTGGAAAATGGCGTGGACTTGCGACCGCTCGACGGCTTCGTGTTCGCCGTAACCCCCTTCAACTTTACAGCCATCGCCGGCAACTTGATTGCGGCGCCGGCGCTCCTTGGCAACACGGTCGTTTGGAAGCCATCGCCCCTGGCCGCACTCTCGGCGTACCGCATCCTGGAGCTGCTCGAGCGTGCCGGGCTACCGCCGGGTGTGATCAACCTGGTGCAGGGCGATGCCGCTGCGATCTGCGAGCGAGCGCTCGCTCACCCCGAGTTCTCGGGTCTGCATTTCACCGGCTCGTCGGAGGTGTTCGACCAGCTGCAGCAGCAGATCGCCAAGCACCTGCCGGACTATCGAGCTTACCCGCGCGTGGTCGGCGAGTGCGGCGGCAAGGACTTCATTTTCGCGCATGCCACCGCGAACGCGACGGCTCTTGCGGTGGCGATCGTACGGGGCGGCTTCGAGTACCAGGGGCAGAAATGCTCCGCTGCCTCGCGCGTGTTCTTGCCTCGGAGCTTGGCGCCGCACGTGATCGAAGAAGCGACCGCGATGATGGGCCGCATCCGCATGGGCGATCCGGCTGACTTCGGGAACTTCATGGGTGCCGTGATCGGCCGAAGCGCTTTCGATCGCCTGGCAGCCACGCTGGCTCGAGCCGCGCAGGACTCGGCGTGCCGCGTCCTTTCAGGGGGCGGCGCGGACGACAGCGAGGGCTTCTTCGTCCAGCCGACCCTGCTGGAGGTGCTCGACGCGCGCCACGAGCTGCTTCAGCGCGAGCTGTTCGGGCCGGTGGTGACCGTATTCGTCTACGACGACGCCCGCCTCGACGACGCCGTCAAGCTGTGCGAGCGCGGTTCGGTTTACGCCCTTACCGGCGCGCTCTTCGCGGAGGACGAGACCGTCATCGCCGAGCTGTCGCGCCGGCTGCGCTTTGCGGCTGGCAATTTCTACATCAACGATAAGCCCACCGGCGCCGTGGTGGGCCAGCAGCCGTTCGGCGGGTCGCGCCGCTCGGGCACGAACGACAAGGCGGGCTCCCCCTGGAACCTCGTGCGCTGGACCAGCCCACGCACCGTGAAGCGCACGCTT
>JBEHXA010000317.1:0-8658 GCA_048498935.1 Myxococcota bacterium
TCACCAACACCGGCAAAGGCTTGAGCGCGATCGCGAACGCCAGTAGCACAGCTCCCAGCGGCGCTGGCGCTGCGCCGAACAGCACCAACGCCGTGAGACCCGAAACGGCACCAGACAAGTTGCCGAGCTCGATCGCTTGTCGGCACGGCGGCAGCGCAATCAGCGCGATCGCGCCGAATAGCAGCTTCCACCGCCAGGCAAGGCGCGTGAGCTCGAGCGAGAACCCGACCGCGACGACGACGCCCACGCTGTTGATTGCCCGCAGCACGCCGAGCAGCCAGCCGGAACCGGCATGTTCCACGATGTATGCGCCGACGTGCGCCAACAAGGGCGGATGCACGTAACGCGGGCAAGCCGCGAACGGCGAAGCACCGCGCGCTACTTGCTCGGCCGCGCACACGTAGGCGCCTTCATCGGCCAGGGGCTGCGGGGAGAGCAGCCAGTGCTGGTAGGCGACGGCCACGCATAACCAAAGCAAGACGAGCGCGAGCAACAGCGCGCCGCGTGAGCGGACGCTCGCCGCGTCGGGATCGAGGCCAGGGGTCGTGCTCACGGTGCTGCCAGCTGCGCGGCGAGCGCGCGGGCTCCGGCGTGACCGGGGTCGAGCTCGAGCGCCCGACGCAGCTCCGCGAGACCGCGCGCCCGATCGCCCGAGTAAGCCAGCGCGGTTCCCAGGTTGTAATGGTGGCTCGCGATGAGTGGCTCCAGCGCCACCGCGCGCTCGGCGGGAGCGATCGCCAGCTCGGGCCGACCGAGATCGATCCAGCAGCCGGCGAGGTTACGTTGCGCGCGGGCATAGCCGGGCTCGATCTCGACAGCGCGCGCCAAAAGCGGCACCGCAGCGCGACACCCCGACCGCTGCCTCGAGGCATGGGCGTAATGATAGAGCGCCCGAGCGTCTTGGGGATCTGCCTCGACCGATGCGCTGTAAAGCGTGAGATCGTCGCGCCACAGCTGCGCGGCCGAACGAGTCTGCAAGAGACCGAGCGCCGCTTCCGCGCCGAGCAGCACTGGAATTGCGCCGCGAGCGATGGCCGAAGCTTGCGCTTCTAGCGCGTCGCCGGCGGCCGCGAGCGCGACGCACACGCCCAGCAGCGGGAAGTAGCCGTAGCGATTGCCCCACAAGCCGAGCAACGGGAGCGACAGCACATGCGGCGCGAGCGACAGCGCGAACCAGCCCAAGCCCAACAAGGCCACCCTACCCGCCCGGCGCTCGACCGTGCGCCACAGCGCGCCGAAAGCGCCCAGCAGCACCAGCCAAACCACGCCCGCCTCGAGCGGCGCAAGCGGATGGTAAGTCGCGATGGTGGGCCCTTGCTGCAGCGTGAGCGACAGCGCCCCATAGTGCCAGGCGATGCTGGCGTACGCGCGCAGTAGCTCGAACGGAGGTGCGCGCAGCTGCTCACTATCGGTCGAAATGCCGAGCCAACGCCGCAGCCCGAAAATAGCGAGCACGCCGAGCAGTGGAGCCAGCCACAGCAGAGCGAGCCGTGACCATTGAGGGCGACGCCGCTCGATCAGCGACAGCAGCGCCAGCAGCGCTGGCAGCACCACGTAAGGTTCCTTGCTCGCAAAAGCTGCGGCGCACGCCAAGCCAGCGAGCGCGCTCCGAGCCAGCTGCCGGGGCGACTCGGGTTTCGGAAACGCCAGCAGCGCCAGGAGCGAGAACAGCACCGCGAGCGTGTCGTGCCGCCCGGTGAGCCACATCACGGGCTCGGTGACGAGCGGGTGGAGCAAGAACAGCGCGGCCGCGACCGACGCGAGCGTCAGGCTCAACCCGAGCCTCCGCAAGAGCGCCCAAAAGGTGAGCGCGCACCCACCGTGAAGCAGCACGTTCGCGAAGCGCATCGGCACCAGCTCGACACCGTGCAGATGCGCTTGGAGCCAGAGCGAGAGCATCGGCAGCGGGTGGTAGAGCTGGGTGTGCCCTTGCCCGGCCGAGCCCCACAGGTCGTCGCCGAGAATGCGCCAGATACCGCCTGGGTCTGTCAGCGAGCTGTTTTTCTGCACGAGCAGGACGTCGTCCCACACGAAGTCTCCCGCCAAGCGACCGACGAACGTCAGGGTGAGCAAGAGCGCGCTCGCCAGCGCAGCGACCAGCCACGGGTGGCGACGCGCCACACTACCGAAGGCCAAAGCGCTGCCAGGCATGGAAGGGGCTCAGGTTAGGGCAGCGGAGGCGGACCATCCAGCTTGGCGAGCAAGGCCGGCCACTCTGCAGCGATCAGCGCCGCGACGGGGTCGTCGTAGGTGTGGCCAGCCTTCACGTCGGCCACCATCGTGACCGGCACACCCGCCTTCTCGAAGAGTGACCCGAGCTGGTAGCGATAGGCGTTGCGGCATTCGCTCTGCCCGCAGCCGAAGAGCAGGGCGCGAAGCCCGGGTACGAGCGACTTGGCTTTCGCGACCGTCCAGCCTTGGTAACCACCTTCGACCAACACCGCGGCGCCGAAGCCGAGCTCCGGGTCTTGGATCAAGCGCGCGCCCAAGATCGCGCCCAGCGAAAAGCCCGTGAAAACGAGCGGGCCGGAATGCACCTTTTCAGGATAGCGATCGCGCAGCGCCTGGATGGCGGCCACGAGCTCTCGCTTGGTCTGAGCAATGGAGCCCCACTCCCAGCGATCGTAGCTCGCCGGTACGTCGCGCCGCGGAATGCCGCGCGGGCAAAGCACCCAAACGCCGGCGCGCGTGATGCGCCTCCAGACCTCGCACTGCCATTCGGGCCGATCGAAATTGCCGTGCAACGCGAGGGCGAGCCGTTGCGGCTCAGGCATGTCTCGCGGCACCGAGACCACTGCGTCCCGAAAGCCCGGCACCGCTAGCGTGACGAAGTCGCTCGCAACTTCTGGCGGAGGTGGTGGGCTGCTCGGCGGCGCTGCGCTCGGTGTGACCGACGGTATTGGGGCCGTGGCTGCGCTCGCCGATTCACGCTGCACCAGATGCTCGGCCGACGCCGCGGGCGCAGGAGAGCTGCTGGGTGCACCACGGCAGGCGCCAAGCAGGAGCGCTAGCGCGGCTTGGGCCAGCGCGCGTCGTCTTCGACGAGCCATGAAAGATCTCCGCGCAGAGCGCCGACGAAGGCGTCGTCCAGGTACGGGCCCACTTCGTGCTGCACCGATTTGGCAGCGAGGCCACGCCGCGTGATGAGCAGAGCGCGCTGGACGCCGTCACCATGGCAGGCCGGGTTGGTGCAGAAAAAGAGCATGCGTTTGCCACCCTTGGTCGCGAAAATCTCCGCGGCTGTCGGCGACACCGCCGTTGGATCACCACCGACCAACGCGACGCGCGCGAAGAAGCTCGGCTCTTGCCGGGCCAGCTCGGCTGCGAGCGCTGCACCTTCGGCGTAGCCGATGAGCAAAACTGGGCTCGGCGCCACGTAGGGGCCGAAGCGGAGCTTGAGCTCGGCGAGCAGCGCACGGAGCTCGTTCGCGGTTTCGTCGACATTGCCGAGGCCGAGCCGCGGCGCCAGCTCCGGTCGAGCCATGCCAGCGGGGCACACGATGAACACCCGCCCGCCGAGCACGCCACGGAAACTGCCGCATTGCCACTCCGGACGGTCGGACGCCCCGTGCAGCACGACCGTGATCGGGCGAGGCGTGGTGGCGCCGAGCGGCAGCGCCACACGTGCGGGCTGAAATCCCTTCGCTTCGAGCTGAACGGTCCACGATGGCGCAGTGAGGGGCGGCGGCGCCTTGTTGCGCTTGCCCGAGCAAGCCATGCTGAACACGGCAAGCAGCAGCACGCTGCACCACACTAGCGACCGCGGCGTCGATCCCAAGATCCCGCTAGCTTGCCACAAGCTGGTCGCGCTCGGCTCGAGACGCGCGATTCCCCGAGATTTGAGCGGGGCGCGTGACCCGCATCAGTGCGCGGCTAGACCCCTGACTAGCGCCCGACGGTCAGCGCGGCCAACTCGCCGTTGACGCTACGAGCGACCGTCGGTTCGCACACTGCCTGTTCGAGCTCGAGCAGCCGAGGAGCGCAAGGCACCTGAGGGCCGCGCGGCTTGGCCGGAGACAGCCGCAGCACGAACGAAGTACCGAGCGCGATCGTGGCCACGCCGCCGAGCAGGGCGAGCGCCTTCGAGCTATTGGCACGCATGCTGACGAGGCTAGACGGACCGTGCGGCTCCGACGCGACGAGGCCGCGACGAGTACGAAGCACGTTAATGGCAGGTCGATGGCGACCGTCAGAGTCGCAGTCGACCCGCCATCAGGTCGCGAAATGCCGCGGGGTCGAGACGCTGCGGTTTGCCGTCCAGCAAAAGCCAAAGCTCGCCGTCGCTCCGCGCCGGGTCGACGCCCAGCTCCGCAAGGGCGCGACGCTTGAGCTTGAGCGAGCTCGTGCGCGGCAGCTCGCTCACTAGGCGCACGAAGCGAGGCAGCGCAGCTCGCGGCAGGCGCTCCGAGAGCACCTGCAACCGCTCGAGCGAAAAGTCGGGCTCGCACACCAGCACCGCCAACCCTGCGCGTCCGTCGTAGCCCGGCACGGGCACGCCGGTGACGAGCACGTCGCGCACCCCCGCAACGCGCGAGAGCTCGCGCTCGACCTGCGCGACGCTCACGTTCTCGCCCTTGAAGCGAAAGCTGTCGCCGAGGCGTTCCACGAAATAATAGTAGCCGTCGCGATCGCGGCGCAGCGCGTCGCCGGTGCGGAAGAAGTCGCCGCCGTCCCCGAACGCGGAGCGAAGTAGCCGAGCCTCGGTATGCTCCGGGTCGACATAGCCGTGATACACGCCGAGGCCGCTGCGGCGCGCGCGCACCAAGAGCTCACCAGGCTCGTCGGGCGCGCATTCTTGAAGCCTGCCGCTGCTGTCACGGAGCAGCTCACCGCTCTCCGCGTCGATGCGGGCGAGCTTGAGCCCGAACATCCAGGCGCGCGGCAAGTTGCCGACCGAGCCGACGCGCCCGGTGAGATTGAAGATGCCGACCGGCGACTCCGTGGCCGCGTAAAATTCGTGCACCTGTACGATGCCGAAGCGCTCCTGGAATTGGGGCCAAACCTCGGCCGCCATGCCGTTACCGACTGCGACCCGTAGCGCGTGCCGGCGATCGTCGGGGCTCGGAGCGCTGCTCAGCAGCATACGTCCGACGTCACCCACGTAGAGCAGCGCGGTGGCGCCGCTACGACGCGCTGCAGCCATGAGGTCGGACGCGGAGAAGCGTCGCTCGAGCACGAGCGGCGTGCCCGTAACCAGGCACGCCCCCAAGCCGAGCATGAGTGGGCTACCGTGATGCAGGGGCAGCGCGCAGAGCAGCTTGTCGCCCAAGCGAAAGTCGTAGAGCGGCGCGCCGAACAAGCACGCGGCTGCGAGCACGCGAGAGTGAGGCAGCCGGCACGCCTTGGGCAACCCGGTGGTGCCTGACGTAAAGACGAGCGCCCAATCTTTCGCCCGAACCGAGGGCTTACGTGCCGTCTTGTGATCGGGCGGATCGAACGGAATTCGCGGTTCGGCGTCGAAGGCCGCAACGGGTAAGTCGGTTGACGAAGTGACCTGATCGACGAGTGGTTGCTCGCAGACGACTCGCAGCGCTCGTGCCGCGAAGAGCGCCTGGCGCAAGGGCTCGCCGGATAGCTCCGGGTGCACGAGCGCCAGCGTGATGCCGCGATGTGCGGCCCCGAGCAGCAGCGCCACGTAGGCGATGGAGTTTCTGCCGACCAGCGCCACCACGTCACCCGCCCCGGCTCCGTGGCGCTCCAAGAATGCGCCGGCACCTCGGCTCAAGCGCTCGAGCTCGGCGAAATCGAGGGTGTCCTCACCGACTCGTAGGGCGAGTGCGTGGGGGCGCGTTTTGGCCCAGCGCGCGAGCACGTCGGCCAGCGTCGTCTCGCCGATCGCCTGACGGAGTAGCGGCGCGAGCCCGCCGCGCGCGAAACCAGCCAGGTAACGGAGCTCGTCCAGCAAGGGCCGAGCACCTAGCATGCTCGTCCCGCGGCTGCGAACGGTGCTGCGCTACTTGATGTAACGCTTGGCGACGGTCGAGATCAGCGGGTAGCCGCTCTTGAAGTCGTCCATGTCGAGCGCCCAAAACATCGCGCCGCCCAGGCCCTTCTCGTCGATGAAATCGAGCTTCTTCCCGAAGGAACGCGGGTCGTCGTAGCTGACCCAAATCTTGGAGGAGGCGTCGTAGCCGTAAGGCACGAGCGCGTTGTCGTCCCACGCGATCTTGAGCTCGCCTGCGTCGACCTGCTCCTTCACCTCGAAGTAGGCGAGCATGCCCGGCGCACCCGTGCAGCGCCCGACCGGACCGTTGCCCTTGGCAGGCCCGCCGACGGTCGCGCTTTCGGCGCCGGCAAAGCTGCGCCCGTAGGTGGCCATGCCGAGGACGATCTTTTCGGCGGGGACGCCGAAATTTCGATAGATGGAAACGCTGCCTTGCACGCCTGCGCCAACGCGGGGCGCGGGCGCGTTGTGACCCGTGTGCGGAGCCCAGCCACCCTCGTAGTCGTAAGACATGAGGTTGATCCAATCGAGCGGCTCCCAAATCTTCGACAGGTCGAGCCCGCGCAGGGCCACGCCGGCTGGCGCCGCGATCGTCAGGTCGAGCGGCGACTTACCCGACGCCTTGGCCTCGGCGTCGATGGCGGTTCGGAACTCGCGCAGGAGCGCGGTAAAGTTGTTGGTGTCGACGGCGCGCCCACCGCGCGTCGGATCGGCAGGGTATTCCCAATCCAGGTCGATGCCGTCGAAGCCGTGCTGACGCACGTATTGAATCGTGGCCTTGATGAAGTCGCCGCGGCCCTCGGCGGTCTCGGCCATGGTCGTGAAGAGCCAGGCCATTTCACCTTCGTTGTGGCTCCAGCCGCCGATCGAGAGGGCGGTACGGAGCGCGGGGTTCTTCTTCTTGAGCCCGTTGATCTGCGCGTACTGGCCGGTGGGACCGAGATCGGTCGGATCGTACGCGGCGATGCCGAACTTGGGCTTGGCCTTGCCGCCGGGACCGGGGTCGACCTTGGCGAACGCGAAGTTGATGTGCGTGAGCAGCATCGGGTCGACATCGGCAGCCGTGAAGGGGCAGCCCTTGCGGTACTTCGACCAGTTGGTGAAGTAGCCGACGACCTTCTTCGGACCGGTGTTCACCGGGGTAGTGCTAGCGGCAGCCGACGGCGCCGCTGCCTCCGTGGTGCCCGGCGTCGCAGCCGAGTCGGCGCTGCTCGCGGGCTTCTCGCCGCTGATGCATCCCGCCAGCAAGAACGCGCTCAAAACTACGCATCGCATGCCAGGAGACTAGCCCCGAAGCGGCCGCCCGCTATATCCCGAACCTATCCGTGCCCTGTCTATTTCCTCACTCGCAGGTGTCTGCGACACCTTTGAGCTGGCAATCGGCAGCGCTGCAGCAAACGCCGGGCGCGCACGCCTGGTCACTGCAGTTGACCGAGCATAGCGTACCGCCGCAGCTGATCGAGTCGCTGCATGTGCCAGGCGAGCAACTCACGCGCGTATCGGGAGCGGCGCTTTGGAGCGGGCCCTGACACGAGCCACTGCCGCTGCACGCCGCGACGCAGCGGCTGCTGTCGGCACCACAGTCGACTCCGCTGGCGCAACTGTCGACACCTTTGCAGCGCACATCACACTTGTTGGCGTCGCAACTGATCGCGCGCGAGCACGAGCCCTTGCCGTCGCAGCGCACCGTACACGAGCTCGCGCTCTGGCCGCAGCTCACCTCGCCCGCGCAGCTGTTCTCGGTCGCGCAATGCACGTCACACGTGCTGGCCGCGGCGCAGTCAACGCCGTTCGCGCAGGCAGCAGGACCGGCGCACTCGACCCGACAGCCGACGCCGTCGGGACACTCCACGCGCTCGGCACACGGGTGAGCGGCGTCGCACGTGATGACGCAAACATCGCCGGCGCAGGTGCCGACGCCAGCGCATGCTCGCTCGCACGCAACCGAGGGCATTGCGCCACCGCCACCGGTCGCTTTCGACCCCGCCTCGGTCTTCGCGCCGCCTGCTGCTTTTCCGGCTGCGGAGCCGCCACCGCCGGTGCTCGGCTCACCGCCGCTGCAATCGACTCGATCGAACAAGTCGTTCTTGGGCGCGCTACCGCAAGCAGCAGCCAGCGCCGCCGCCAAGGCGAGCAGCAGGCCAACTGGCCCCCAACCGTCTCCGTTCCCACGAGCCATCGGCCGCGATTCTACCATCGAAAGGCGCTATGCTGGGTGAGGATGCGCGAGCACCAGTTCGACGGGCTGGTTGGTCCCACTCACCACTATGCCGGCCTCAGCCCCGGCAACCTCGCCAGCCAAGAGCACGCTGGCGAAACCAGCAACCCGCGTGCAGCAGCGCTGGAAGGGCTGGCGAAGATGCGTCACGTCCGTGCGCTCGGCGTCATGCAGGCGGTGCTGCCGCCACAACCTCGCCCCGATATCGCGCTGCTGCGCCGGCTCGGCTTCGGGGGCAGCGATCAGACGGTGCTCGAGCGCGCCCTACGCGAGGCGCCCGAGCTGCTGCACGCGTCGAGCAGCGCCTCGAGCATGTGGGCGGCCAACGCCGCCACGGTCGCGCCGAGCAGCGACGCGCTCGACGGCAAGACGCACTTCGTGCCCGCCAACCTGGTGTCGCTGCTACATCGATAAATTGAGAGCAACTTATGGTCAAAGTGGCAATTCTCCCTATAAAGCAATTGCCGCCCAGACAATCAGTTACAACGGTTATAAC
>JBEHXA010000318.1:0-8658 GCA_048498935.1 Myxococcota bacterium
CGCGAAACGCAGAAAAAAGAAGTGCTGATATTTGGTGTGAATGAAAAACAATTATGTGGCGCGCCGGGCCCGAGCGCTACCTGATGGCGTACACCACGCCGCTTGCGCAGCATATCACCCTCAGGAGTGGTTTTGGGCCGGCAGGTCCTTGGTCGCGCGCGGTGACGTTCGGCGCTTGCTCGCTGCCGTTCGACCAGGCGTTTTGCGGTGAGGTGTCGTTGCTGCCCGGGTTCGCCGGTGATGGCGAGCTGGCGCTCTCTCAAACCATCGACAGCTTCGAAGCGCCCGAGAGTGCGACCGCGCGCGACTTCTGGACGAAGGTCGTGCGCGGTCCGGTCCCGAGCGAACTCCCGTAAAAGCAGCAGGCGGCGAGCTCAGCCGACCTTGACCGAAAGCTCGCGCCGCTCGCTGTGGAGCTGCCAGAACTTGTCGGCGATCGTGCCGGCCTCGAGCGTAGAGGAGCCGTTGTCCCAGGCGGTGCCCTTGACGGCCGTGAGCACCGTTACTTCGCCCACGTAGATGCCGTCGCCCTTCAGCTTTTCGGACAGGAGCCGGACCAGCTTGTGTTTGGCGGCGTTGGCGACGGCCAAGCCCATCGCGCCCCACGCGACTGCGCCCGCGTCGATTTGCGGGTCGAGCAAGCCGAGGCCGCCGTTGGTGACCAAAACCTCGCCCTTCGTCGCGCGCAGGTCGGGCAGCGCTGCCTGCACGAGCGCGACCAAACCGACGACCGCGATGTCGAGCGAGGCGCGCATCTCTGCCGGGTCCGCCGTGAGCAAGTCGCCGCCGCCGCCGCTGTAGGCGTTCCACTGGAGCGCCGAGATGGGGCCCAGTTTGTCGCGCACGCTTTGCACCAGCCCGGGCATTGCCTTGGGGTCGGACACGTCGGCCCGGAATGCTGCTGCGCGGATGCCCTTGGCTTCGAGCGCCTCCACGCCGGCTTCGAGCCGGTCGGCGCTCCGCGCGACGAGCGCCACCGAGAAGCCCTCCTTACCGAACTTCTCGGCGATCGCTTGTGAGATACCCGTTCCGAAACCGCTGATCAGGATCGTTTTCGACATGAGCCATCACTTAATCTCCTCCGTGCCGGGAGCAAGTGCCGCGCGTCTTGGCGATCGCGCAGCGCGTCTAGCGCGCCGCGGCTCAGAGCGAGATGCCGACGGTGATTTCCGGGTACCACTCGTCGCTCGACAGGAACGCCTGGTCGTCGAGAACGTGCTCGTAAATGGCGCCCAACCCGATGTACGTGCGGCTCTTGCCCGGCACCAAAATTGCGCCCGCGCGCGCGCCGATGCTGCTGAAATCGTTGATGTCGTCGCCGATGATGTAACGTCGGTAAAACGTGCCGACATACGGCTTGAGCACCGGCACCATGTGCAGGATGTAACGCACTTGCGGCGTGACCGTTCCGACCACGGGCTCGTCGAAGATCCAAGCTTGGCCTTCGACACCGACTTCGAGCCCGTCGACCACGAAGTAACCGACGCCGGCGCCGATGATCATCCACCACTTGTCGCCGATGGATGCGCTGCCGGCCAACACGGTGAGCCCAATGCTGCCTTTGCTGAACGGTCCGGCGTCGCGCTTGGGTGAGGGCGGCGGCTCCGATTCACTGGGCGGGGCGAGCACGACTGGCTCGGTCGCAGGTTGGGTCTCGTAGGTGGGGGGAGGCGGCTGCTCCTGACCGTAGACTGGCGCTGCTTCGGGAGTCGGCGCCGCTTCCGTGGGACCCGGCGGGGTCGCTGCGGGTGGCGCTGCAGCAGGCGCGGGTGCGGTAGCGAGCGCGGGTGCTGCTCCTGCAGGAGCAGCCGGCGTCTGCGCGAACGCGAGCGGCGCGAATAGAGTCAACGCGAGCACGGCACCCGACACGAGCTTCGACTTCATTTTAGGGATCCCAACTTGTCGCCGCCGACTTCGGCGTTGCGAGCGCCCACAGCATGGACCGGAAGTAAGCCGGACTGCACGCGAGAAATTGTACGTTTCGCCGACCTGTTTTCACCGAGCGCTGGCGTCACCGTCACTGGAAGGCCATGCGCGGGCCGCACAGCTTTCGAGCCTTCCCGAAGCCTCTAGATGTAAAAAGTTGGTGGTGACTTGGCCGGAGGGGTGTGGGAGAGTCCGCCGCCATGAACGTCTCGGGGAAGAGGCAAGCGCTACCGATTCATTGGCTGTTGGTGGCGTTGATTAGCGCGCTTTTCAGCCTGGCTTGCGGCGCAAAGCAGACGCCTGCCGGTTCGACCGGCGGACAAACCTTCGTCTACGCACCGCCCGTCGGCCTGGTCTTCAAGCACCAGATGAAGCAGCTCGACGAGCTGACCATCCCGGGCTCCAACTTCCGGGATGCCGAAGAGTGGCGCATCGTTTGGGAGGTCAAGATCGAGGAGGCCGGCGATAAGTTCCAGTACCGCCGCCGCCTGGTCGAGCTGGGCATCGACGTGAACGGCGAGGCGATCCTCAAGGGCAACGAAATCGAGCCGCAACGCGCAGAAATCGTCCAGGTGATGAGCAAGGACGGTCAAGTCCTCGACGTGACCGGTACCGAGCAGCTCACCAAGGCGATCGCCTCGCTGGTGCCCGAGGCGCAGCGCGGGCTCGTTTCGGCCGAGTTTTCGCCGGATCGGTTGCGCGCGGTGCTGGGCGCGCGCGCGATGGACGCCTTCACTGAAGTGGTCGGCAAGCCTGCTGACGTTGGTGCGACGTGGACCGCGCAGGGCTCCTACGGCGCGCTTCGCGCGAAGAAGGTCGTCGTCGATTCGGCGCTCGGCTGCCGCGGCAGCTCGTGCCGCAAGCTCGTGCGCTCGTTCGATATCGACCAGAATATGGTCGGCGACGCCGTTCGTCAGAAGGTGGCTTCGTATCTGACTGGTCGCGGTTGGGATCCGGCTGCCGTGAAGCTCGTCGACTCGAACCTGAAGGTCGAGGACTTCTTCGTCGTCGAGCCTGCTACCTGCCTATTTCACGATGCGCAGCTAGCTGAGCAAGGCAAGCTCGTGCTGGAGGGCCCGGCGGGTGGACGACTCGAATTCGTGCGAACGTCGAAGTTCGAAAGCCACGCTGACTACCCGCCGCCGGGGTGAACACGGCCCGCGCCTTGCCACGAAACACGGCTCCATTAGGCTTGACGCAACATTCAATCCGACTAAGAAGGGTCCCCATGCGCGGACGTCAACTGTGGGTGAGTGCACTGGCGATCGCTGGTCTAGCGACGGGGTGCTCGGAAACGCCGGACAGCTCTGAGCGGCTCGGCGAGTCGATCGTGATCACGAAGTACTCGCCGGATGCGGACTTCGGCGCTTACAACACCTTCTTCATCCGTCCCGAGGTGCGCATGCTCTCGGACGATCCCGACTTCAACGACGGGGACAAGTGCGAGGACGGCAAGTCCAGCTGCATCGATTCTCGCTATGCGGACGCGCTCGTCGAGACGACCGTCGATGAACTGACCAAGCGCGGCTATCAACAAGTCGACGACCCGGCCGACGCACAGCTCGGTGTCGAGCTGGTGTACCTGCGCTCGGTCACGACGTCGGTGTCTTGCTACTCGTGGTGGGACCCGTACTACTGGGGCTACCCTGGGTGGGGTTACTACCCGTACTACGGCACCTGCGCGGCTTCGACCTGGCGCTCGGGTACCCTCGCAACGAACTTGATCGATCTCTCCGAGGCCCAGGAAAACCCGGATGTCGGCGCTGGTGGTGCTGGCGGCGCCGGTGGCGGCGACGTGATCAACAAGTTGGTGAGCTCGGTCTGGTTCTCCGGCGTGTACGGCATCGAGTACGACTATGCGGCCGACAACGTGTCTCGCGCCCGCGACGGCATCGTCGAGGCGTTCGGTCAGTCTCCGTACCTGGACTCGAAGTGAGATGACTCACATGAAGCGAATCAGCTGGTCCGTTCCTCTCATCGCGTCGCTCACTGCAGCCACAGCGGGTGCGCAGCAAAAGCCGCCCGTTGCTCCGGCCGCTCCTCCCCCCGCCGCCGCTCCTGCGCCTGCTCCGGCAGCTGCGCCCGCTCCGGCACCTGCTGCCGCTCCGGCTCCGGCTCCGGCTCCTGCACCCGCACCTGCTGCGGCTCCCGCTGCTGCGCCGGCGCCCGCAGCTCCTCCTCCTAGTGACGCTCCGCCGCCCGCGTACCCGACCGGTGCCGAGGCAGGGCCGCAGGGTGCTCCTCCGCCCGTCATGCTCGCCCCGGCTCAGCCGGGTTATTCGGAGCCGCCGCCTCCTCCTGCTCCCGCAGGTGACGCGGGCCCCTCCGGTCCGGGTAGCCGCAAGGGCGACGTGCTCGTCGGTATGGCGTGGGATATCGCCTTGCCGGTGGGCAGCGTGCACGACTTCATCGCGGACACCAGTGTCGCAGGTTTCGAAATTTCGCTGCGCTACTTCGTGATCCCGAAGCTGTCGATCGGTGTCTCGACCGACTGGCAGTCGTTCTCGGAGGATCGTCCGCGCACGACCTTCCAGATCGAAAACGGCGCGCTCACCGCGACCGCGTACAACAGCATCTGGGGCGGCACGCTGCGCGGCCTCGTACACTTCTACCCGCTCGAGAAGGGCCCAGTGCTTCCCTTCATCGGTGGCAACATCGGCGTTGGCTGGTCCACGTTGCAGACGTCGGCTGCCGATCTCGTGCTTTACGACAACCAGACTTCAGTGGCGCTCGGCGGCGACCTCGGCGCGCTGATTCAGCCGAACCGTCACTCGCCGACGTTCTTGGTGGCGGCACGCTACAGCGCGCAGCCCGCGGCCGAGTTCTTGGACGTCACCGACGTGCAGTCGGTCACGTTCCAATTCGGCCTGATGATGCGCTGAGTCGGCAGAGGCGCTGAGCGCTAACGCGCTCAGCGCTGTCTGCGCATTTCTTATCGATGGCGTCGAGCGCGACGTCGCGCTGCTGTGCAGTGCGGCGATTGACGTCGCGCTGTTTTGCGTCGCGCTACCAGGTCACCGTCTCGGGCGGCACTGACTGGCTCGTGCATGAGCCAGTCGCGTTCTTGATGTCGACGGTGCATGTCCAGCGCGTGTTGTCGCGCTCGAGAACCGCGATTTGCGCTGTCGGATTCGCGTACGTCGGCGCGATGGTGGTCGGATCCACGATGCCGATCACGTTCGTGCCGTCGCCCAGGTTGATCAAGAAGCGCACCTCGCGGTTCGCGCCGATCTGAAAGTGCGAGTGCACGTCGAGCTCAGTGAGCTCCCCGCCGCGCGTGGTTTTGACTTTGCCTTCGTACTCGATCAGGTAGCCGACCGACGTCAGGTAGCGGAGACCAACGCGCGGCTGGTTTTCGCCGAAGTGAATGCGCAGGTCGCCGTTGAGCTCGACGAAATTGTCGGCGCGCTGCGTGCGGCAGCCGCTCAATGTGCCCCAAACGGTGGGGATGACGCCCGCTTGGTCGAGCGTCACCGTCATGTCGAACGTGCCGTTGGCCGGATCGTCGGTTCGCGTGTCACCCCAGCCGCGACAGGTGCGGTTGAGACGAATGATCGCCGAAAGGTCGATGCGGCCGCCGGCGACCGATTGCTCACCGCTGCCGGCGTCGGCACTAGGGGTCGTCGCTTCGCCGCCGCCGACGTCCTGCATCTCGTGCACCATCTCGCCGACGACTTCGACGGGGGAGCTGCGCTGCCCGCTGTCGACGGTGGCAGCCATCGTCTTGCCGAACGAGACGGCGGTCTGGCTATCGATCTTGCCGTTCGGGGTTTGGTACGCCTGGATCAGGGCGGCCATGTCCGGCGGGTCGGGCAGCTCCACCTCTTCAGAGCAGCCGCTGGTCAGCGCGACGAGCGCGAGCCCGGTGAGCGGCGCTGCAGCGCCTCGCGCGAGCGATCGAGCTTGGGTCGGTAGACGGAGAACGCGCTGCATCGGCACCCGGAACATACAAGCGGAAAGGGGGCTGAGCAAGGAGCGCTCGGGCCGCCCCGTCAGGCTGCGCGTCACGCGTTTGCCGCACGCCGGCCGCGCGCTTCGGCCGCGACCCGCACCGCTTCGCGTGCGATTACCAGCTCTTCGTTCGTTGGTATCACGAGCGCCAACAGTCGCGAATCGGGACGGGTGATGCGCCCACCGCTCTGCTTACCGTGCTGGGCGTTCAGGTCCGGATCGAGCTCGGCCCCTAGCACTTGCAGGAGCGAAAGCGTCGCCGCGCGGATCGGCGCCGCGTGCTCACCGATGCCGCCCGTGAAGATCAGCGCGTCGAGGCGGTCGAGCGAAGCGCACAACGCGAGGATGGTCTTGGCGAGGCGATGGCAAAACACGTCGATCGCGAGCGTCGCGCGCGCGTCGCCCTGGCCGCGCGCCTCGAGCAAGTTGCGCATGTCGTTGCTGCGCCCCGAAAGACCCAACAGCCCGCTCTTGCGATTCAGCAGCTCGGTGATCGCATCGAGCCCCAGACCCAAGTGGTCAGCCAAGAAGCCGTGCAAGCCCGGATCGACGTCGCCAGAGCGCGTGCCCATCACCAGGCCTTCGAGCGGCGTGAGCCCCATGCTGGTGTCGACGCTCTGCCCGCCTTTTACCGCCGTGCAGCTGCAGCCGTTGCCCAGGTGAGCGGTCACCAGCTGCAGATCTTTGGCGGGTTTGCCCAGGCGCTCGGCCGCCACTTGCGACACGTAGGCGTGACTCGTGCCGTGAAAGCCGTAGCGCCGCACGCGATGCTGCTCGTAAAGCTCGTAAGGCAGCGCATACATGAAGGCGCGTTGCGGAAGTGTCTGATGAAACGCGGTGTCGAACACCGCTACGTGCGGTAGCTCCGGAAAGCGCTCCCGCGCCGCCTCGATGCCGAGCAGATTGGCCGGGTTGTGGAGCGGGGCGAGCGGCGTGCACTCGCGCAGCTTGGCGAGCGCTGCCTCATCGAGCAGCGCGCTGTCGCTGAAGTACTCGCCCCCGTGCACCACGCGGTGTCCCACGGCGGCCAAGCTTCGGGCGCCGAGCTTTTCCAGAACGGCGTCGAGCGCTTGCGTGTGGTTGGTCACGCGTTCGATCAGCCCGTGCTCGAGCTGGGCGGCAGTCGTCGGGTCGATGAGCGCGAACTTCAGCGACGAGCTGCCGCAATTGATGACTAGCACCGGTTCAGAGGTCGCGCTCGGGGATCCCATCGCCGCGCGCCGACTAGAGGCTCGGCCCCCTCCGAAGTAAAGCGACGAATCAGCTGGCGAGCGCCGCGCCGGGGGTCATCGCTCCGGCGCCGCGAACTCGAAACTCACGGCTCCGGCCACTCTTCGACGGGCTGCGGACCAGGCACGATGCCTGCAATATCGGGATCTTCGCCAGGAGCGGCGGCCGGACGATTGTCCTTTTCCACCTTACGCTGCTCGCGCTTCATCGCCTTGTCCTGCTGCTTTTCTTGCCGGGCCTTTTCTTTCAGGCGCTTGTTGACGGAAACGGGCATGAAGTCCTTGGGTTGGCCGCCGGCCCGGTGCCGGGGGGTCGCCTACTATGGTACCTCCCGGGCGCCTTTGCCACTGCTAGTGTGCGCACGTGCCCGCGGCGAGCAGCTTCGAGCGCATTCGGCGCGTGGTCCGGCGTATCCCGCGTGGGCGCGTGATGACTTACGGCGATGTCGCCGCCGCGGCCGGCCTCCCACGCGCCGCACGCGCCGTCGGCTACGCCATGCGCGCGCTCGGTGCCACGTTGCCCTGGCAACGCGTCGTCGGTCGCCGTAACCCGCGCGCCGCGCACATCACGATCATCGACCCTCGGGCCCGCGCCGAGCAACGCCGCCTCCTCGAACGCGAAGGCATCCACTTCGACACGCGCGGCGTCATCGACCTCACCCGCTTCGGTTATCGCCCCCGCCCCCCGAAATTAGGGTAGGCCCAGTCTCATGCATGCCGCCGCCGCCCAGCTGGGCGGCTAGCCACGCATAGCCAACGGCCGATCCCGTTGCGCTGCGCTGCGCCCCATCCGTTTGCGCTGCGCTGCGCCCCATCCGTTTGCGCGATTCACCACGTGCACGTATCCAATAACGGGCGCGAAACGGACTCCTCCGCCGTTTTACGGGGTTCTCGCCGCGCTTATTGGATACGTGCACGTATTCATTAGCGGGCGTGGGCGGGCCTTCCCGTCATTTTAGAGGGTTTGGAGCGCGCTTGTTGGATACGTGCACGTAGTGAACTTTGAAAGGTGAAAGGGGGAGGAGTGGGCGGAGCTGGATCGGTTGCAACGACGGCTGGCGCATTGGCGTAGTCGTTGACGGCGTGAGCCACCTGGGCTGGGACGACGCGTATGCGATCGGTGGGACCGAGGGCCGCTACGGGAGTTTCTGCGAGAAAGGCTGCGGCGTGGCAGCCCCGAGTGAGGCTAGTCGCCGTGGGCGCGGTCGTAGAGGCTTTGGACGAAGGTGATGGTGTCGGCTTCGTTGGCTGATTTGTCTTCGCGGTAGCGGCGCACGCGCGCGAAACGGAGGGCGAGGCCGCCCGGGTAGTTGCGGCTCTTTTGCAGGCCGTCGAAGGCGATTTCGACGACGAGCTCGGGGCGGACGTGGACGACGTAGTTGCTGGTGTCGTTGGTGGCGAGCTCGCGGAGCTTGGCGGTTTGCCAGCGCAGGAGCTCGTCTGTCAGACCTTTGAAGGTTTTGCCCAGCATCACGAAGCCGCCGGTGTTCGGGTCGCGCGCGCCGAGATGCAGGTTGCTGAGGAGGCCTTGGCGCCGCCCGCTGCCCCATTC
>JBEHXA010000319.1:0-8655 GCA_048498935.1 Myxococcota bacterium
CGTACAATCCTTGTTCTGACTGACTTTTCGGCTGCCACCCGTAACGGTCAAAAGGCCTGCGAAGAATGGACGGTCACCGTCTCGGCCACGGTCACCGTCTCGGCCGCGGCCACGGTCACCGTCTCGGCCACGGTCACCGTCTCGGCCACGGAAACCCGGTTGCGGCACAGTAGCTTCTGCAAGCGGGCCGCGAATCGGCAGCCCCCCGCTCAAGATGTCGAGGGGGCTTCGACTTTGATGCCGGCGCCTTGGAAGGCGGCGAGGAGGCCGGGCTTGTCGTTGGCTTTGGCGAGGGCTTCTTCGGGGGTGACGAGGCCGTCTTTCACGTGTTTGAAGAGGCTGTCGTTCATCAGGCACATGCCTTGTTTGCGGCCGGTCTGCATGATGCTCGGGATCTGGAAGACTTTGGATTCGCGGATCAGGTTGGCGATGGCGGGGACGCCGAACATGACCTCGAGCGCGGCGACGCGGCCGCCGCCGATCTTTTTGCAGAGCATCTGCGCGATGACGCCCTTGAGGCTGTTGGCGAGCATGACGCGGATCTGTTCCTGCTGAGCGGGCGGGTACTGATCGATGATGCGGTCGATGGTGCTGGGCGCCGACGAGGTGTGCAGGGTGCCGAACACCAAGTGGCCCGTTTCCGCCGTTTCGAGGGCGATTGCGATGGTTTCGAGGTCGCGCATTTCGCCCAGCAGCACGATGTCCGGGTCTTCACGCAGCGCTGCGCGGAGGGCTTTTTTGAAGGAGTCGGTGTGCTCGCCGACCTGGCGCTGGTTCACCAGGCACTTCTTGTTCGGGTGCACGAACTCGACCGGATCTTCGATGGTGATGATGTGGTCGTGGCGCGTGCGGTTGATGTAGTCGACGAGCGCAGCGAGCGTGGTGGATTTGCCGGAGCCGGTGGGGCCGGTGACGAGCACGAGGCCCTTCGGCAAATGACAGAGGCTGAGCAGCTCTTTAGGGAGGTTGAGGTCCTCGACGGTGAGGATTTTGCTGGGAATGACGCGCATGACCGCGCCCATGCCCTTGAGATCGACGAACAGGTTGGCGCGGAAGCGCGCTTTGCCGGGCAGCTCGTAGGCGAAGTCGGTATCGTGCGAGTTTTCGAACTCTTCGCGGTTACGCGGCGGCACGATCGGCATGAGCATGCGCTGCACCTGCTCGGCGGCGAGCGATTCGTAGCCTGAAACGTGCTGCATCTCGCCGTCGATGCGCATCATGGGCGCGGAGCCGGTCGAGATGTGCAAGTCGGAGCCCTTCAGCTCGAGCAAGCGATTGAGCAGGCGATCGATATTCGCGGTAGAGCCGTCGGAGAGCGCGTTGTCGTAGGCGAGCCGAGATGACGCGATCGGCGGTTGCGTAGCGAAGCCGGCGGCCGGGATATCGAGCTCCTCGGTATCGATACCGAGGCTGGGAGCGCCGAGTGACGGACCACCGAGACCACCGAGTGACGGACCACCGAGGCCACCGAGCGACGGACCACCCCGCGCTGCGCCTCCCCCACCCGGCGCGGCCATCGCGGGGATAGAGGCGGAACCGAAAGGCGAAGGCGGAGGCGCGGGCGGAGCGGGGCGCTGCGGCGCCGCCGGCGCGGGCCCGCCCTGCTGCGCGAGTGTTTGGCAGCGGTCGAGAAAGAACGCGACATTCACGAGCCCGACCTTGACCTCGGCGATGGCGCGCACGGTGCCGCGCCCCTCGAGCTCGAAGTCCCATTCGGCGAAGCCGCTTGCCAGGTGTTGGCGCGCAGCAGGCGTGAGCACCGGCGTGAGTAGGCTCTGAATCTTCTCGGGCGTCTGCGGGTCGCCCTTCACTTCGCTCTCGCCCGCCGGCACCACGACGATGGTGCGCCTGCCCGGCACGAGCCGGACCTCGGTAGCGCCCACTAGCAAAGCTCGCTTCAGCAGATCGGCAATCGGATGGCTCATGCGACGATCCGCGAGTATGGCAAACCCGCCGTCAAACCGCTCGGCTTTCTAAGGGTGGATATGGACCACCGTGCCGCGATCCTTATTTAACACCCCGTGCCAGGTGGCCGGGACGGACGGGTCGGTCCACTCGAACAGCCAGGCCGCGTCGAGCGGCGCGAGGTTCACGCAACCGTGGCTTCTGACTTTGCCGAAGTCGTCGTGCCAGTAGGCGCCGTGGAGCGCGTAACCCTTGTGAAAGTACTGAACGAACGGCACGTCGCGCAGGTTGTAGGAGTCGCCCTTGTCCTCGTCGCCGTCCATCGTGGACGCGACTTCCTTCTGGTAGATCATGAACGTGCCGCGCGGAGTCGATTCGGTTTCGTCCGGATCGCCGAGGCCTGCGCGACCGCTGCTGATCAGCGTGGCGTAGACGGCCGTCTTGCCCTGGTAGGCGACGAGCGACTGCTGCTTGATCGAGATGTCGATCCACTTGCGATCGCCGGTAGCGAAGCTCGGGTACGAGTCGCGCGGTGACAGCACACGCATCGACGCTTCGGCCACCCAGCTGCCGTCGCGCACTTCCAAAAAGCCGCCCGGCTTGCTCTGGCCGGTGAGCTTGACGCCTTCGCGATCGGTGAGCTGGCCATTTGCAGCAAAGTGGCCGGCCTCGTTGCGCATGTAGCGCTGACCGTAGCGTTCCTTACTGAACGCGACCGGCAAGCCTTCGTTGCCGGCGATCTCGACGCCGTGAAATGCGCTCTGCTTCACGAGCTTGACGCGATCGAGCGCGATCACGTCGAGCTCCGTGGTGAGCCCGAACAAACGACTTTCCCAGTCGAAGCTCTTCGCGATGGCGAAACCACTGTCCGCGGCCGCCGCGCCCGCATGCGATACGAAACGCAATGGCTGCTTCACGCCGTAGGGCTTGGGCAGCTTGGCGTCGCCACCCAGAAAATCTGGCGGCGCCCCGACCTCGCCGAGCGCGGCCAAGAGGCCCGAAGCGCGAATGCGCTCGCGGTAGTTGGCGGCCCGCACCGTGAGCTCCATGCCCTCCGACTCTTCCATCTGCTTTTTGCTCGGGAGCCGAAAGTAGAGCAAGGGCGGAGTGTCGCTCGACAGAGCGTAAGTGTAGGGCAAACCCTGGCCGCGAATGGCTCGCGTTTGCGAGGCGACGACCACGGCGTGCGACAAGTCCGTCGTCGCGCCCAAACCGAGGCACACGAAGCCGCGTGGGTTGATGCGGTACCACCCCGCCTCGCCGCCGCGCTTGTCGCCGTCGCACCCTTCATTGACGATCTTGGGCCCGCGCGCCGCCACGACCGCGCCCGCGCGCAGGTAGCCGTAGCGGGTGCGGTTGGGGCCCGTATCCGTATAGATCCAGGTGCGCCACGCAATGCTGCCGACCTTGATCACATCGGGGCCCTGCTCGTCGAAAGGCAGGTTGTCGTGTGGAGTGCCAACACCGGCCGCGGCGACCGGAGCGGCCGAGCGTTTGCCCTTGATGGGCTGCGCGCTCTCGACGGGCTGGACCACCGGCACACTGCCCACGACGCGACCGGCCACAGCGCCGCTGCCCCCCGAGTTGGCGGCACCCGGCGGATCAGCGCGCGTGCCACAGCCGAGCGCGCTGCCGAGCGCTAGAAGCGCGATGCTGAGCCGAGAAAATCGCATCTTTCGAGGGCGTCCAGGAGGGCGCCGGGCGGATCCGTTAGCACAGCTCGGGCAGATCCGTGCATGCTGCCGCCCGTGCAGATCCCGAGTGGAGCCTTCAAGATCGCCAAAGAGGTGCTGCGACACCTCTTACGGCGCCCGGTGGTCGGCATCGTAGCCGCTGCCCGAACCACGGACGGCCGCTGGCTGCTCGTGAGGCGGAGCGACACCGGCAGGTGGGCACTGCCGGGCGGTACCCTGGAATGGGGCGAGACCTTTCGCAGCGCCATCACGCGCGAGGTGATGGAAGAGACGGGCGCCCGCGTGACCACGCTCGGTCCACTGCTCGGCGTCTACTCGGCACCCGAGCGCGACCCGCGCTTTCACGCCGTCACGGTCGTGGTCGGTGTCACTGTGGAGGAGCCTACCCAAGGTGGGGTAAATCCGGTCGAAATCACGGAAGTGAAGCTTTTTACCAGCGACGAGCTTCCGAGCGACATCACGCAAGGCATGGCGGACGTGATCGAAAACGCCCGCGAAAACGAGGTGACGTGGGAATGATAAGCTACCGAGTCATGCGCATCGGGGTCTCGCTCGCGCTGGGCTTCGCCCTCACGGGCTGCGGTCTGTTCAACCAGATGAACGTGGAGCCCATCGCGACCGCTTCGCAGCGGCCCAGCAATGTGGCCGCCTACGTCGCCGTGACAGACGGCGACGAGCCGATCACCGAGCTCTTGCCTGCGAACTTTCACGTTTACGAGAACGAGCAGCTGGTGCCCGCCGAGCAGAGCGAGCTCACGTTGCTCGACCGTAACGTGGCCGCTGCGCATCAAGCGCTACTGCTCGTAGACATGAGCCAAGCCAAGACACCCGAAGCGCGCGCACTGGCCGCCAAGGCTTCGCTCGGCTTCGTGACGTCGCTGAGCCCCCACGAGCCCGTTTCGGTGTTCGCGTACGACGGCGCCGAGGGTCTCGTCCCGATTGTGAGCGTCGCCAAGGGCGCGCCCGCTCCGACCAGCCTGACCGCGCTCGAAAATTATTCACCGCGCGACTCTTCTCGCAACCTGAACGGCGCCGTGCTGGCCGCGCTGGGCAAGCTCGACGCCTCGCTGGCCCAAACTGGCCGACCCGTGAAAATCGGCACGCTGGTGGTCTTCGCGAGCGGGCCGGACGTGGCAGGGCGCGCGGACGCCGACTTGGTGCACGACACGGTGTGGGAAGGCGCGCACGACGTGATCGTCATCGGCATCGGCGAGGAAGCGGATCGCGTGTCGTCACTCGCGCGCCGCGGCCTGGTGCGCGCGCAGAACGCCAGCACGCTATCCATCGCCTTCGAAGAAGCAGCCATGAAGGCTCGAGCCGAGCTCGAGAAGTACTACTTGGTGTCGTATTGCTCGCCAGGTCGCGCCGGCGAGCGACGGCTGCGGCTCGAGGTGACTTACACCACCAAAGAGGGACAGGAGCACACGGGCGACTTCGAGTTCGACTTCAGCGCGCGCGGCTTCGAGGCGGGTTGCAACTCGCTCAAGGCGCCGCCGCTCACGCTGCGCCCCAAGGACACCTACTCGAATGTCGCCGCGAGCAAGAACGGGTCGAGCAGCGGCTCGTCGAACGGCGCTGCGACCAAGAGCAAGCCTGCGCCCGACTCACGCGAGCACGATCAGGGTGAAGACGCGCCGGTAGCGCCGCCCGAGCAATCGGGCTACGCCAAGTAGGTGGCAACTGCGCCGCAACGGCAGGTCACGGTCGAGCTCACCGAGGGCGAGTACATCGCCGAGCGCGGCAAGCGCGAGCTCACCTGGCTGATCCGCCTGAACGACGGCTGGGTGCACATCTCCAAGTGGCCGGGCGCTGAGGTCGAGCGTCGTCAGGTCAGGGCGGGGACGGTGTGGGAGAACCGCACCTTGCTGAGTGTGATGCCCGGCGCTCGCCTGACCCGCGTGGAATCCCGCCCCGCCCCGTACGCCCAGCGCGACGCCCTCGACTACCTGAGCCGAGGCGGCGGGCCGACCCGCCAGCAGCTACGCCACGAATTCTGCGTCGGTCCGCGGGGTGAGCTGCTCCGTCAGGACTAACCCGGGGCGTGATCCGCCTTGGCCTGTTCAACTATCCAATAATTTCGGGGCTGTACCGGACGGGGCTTTAGGGCCGGGCAAAAGGGCCGTTTGAAAGAGAGCAATGGTCGTCCCAGCCTCCAAAGGCCCTGAGGCGGCGGGTGAGGCTCAGGCATCCGTTGGCTCACTGCCCCCGAGCAGCGCGCTGCCCCCGAGCAGCAAGCGCCGCTCGCAGCCGGCCTCGCCTCCCCCAGTCTCTGCGGTCCAGATGGCGGGCACGCCGAACAAGGTCGAAGCGACCAAGGCGTGGGTACTGCTGGTCGACGACGAGCCCGAGCTCCTCCGCGGCGTGTGCCGCGCCTTGAAGGCTCAAGGCTACAGCGTGACCGAAGCGCGAAACGGCGAAGAAGCCGTGCAGCACTTGAGCCGGCGCCCGTTCGACGTCGTCGTCAGCGACATCGTGATGCCCGGGATGGGCGGCATCCAGCTGCTGCGCGAGATCCGCGAGCACGATTTGCACGTGCCGGTGGTGCTCATGACCGGCGCGCCCGCCGTCAGCACCGCCGTGCAAGCGCTGGAGTACGGCGCGTTTCACTATCTCACCAAGCCGGTCGATCCAGAGTCCCTCGATACGATCGTGCAAAAGGCGGTGCGAATGCACCGCATGGCGCGCGTGAAGCAACAAGCAGCGGAGCTGCTGGGCCACGCCGGTGCGCTCGGAGCCGATCGAGCTGGTCTCGAGGCGAGCTTCGAGCGCGCGGTGAGCTCGATGTGGATCGCGTACCACCCGATCGTCGACGTCCGCGAAAAGCGAGTCTTCGGCTACGAGGCGCTGCTTCGCAGTACTGAGCCGAGCCTGCCGCACCCTGGCGCGGTGATCGACGCGGCCATGCGGCTCGGGCGGCTCGAGTCGCTGGGCCGTTCGATCCGCTCGCTGGCGGCCGAGCCGATCCCGCAGGACCAGGATTTCTCGCTGTTCGTGAACCTGCATGTGACCGATCTGACCGATCCGTCGCTCAGCGATCCGGAATCGCCGTTGTCGCGTATCGCGAGCCGGGTGGTGCTCGAAATCACCGAGCGCTCGTCGCTCGACGAAGTGAAAGATGCGCGGCGCCGCGTCGCAGCCCTGCGCGAGATGGGTTTTCGCATCGCGGTCGATGATCTGGGCGCCGGCTACGCGGGGCTTTCGAGCTTCACCTTGCTCGAGCCCGAGATCGTAAAGCTCGACATGTCGCTGGTGCGCGACATTCACGTGACCTCGACCAAACAAAAGGTCGTGCGATCGATGACCGCGCTGTCGAAGGACATGGGCATGGTCGTGGTCGCCGAAGGTGTGGAGACACGCCAGGAGCGAGACTGCCTGGTGGACCTCGGTTGCGACTTGCTCCAGGGCTTCCTGTTCGCCAAACCTGGGCAGGCATTTCCGGGGGTGGCGTGGTGACCACGATCGACTCACAACGGCTGCACGGCGGTTCGACTACGCGCGACGGTTCGACTACGCGCGACGGTTCGACTACGCGCGACGGTTCGACTACGCGCGACGGTTCGACCACACGCGACGGCACCCTCCCGCGCCACAGCGAAGCACCCGCCGGACGTGGCTCGATGCACGACGGCCGCGCCTCAATCCACGACGGCTTCTTGCCCGAAGCCCGCACCATGGAAGTCTCTGTTCGCACCGACGCGCATGGCCCCCCGGCCGTGCCGACGGCGGTCGACCGCGCCGTGCTGCTGCGTATGGACGGCGTGCAAGCAGGCCAGATTGTAGGCGTGGAGCGCTTTCCCTTCACGATCGGACGACACCCGACGAACGAGCTGCGCGTCGACGAAGACAGCATCAGCCGTTCGCACGCCCGCATCATGCGCAGCGGCGACGACTTCATCGTCGAGGACATGGGCTCACGCAACGGCACCTTCGTGGCCGGCAAGCGCGTCACGCGCGCCAAGCTCGAGCACGACAACTGGCTGCAGCTCGGCCCGCGCGTGAGCTTTCGCTTCTCACTGACCGACGCGCGTGAAGAGCGCTTGCTACGCAAGCTCTACGAGTCGAGCACGCGCGACGCGCTGACCGGCGCGTACAACCGGCTGCACTTCGAAGAGCGCCTGCGCGCCGAGGTCGCTTACTCGATCCGACACAAGACTCCGTTGTCGCTCGTGCTGATCGATCTCGATCACTTCAAGCGCGTGAACGACACCTTCGGCCACCCTGCCGGCGACCTGGTGCTCCGGCGCTCGGCCGAAGCGTGTTCGCGCGCCCTGCGCACGGAAGACGTCTTCGCGCGCTTCGGCGGCGAAGAGTTCGCGGTGGTGCTGCGAGGCGTCGGGCTCGGCGGCGCGGCCCGCCTCGCCGAGCGGCTGCGCCAGGCGGTCGAGCGCGAAATCATCGAATACGAGGACCGGCACATCCCGGTGACCCTGAGCGGCGGCTGCGCCTCACTCGATTGCTGCCCCATGCCGAGCGCCGAAGAGCTCGTCTCGGTCGCGGATCGGCGCCTGTATCTTTCGAACAAACGGCTGCGTAAAAAAGGCAGAACACTGTCAGGCGATTTTAACTTTGCCTACAACCACAGCCAGCTTAGTGGCAACCAGCTTAGCAGCAATACTTTTTATAACAGCGGCAGCGTACTAGATTCAAACATTAACCAGCTTACCAACCGCAATGCTGTTACGCGCAGCTTTGGGGGCAATGTAACCTATACCGAGCCTTTGGGCAAACATTCACTACTGGCATTTAATGGCTTTTATAATATTAATACCGGTGAGAGCACAAAAGAAACATATAACTACAACGGCAACTCCGGCAAGCATGATGTGTATGATTCGTTACTGAGCAACAGTTTTAAAAGCAACTATACTTATTCAGGCGGTGGCATCAATTTTAGAAACAATCATAAAAAAATAAATATCACTGCAGGTGCATCATTACAGGCCGCAACGCTGCAGGCTATTAATAACACAACGGGCATTAACATAAACCAGCACTTTACTGATGTGTTGCCCAACGCCGTTTTTCAGTACCAGTTCACCCAAACAAAAAACCTTCG
>JBEHXA010000320.1:0-8628 GCA_048498935.1 Myxococcota bacterium
GTCGCCTACGACCCGAAAGAGAAAGTGTTCTACGCCGGCGACTTCGGCGGCCCGGCCAGCACCTCCGGCATAGGTCAGTAGGCCGAAGGAGGCCCGCCATGAAGGCTCGTGCCGCAACGCTGGTCGTGATCGAGTTCGGAGCAAGCTGGCCGCGTTGGCTCAACCCGAGCGGCGATCGCGGCGACCTGGCAGTGGTGGCGCAGCACTACGCCGGCCTGCCGACGGACCTCATCACCCAAGTAGCGATGCGGGTCACCCGCCTCCAAACGCGAGGCTGGCAGCTTTCCGAAATGGTGCTGGTCTCGAACGGCCGCGCCGACGCCCCGACCGCCGCTGCGCGCTCGATCTTGGCGCGCGGGCTCTTGGCCCACCTCGCTTCCTCCGGTGGCGGTAGCTTTGCCCTCAGCGTCGACGGCTACCTGGGGCGCCGCGCCGAGCACAACCTGTCGGCGTTGGCGTCGTCGCTCGGCCCGGTTGCGCTCGCCAGCGGCGTGGCGCTCCGCGTGGAAAGCGGTTCCGCGAGTCAGCCGAGCGAGCCTCTCGCCAGCGCGCTCAGCGCCTGACGGCACCGCCGAACGGTGCTATCCCGCCGCGCGTGCACGAGCCGGCCAGCGCCAGCGACGACGCGGCTCTAGCCGCCGGGCTCGACCCCGAGACCGAGCTCGCCCTCGAGTGGTCGCAGCTGCTGGCCGCTATCGGCGGGCTTTGTGTCAGCGCGCCCGGCAAGGCTCGCGCGCTCGCGCTCCTCCCGGCCGCCGAGCTCGTAGCTGCTCGACTACGCAATCGGGTAATCGCCGAAGCATTGGCGCTGGACCAGCTGGGCCTGGTGCTGCCCATCCGCGCGTTCCCGGACGTGGCGGCGCCGCTGGAGCGCGCCTGTCGGGGTGGCGTCGCCAGCGCGGCCGAGCTGTGGCAGGTGCGACAGCTGCTCGAGCTGAGCGAGCACCTGCGTGTGTTCGCGCGCGGTCAACGCGAGCACTACGCGGCCCTGGCGGCTGCCGTCGATTCGCCGCCCGAGCTATCGGGTCTGGCCGACGACCTGAGTCACGCGATCGAGCCCGACGGTAGCGTCGCAGATCGCGCCTCCCCGGAGCTGGCGCGGGCTCGCAAGCGCACGCGCGAGCTGCAAGGTGAGATCAAGCGCAAGCTGGGTCAGCTGCTCGAGCGCCACGCCGACGTGGTGCAGAGCGACTACTACACCGAGCGCGAGGGCCGCTACGTGTTGCCGGTGCGTGCCGACGCGCACCTGCGCGTGCCCGGCATCGTACTGGGCTCGAGCTCGTCGGGCGCCACCCTGTTCGTCGAGCCAGAAGAGCTCACCGGCCTCGGAAACCAGCTGCGCATTCAAGAAGCGGAAGCGCTGCGCGAAGCCGCGAAGGTCCTGGCCGAGCTCTCCGGCTACCTGGCAGCCGACGCCGACGCAGTCAGGACCGCGCAGCGCGCCTGCGAAGAGGCCGACCTAGCCGGCGCGCTTTGTCGCTTTGCACACCAAACCCGCTCCGTCGTCGTGCCGCTCTCGGAAGAGCCCAAGCTCGAGCTGCGAGCCGCACGCCATCCGCTGCTGGCCCTTTCTCCGCACCCGGTCGTGGCCAACGATATCGCCATCGAAGCGGCACGCGCGCTCGTGATCTCGGGTCCCAATGCCGGTGGCAAGACGGTCGCGCTCAAGACTCTAGGCCTGGTCTCGTGGATGGCGCGCGCCGGCATCCCGGTGCCGGTGCTGCCCGAGTCGACGGTCGGCTGGTTCGACGAAGTACTGGCAGACATCGGCGACGAGCAGAGCATCGCTCGCTCACTCTCCACCTTCAGCGCGCACGTGAAGCGACTGTGCCTGCTCCTGGAGCGCGCCACGCGCGGCAGTCTGATCCTGCTCGACGAGCTCGCTTCCGGCACCGACCCCGAAGAGGGAGCCGCGCTGGCCGCTGCGATGCTGGAGGCACTCACCGCGCGCGGCGCCGCCGTGGCCGTGACCACCCACTACGAAAAGCTAAAAGAGCTCGCGGCGCACTCCGAGCATCTGCAAAACGCCTCCGTTTCCTACGACTTCGAGCGTATGGAGCCCACCTTTCGGCTCACCCTAGGCGTGCCCGGCGCCTCCAGCGCGCTCAGCGTCGCGACCCGGCACGGCCTGCCGAACAGCGTGGTGGCGCGCGCCAAAGCGCTGCTGCCCGAGCAATCGATCGAGCGAGAGCGCGCGGTCGAGCGCCTGGAGCGAGAGCGGCAAGGGTTCGAAGCCGAACGCGAGGTGCTCCGCCGCGAAGCCGAAGAGCTGCGTGAGCTGCGTGAGCGCGCCCAGAGCGAGCACGAAGGCGCGCGCCTGGAGCTCGAAGCCGAGCTCGAACGCGAAACGCTCGCGCTGCGCGCCAATGTCTCCAAAGTGCGCGCCGAGCTGCTGGCGGCGCGCGAGCGACTCAAGCGCGAAGCGCACGATCCCAAAGCCCTCCGCAGTATCGAGCGCGACCTCGGTCGCGCCGCGACGCACGTCTCGCTGGGCGGCTCGCTCTTGCCGCGTAGCGAGCCAGCTATCGCTGCACCGAGCGTGAGCCTGGTATCGTTCAAGAGCGGCGACACGGTGCGCGTCAGGTCGTCCGGCACCTTGGCGACGGTGCTCGACGTCGACGCTGGCAAGTTGCGGCTCCAAGTCGGCTCCGTCAAATTGGTCCTGCGCAGCGAGGACGTCGATGCCGCGACCGCCACACGCAGCGCCAACAAGCCGAAAGCGGTCGCGCATCGCAAGCCATCCGCAGCGGCTTCACCCCTACCAGTTGCGGTACGAACACCCGACAACACGCTCGACCTGCGCGGTGAACGCGTCGACGAAGCGCTCACGAAGGTGGACGTCTTTCTCGATCGGATGCTCAACGTCGGGGAGCAACTCGGCTTCGTTCTTCACGGCCACGGGACCGGTGCGCTGAAGCTCGCAGTGCGCTCTCATCTTCAGGCTTCCAGTTACGTTGAACATTCGAGTGCTGCAGAGCCCGATAGCGGTGGTGACGCTTTCACCATCTTCTGGCTGCGGTGCTAACGTCGCTTCACCCATTCGATGTCGGCCCCCGAATCCACGAGCTCGTTGAAGCTCACGACGGAGGCGACGAAGTCGGCCTCCGCGCACGCTTCGCCAGCGCCCAAATCTTCGCCATCCGCCGCTCACGCCTCGCTGCGTGACGGCCACGCCGATTCGCAATCGCGCTCCTATCAGCTCAAGCTGGCCATCGCCGCCATCGGCGTCGTTTACGGCGACATCGGCACGAGCCCACTGTACGCCATGCGCGAGTGCTTCAACGAAGAGCACGGCGTCGCCTTCACGCGCAGCAACGTGATGGGCGTGATGTCGCTGATTTTCTGGGCGCTCACGCTGATCGTGTCCCTCAAGTACGTGGCGTACGTGCTGCGCGCCGACAACAAGGGCGAGGGCGGCATCTTGGCGCTCATGGCGCTTGCCAGCGGCGCCCTGCGCGGCACGCGCACCTACGCGGTGTTGATCGCGCTCGGCGTGTTCGGCGCGGCTCTCCTGTACGGCGACGGCGTCATCACGCCGGCGATCTCGGTGCTGTCCGCGGTCGAAGGTTTGGAGCTGGCCGCTCCAGGGCTGCACAAGCTCATCATCCCGATCACGGTCCTGATCTTGATCGGCCTGTTCGCGCTGCAAAAGCACGGCACGGCTGGCCTGGGCGCGATCTTCGGTCCGATCATGTTGCTGTGGTTCGGCTCGCTATTCGGTTTCGGGTTGTGGCGCACACTCTCGCATCCGAGCGTGGTGGCGTCGGTGAACCCGCTCTATGCCGCGCGCTTCCTGCAAGAAAACGGCACGTCTGGTCTGCTCGTGTTGGGCGCCGTGGTGCTGGTCGTGACCGGCGGCGAGGCGCTCTACGCCGACCTCGGCCATTTCGGTCGCAGGCCGATCCGCTCGGCCTGGTACAGCGTGGTCATGCCCGCCCTGCTCATGAACTACTTCGGCCAGAGCGCGCTGCTGATCGAGGACCCCAAGGCGGTCGAAAACCCCTTCTTCCTCCTGTTTCCTCAGCTGCTGCTGTACCCGATGATCGCGCTGTCCACGGCCGCCACCGTGATCGCGTCGCAAGCTCTGATCACGGGCGTGTTCTCGCTCACCTCACAAGCGACCATGCTCGGCCTGCTCCCGCGCGTGCGCATCAACCACACGTCGGCTGACGAGCGCGGCCAAATCTACGTGCCGTTCGTAAACTGGGCGCTGATGCTCGCCACGATCGGACTGGTGCTCGGGTTTCGCAGCTCCGGCAACCTGGCGGCTGCCTACGGTATCGCGGTCACGCTCACCATGGTGATCACGACCGTGCTTGCCTACTTCCTGGCGCGTCGCGTCTGGAAATGGAGCGTGGTCAAGGCAGGGGCCCTCTCGCTGCTGTTCCTGGCGCCCGAGCTGGTATTCATGGGCGCCAACGCCATCAAGATCGAGCACGGCGGTTGGTTCCCACTCGTGGTCGGTGCGGGCATCTTCACCATGATGCTGAGCTGGAGGCGCGGGCGCGAGATCCTGGCGCAGCGCTTCCGTGAGCAGTTGTTGCCGCTGACCGACTTCTTCGACTTAATGGTGGTCGAGCGCCCGGCGCGTGTGCCCGGCACGGCGGTGTTCATGACCAGCTCGCGTGAAGGCACGCCGCCCCCGCTGCTCCACAACTTCATGCACAACCGCGTGGTGCATCAGCACATCGTGCTGCTCACGGTCATCACCAGCGATGCCGCGCGTGTCGCCGAAAGCGAGCGCTGCACGGTCGAAGAGATGGAGCACGGCTTCATCCGCGTGGTCGGCCGCTACGGCTTCATGGAGCAACCCGACGCTCCCAAGCTGCTGCACGACGCGGGCTTGATCGGCACGGTCGAGCACGTCACGTTCTTCCTCGGCCGCGAAAACCTGATCGCCACCAAGCACCCCGGCATGGCGCGCTGGCGCGTGAGCCTCTTCGCCTTCCTCACCCGCAACGCCCAACCCGCCACCAAGTTCTTCAACATCCCCCCCGACCGCGTCATGGAGCTCGGCGCCCAAATCGAGCTGTAAGGGCTCGGGCCAACGCCCCCGGTCCCACCCCGGCACGAACACTGTGCGACGCCGCTGCTCGTCGTCCGATCGAGATTCAGGAGGCGGGGAGATCCGCGAGGGATTCATCGTTCGAGCCGTTCGATGACGAACGAAGACTGCGCAGTCGACAGACGTCGACGTGCTGCCCGAACCACAAATTCTCGCCTCGCGGATCTCCCCCGCCTCCCTGCCTCCCTGTTGATTCCCCTCGATACAGTGCGTGGCAGGTGGGTGTAGGTGGTCGTGCCGCTTTGGGAACGATTTCGTTGGCCCCATGAAAATACCGCCGTGGGGGCCTTGCCAAGGGGTGGGGCAGCATTAGCCTGGGGCAACTGTCGCCATGAAGCTGCACGACCTTGGTCCGGCCATTCCCCTCGTTATCGCTCTGGCCTTCCAGGGGTGGGTTACTTATCGGGTGTGGCGGTCTCGCGTGTTCGAGAAGGCGCAAAAGCTCAATCAAGCCAAGCTGATTTGGCTACTGCCAGTGCTGGGCGCCATCATGGTTTTCTCGGTTTTGACCCAAGAAGAGCGGGCAGAGCGCGAAGGTCCGCAGCTGCGGCTCTGACGCCCGTGATTGTGCGTCGAAGTGCGCGGAACCGCGCCCAAATCCGGATTGTTTGAGGTCGGCTTGGGCGCCGTGCTAGTTAGCCCCCGCTCCATCAGGAGCGTAATCGCGGGTCGCTAGGGAACCCCCGCACCATCGAGGAGCTAGCATCTTGGACCGTCGCTCAGGACCTCTCGCCGCGTCCTTCCTGTCGTTGCTCGCCGCGTCGTTCGTGGCCTTGCTGCCGCGTGTGTCGGCCGCCGCCGAACCCCATAAGGGTGGCGAAGCGAATCTGATCCTACCGGACCTGAGCAGCGTGCAAGTGCTGGGGACCGACGGTCATACGCTGCTGATGGCCGGTCTGGTGGTGTCGGCGCTCGGCGTGCTGTTCGGCATCGTGACGCTGAACCAGATCAAGAACCTGCCGACGCACAAGTCGATGGCCGAGGTTTCGCAGATCATCTGGGAGACCTGCAAAACGTACCTATTCCAGCAGGGCAAGTTCATCCTGATGCTGGAGGTGCTGATCGGCGCCATCATCATCCTGTACTTCGGCGTGCTGCAGGAGCTGGGCGCCGGGCGCGTGCTGATGATCCTGGCCTTCAGCCTGATCGGCATCGCCGGCAGCTACGGCGTGGCCTGGTTCGGCATCCGCATCAACACCTACGCCAACTCGCGCACGGCCTTCGCCAGCTTGGAAGGCAAGCCGTACCCGGTCTACGCGATTCCGCTCAAGGCCGGTATGAGCATCGGCATGCTGCTCATCAGCGTCGAGCTGGTGCTCATGCTCGCGATCTTGCTGTTCGTTCCCGGTGAGTACGCCGGTTCGTGCTTCATCGGTTTCGCCATCGGCGAGTCGCTGGGCGCCTCCGCGCTGCGCATCGCAGGCGGTATTTTCACCAAGATCGCCGACATCGGCAGCGACCTGATGAAGATCGTCTTCAAGGTCAAAGAAGACGACGCCCGTAACCCGGGCGTGATCGCCGACTGCGTGGGCGACAACGCGGGTGACTCGGTCGGTCCGAGCGCCGACGGCTTCGAGACCTACGGCGTGACCGGCGTCGCGCTGATTTCGTTCATCTTGGTGGCGGTCAAGGACGCGACGACGCAGGTGCAGCTCTTGGTGTGGATCTTCGCCATGCGCATCGTCATGGTGGTGGTCAGCCTGTTCTCGTATTGGATCAACGAGGCTATTCAAAAGGGCGTCATCGCCAAGGCCGAGAAGGTCAACTTCGAGGCTCCCCTCACCTGGCTGGTGTGGATCACGTCGCTGGCCTCGCTGGCGCTGACCTTCGTGGTATCCAACCTGCTGATCTCCGACTTGGGCGACGGCACCCTGTGGTGGAAGCTCTCGGCCATCATCAGCTGCGGCACCCTGGCTGGCGCCATCATCCCCGAGCTGATCAAGGTGTTCACCTCGACCACCTCCGGTCACGTGGCAGAGGTCGTGACTAGCTCGCGCGAGGGCGGCGCTTCGCTCAACGTGCTGAGCGGCCTGACCGCCGGCAACTTCAGCGCCTTCTGGATGGGCGTGATCGTCACCGCCCTCATGGGCACCGCCTACTACTTCAGCCTGCAAGGCGTGGAGGCGCTGATGATCGCGCCCGCCGTGTTCGCGTTCGGCTTGGTGGCGTTCGGCTTCCTGGGCATGGGCCCAGTGACCATCGCCGTCGATTCTTACGGACCGGTGACCGACAACGCGCAGTCGGTGTTCGAGCTCTCGCAGATCACCGAGATTCCGGAAGCGGCCGAGGAGATCAAGAAGGCCAACGGCTTCAAGGTCGACTTCGAGAAGGCCAAGCACCTGCTCGAGGAGAACGACGGCGCGGGCAACACGTTCAAGGCCACGGCCAAGCCGGTGCTGATCGGCACCGCCGTCGTGGGCGCGACGACCATGATCTTCTCGATCGTGGTGCTGCTCACCGACGGTTTGAAGGCCAACCTGGAGCTGCTGTCGATCCTGCACCCGCCGTTCTTGCTCGGCATGGTGATGGGCGGCGCGGTGATCTTCTGGTTCACGGGCGCCTCGACGCAGGCGGTGGTGGCCGGCGCCTACCGCGCCGTGGAGTTCATCAAGCGCAACATGAAGCTCGAGGGCTCCACCAAGGCCTCGATCGAAGACAGCAAGAAGGTGGTGCAAATCTGCACGCAGTACGCGCAGAAGGGGATGATCAACATCTTCCTCACCATCTTCTTCGGCACCCTGGCGTTCGCTTGCCTGGATCCGTTTCTGTTCATCGGCTACCTGATCGGTCTCGCGCTGTTCGGCCTGTTCCAAGCTCTGTTTCTGGCAAACGCGGGCGGCGCTTGGGACAACGCGAAGAAGGTGGTCGAGGTCGAGCTGAAGGAGAAGGGCTCGGAGCTGCACGACGCGGCCGTCGTGGGCGACACCGTCGGCGACCCCTTCAAGGACACCTCTTCGGTGGCCATGAATCCGATCATCAAGTTCGCCACGCTGTTCGGTTTGCTCGCGGTCGAGCTCGCCGTGAGCTTGAAGGCGAGCGGCAACGAGAGCCTGCTGATGGGCCTCGCGATCGCGTTCGGCCTGGCGATGCTGTTCTTCGTGTGGCGCTCGTTCTACGGCATGCGCATCACCGGCGTGGAAGCCGAAGGCGCCTCGAGCGCCGCGACCACGCCCGCGGAGTGAAGCGAAAGCGCGAGCGGGCTGCCCATCCGCAGCCCGCTTGCAGAAGCCCACGTGCCGGAACCAGGTCACTCTGGTCGGGCAGAGTGACCTGAACGTGAATCACTGAGCGAGGGGCTCGCGGATCCATCAGTGTCAGGTGGTGCCGGCGAGGTTCGGGCAACGCTCCGATGACTACGTGCACGTATCCAATAAGGCATCAACAGCTCGCACTTTTTGGGGGTGCTCGGCGGCTTATTGGATACTTGCACGTAGTGACTTTTGGAAAGCATCAGGGGCTTGCAGCGCGCTCCCGCGATTCCTTGCGGGAATCCTTCCGGCGCCGGCGCGGCGTCGGGTTTCCTGCTCCAGACCGCGGAAGCGCTGGCCGTCGCCCCCTACCCC
>JBEHXA010000321.1:0-8625 GCA_048498935.1 Myxococcota bacterium
GCAAGCGCTAAGCAACGTGGGCGATAGCCCATCGTTTGGAGCGGGAACGCGCGACTACCCATCACTAGAACAAGGTATGGAAGATCCGTGGCGGCGTCACTGCCTTTGCTGAGAGTGCTCGAGTCGGCCTGCATCTTTGCAGTCCTTACGGCGTGCACGTCAGAGCCCCTACGCGGCACCGACGAGTCCCAAGGCGGAGCGATGGGAGGCGCGGACCCAGGCGATCCTGTAACGATTCGGCTCCTGGACAGCGCCGTCATCGCGAGCGCCCTCGGTGCCGAGCACTACCGCGAGGCCTTCGTGGACGTCGACTTCGGTCGCGGCGAAACGGCGGACGCCCGGCTGCTGCTGCGCCTCGAGTCGCCCTGCTTTCCGTTCAGCAAGTGGAGCGAGCAGGGGATCCCGGACGGGCAGCGCTGGCCCGCCACCTGTGATGCGTTCGATCGCAAGCTCTCGGTGTCGCTGGACGATCCGAGCGATCCGAGTCATGCGCTCGCCCCGCCAGGGCTCGAGCTGGTGCGCGCGATCACGCCCTTCGGCGGCCCACTCGAGCTGACCACGGACATTACCGACGTCGTCAACGGCCTGCCTGGTGCGCACCGACTGCGCGTCGCCATCGACACCTGGGGTGATCCGGAAGGACAAGTGAGCGGTGCTGATGGCCAGTGGATCGTCAGCGTGGATTTCGAGCGCACGCCAGGCGCGGCGCCGCGACGGGTGCTCGCGGTCAGGCCGTTGGTGTTCGGCGATCAGCGCGAGGTCGAGGCTCCAGGGCTGAGTTTCACGGTGCCGGAGGGAGCAGGTAGCGCGCGCATCGACTACCGCGTGACCGGGCACGGCGCCGAGCCGGATGCGCTGTGTCGAGGACCAGCCGAAGAGTTTTGCGAGCGCACGCACGAGCTCGCGATCGACGACCAGCCGCTGCCGTCGCTCGTACCATGGCGCCGCGACTGCGCGACGCTTTGCAGCCTGACTGACAACGACGCGCCGCTCGGTCCCGCGCAGTATTGCGCCGAAAATCCGTGCGGTGCGCCAGCGAGCGTGCGCGCGCCGCGCGCCAATTGGTGCCCCGGCAGCGCCACGCCGCCGTTCGCGCTCGAGGCGGCGGTATTGAGCGAACCGGGTGAGCACCATCTGACTCGGGTGATTCGCGATCTGAAGCCTGGTGGGCTGTGGACGGTATCGGCCACGTACTTCGCTTACGAGTAACGCGCGACGTTGCGACGCGCGCTCAGGAGCGCAGCACGGCGTTGGGCAGCTCGTTCGTATCGTCGGCCAGAGGTGGCGCGACTTCGATCAGCTGCGGCTCGAGCTGTTCGATCACGCGCAAGATGCCGGCCTTGGCGTCGTTACGCTTGAGATGCTCGAGCAAGGTGCCGACGTAAGCATCCCAACCGGCCTGACCGAGCCGCTCGTGGATTGCGTGGTCGCCCAGCATGACTACGCGATGCTCGAGCTCGGACACGAAGAGCAAGAGCGCGGTGCGACCGCGGGTCGCGTACAAGCCGCGCTCGGCGAACAGCTGAAAAGCGCGAGCACTCGCGGCGCGCGCGGTAGCGCCTTGCGGGACGAGCGAGCGCAGCAAGGGCGGCCAACCCGAGATGGCGAACACCAGCCCCGCGATCAACACCTCCAACCCGAGCGCAATGCCGGGCTCACGCCACGGCTCGAGGTGCAAGAAGGCAAACGCAGCCGCAAGACCCCAAGCCGCCGCGAGCAGCACCCGCGCGCGCCAATAGTCGTCGCTCCGCGGCAGCACCGCAATCACCAGCTCGGCCGAGCACTTCGACTCGACGCGAGCCACCGCCGCCTCGACCTCGCGCGCGTCAGCCTCTGAAAGCAGCGACTTCACCATGAGCCCGACGAGCCTCCTCCGCCGAAGCCGCCGCCACCACCGCTGAAGCCACCACCGCCTCCGCCCCAACCGCCGCCGCCTCCGCCCCAACCGCCACCACCGCCACCGGACCAACGCCCAGCGCCGTAGCCCGCGCCGAAGATCAACGCGTCGCCGAGCGCACCGCGGCGACGTCCGCCACCACCGCCGCCGCCACCACCGCCGAAGAAGCGCAGCAAAATCGGCAGCAAGACGAAGATGAAGACCAGGAACCCGAACAGCGGGGGGCCGCGCTTTTGCTTCTGCTGCGGCTTCGGCATCAAGAGCGCTTGGTCGTCGACGGCTTGCCCCGACGCCTTCTGCATCAAAGCCGTGAAGGCTTCGTCGATGCCCTGTTCGGCTTGGCCGGCGCGCAATGCGGGGGTGAGCACGTTGCGGATGACACGCGCGCTGAACGCGTCGGTGACGTCCCCTTCGAGGCCGTAGCCGACCTCGATGCGCAGCTTGCGATCGCTTTTGACGATCAGCAGCAAGAGGCCGTCGTCTTTACCCTTCTTACCGAGCTTCCACGCTTCGACGACGCGGATCGAAAAGTCTTCGAGCGCGTCGCCGTCGAGCGTGTCGATGGTGAGCAGCGCGAACTGCTGCTGCGTCTTCGCTTCGTAATTGGTGAGGCGCTGCTCGAGGCTCTGCTCAGCCGACGGCGAGAGCATAGCGGCCGTGTCGTTGACGTGGGCGCGCAACGGCGGCACCTCGAGCGCGAAAGCGCGCTGAGGTATGAGCACGCCGAGCGCGAAGAGCAGCGGCGCGAGCCAGGCGAAAATGCGGTATTTCAGAGCTTGATTTCCGGAGCCTTGTCGGAGCCGGGAGCTGCTTCGAAGGTGGGCCGCACTGCGCGACCGCGCATCGACGCGCCGATGCTGGTCGGGAAGCGCTGCACCAAACCGTTGTACTCGGCCACGCTCTCGATGTAGCGCTTGCGCGCGACCGCGATGCGATTCTCGGTGCCCTCGAGCTGCGACTGCAAGTCACGGTACGAGTCGGTCGCCTTGAGCTGCGGGTACTGCTCGGACACCACGAGCAGACGCGACAGGGAGCCCGACAGCTCGTTCTGCGCGGCTTCGAACTTCTTCAACTTTTCGGGATCGTCGATGGTGGAGGCGTCCACCTTCAAGCCGGCGACCTTGGAGCGCGCCTCGACCACCTTGGTGAGCGTCTCTTGCTCGAAGCTGCCGGCGCCCTTCACGACGCTGACCAGGTTGGGCACCAAATCCGCCCGGCGCTTGTACTGGTTTTCGACCTCGGCCCAATTGGCCTTCACCGATTCGTCCAAGGTGATGACGTCGTTGTAGCCGCAGCCCGAAAGCGCGCTGAGCGGCAACGCGAGGCCGACGGCGAGCGCCAGCGTGGAAAACAGGCGCCGAGACGGCGAGTGATTGCGGCTTGGTTGGTGTTGGTTCATTTCCCCTCGACTACTTATGTCGCCGTGGCGAGATGGCAAGCGTTACGGCCCTGAATTCATAGACCAAGCCTTCGATTCTGACGATGCCTGATATAGAGATTCTCTATCGAGACGCCGAGCTGGTGGCGATGAACAAGCCGTCGGGCCTGGCGGTGCATCGCGGCTGGGCGCGCGCAGACCGCTACGCGATGACGGACCTGCGGGATGCCTTGGGGCAACGGGTGTACCCAGTGCACCGCCTCGATCAGAGCGCCAGCGGCGTGCTCGTCTTCGGCTTGTCACCCGAGGCGGCGCGCATACTCAGCCGGCAATTCGAAGCACGGGTGGTTGAAAAGAGCTACGTCGCGCTCGTGCGCGGCGTCCCCGCCGATCACGCACTGATCGACCATCCGCTCAAGCCCGAGCGCGGCGACGAGGCTCAACCAGCCACCACCGAGGTGACGCGGCTCGAGCAATTCGGCCGCTACGCCTGGGTGAACGCGCGGCCCCTCACCGGTCGGCTGCACCAAATCCGGCGACACTTGAAGCACGTGTCGTGTCCGATCATAGGCGACGTGCGCTACGGCAAGGGCGAGCACAACCGACTATTTCGCGAGCGCTACGGCTTCCACCGCCTGGCCCTCCACGCCGCCGGGCTCACTCTAAAATCCGTCGCGGAAGCGCGACCTATAACGATCGCCGCGTCCCTGCCAGCCGAACTCGAGCGGCTGTTGCGGAGCCTAAGGGATGAGCAGGCCCTTGGGCACCCCGCGCCTACGATCTAGATCCTTCGTGCCACGGCGGGACAGAGCACGACGTGGCGGCGAGTCACCCGATGGCCCCAGGGTCGGTCGATCTGTGATCCGCGCAGTAGCGTTGTTGCTGAACGCGCCGTTCACGACACCTCGCGCAAGCGGCGCGGACCAAAGGCCCCCCGAGTCGAATGCTGCAGGACTGGTGCAGTGAAGGGCGAGGGGCGCCAAAGCAGCGCCGCGCGCTCGTGTTTGGCCTTCAAAAATCACTACGTGTACGTATCCAATAAGGGCGCCCCTCAGATCACGCTTGAGACACCCAACTCACTAAATTCATTGATAAATTTGCGTTTGCGCCTATTGGATACGTGCACGTAGTGACTTTGAAAGGTGAGAGGCCACGGCCGACGCAGCGGGGACCAGCAGCTCGTTCGGCACGAGCCCCATCGCGAGTGATTCGCTCTTCGGCACGAGCCCCATCGCGAGTGACTCGCTCTTCGACACGAGCCCGTCGACGCTGCTTTCCACCGGCGGCGGTGGCACGAAAGCTGCTCGGGAGCCGGCATGCGTCATTCGATGGTTGTTGGGTTGGTGCTTGCTGGTGTCTCGCTCGTCGCTTGCGGCGGCAATAAGGAGCCCGCGGATGGGCCCGTGGAGCACGCTGGTGAAAAGGTGGACAACGCTGCCGAGGAGACCAAGGAAGGCGCGGAGAAAGCAGCGGAGAAGACTGGTGAGGCCGCGGAGAACGCCGGCGACAAGGTCAAGGACGCGACGAAGGACGAAAACTAAAGTCTCGCGAGCTACGCGCTGCGAGCTACGCGCTGCGAGCCACGCGCCGCGCTGCTGTCACGACGTCCGGGCTGGAGGTGGCAGGCTGCGGCGCGGGAGGAATTTGCGGTCGAAGAGGCGGACGCGGCGCACGAGCAGGTCGAGCAGGAAGACGACGATGGCCGCGAGGACGAAGCGTGACCAGAGCGGACGGTAGTAGATGATCTTTTCGCCTTGAGGGTCGAAGACCTTGGCGGGGTCAGGGTCGATGGCGCCACCGGCGGCTGCGGCTGCGCGCGCTTGCAAGTCGATGTCCGGCTCGAAGCGCCCAAACTCGCGCGGGTACGGGTTGCTGACGTGACCGAAGCTGGTGGCAAACGGCTGGAGGCTACCGTCGGGAGCGATGCGCGCGTGCTCGGCGCGGAGCAGGAATGAGCCGTACTCGTCGAGCCGCAGGTCGGCTTCGTAGCGGCCGGGCGCGGTGCGGCGCATGGGCACTTCGCGACGCTCGCCTTTGCCTTTGGAGGTCGCGGGACCCGTCACGATTAGCTTCGATTCCAGGGTGTTGTCGAAGCGTTCGTCGGCCGTGAAGGCGTCGACGACGGCGTGTACGCTGTTTTCGTGCAGCTCGCTCTGCATCGGCAGCTCTTGCCGGCGCTTGATGCGCATGTGCTCGCGCACGAATTGTCCCCAAAACTTGGAGAAACCGCTCCAGCGCAGCCAATCGACCGACCAGTTGTTCTTCAAGTCGCTGGTCCACGCCACCGCCCAACCAAGGCCGGCGCGCCAGCGCGCCAAGATCGGATCGCCGCGGTCGCTTTGCAGGATGAGCTGCGCGGGTGGCGGCTTGAGCTGCGTGGCCACGTAGCCGTGGAGCAACGGGGCGGCGCTCACGGCCACGCCTTTCAAGAAGTCGGCGGTGCCGACCTGCTCGACCGGAAACCATTCTTCGACGGCCGCTTGCTGCGCGATGAGCTCGGTCTCGCGCGTGAAGATTTTGGGCAAGCTGTTCGGGTCGGGCACCATGTGAAAGCGCCCGCCGCCCGCGTCGGCCACGCTGCGCAGCAGCTCCTGATTCACGCCTTCGCCAAGGCCCACGGTGGTGACGGTGATGGCTTCGGCCAGCATACCGGTCGCGAGCTCTTTGATGCCTTGAACGGGTGCTTGGCCGTCGGTCAGGAGCACCACGTGCTTCTTGCGCGCCTGCACCACCGACAGGTCTTGGTAGGCCATGTCGAGGCTGGAAAATATTTCGGTGCCGCCGCCGGGCTGGATGCGCGCGATGTCGTTTTGGATGCGCGACCGGTAGCGCGCCGGTTGCATCTTCACGTAGCGCGCGGGCGTGGAGTCGAAGGCTATCACCTCGATCAGGTCGTCGCCTTGGAGTGTTTCGACGGTGGCGCGACAGGCGGCCTTGGCCATATCCATGGGCAAGCCAGTCATCGAGCCCGAGCGATCGATGACCAGTGCCATCGCGACGCCGGGCATCTCTTTGCGACGCTCGGCGTCCATGCGCACGGGCAGGAGGCGCTCGAGGGTGCTGTGACCCCAACCGCCCAGGCCGTAACCAGCCTCGCCACCCGCGAACAGAAAACCGCCACCGAGATCGCGCACGTACTTTTCGATCAGGTCTTGAGCGGCGTCGCTCACGGCCTCGCGCGGCACGTCGGAGAGGATGAAGAAGTCGTAGCGCTCGAGCTCGCGGAGCGAGCCGGGCATGGCGCTGGCGGGCCGCAAATCCACGTCGAATTGCTGCGCCGAGAGCGCGCTCACCAAGTAGCTGCCGCGCTGCGGTTGACCCTCGATGTACAGCACTTGCGGACGCCCCGGCACGTCCAGCGTCACGTCGAGCGCGTTGTTCTGCGCGAAGCGATCGTCGCCGATGTCGCTGAGCTTGAGCGCGTAGGTGACCTCACCGCCCACGCGCACCACGCTCTTGAACTTGACCTCGTTTTCGCCCGCCTTCAGCTGGAGGTCGCGCACGCCTTCGAGGCCGTTCAGGGTTTCGCCCTGGTAAAGGCGCGCCTTCGCGGTGGTGGCTCGGCTCGCGTACACCTCGGCGGTCACGTCGAAAGGCTGGCCGATGTCGACCTTGTCGGGCAGCCGCAGCGCGCGCACCGCGACCTCACCGGGCGGCGGATCGCGAAACGGATGCACGAACAGCCGCACCCCGAAGCGCTTGGCTTGATTGGCCTCCGAGAGCAGGCTGCCTTCGGTCTCGAGCCCGTCGGAGAGCAGCACGATGCGCTTCAGGTACCCGGGTGGGAACTGGCCGTACGCGAGCTGCAGCGCTGCCTGGATGTTGCTGCCGGCCTGCGCTTTCGGCGCCCCAGGGGCGTCGCGCCAGCGAAGATCCGCGGTTTTGGGCACGAGCAGCTGCTCGTTTTGCTCGAGCGGTACGGCGCGTGGCCGGGCAGCGAATGCCACCAGCTTGACCAGGTCGCCTTCGCCTTTCGCGCGGTAGAGACGTTCGACTTCTGCGCGCGCTTTTTCGAGCGTCGTGTCGGCGACCGACTCGCTCACGTCGACCAGCACCACGGTGGCGACGCGGTGCGTCTCGTCCGAGCGCACCAAGCGGGCGAGCCCCAGCCCGAGCAGCAACAAGAACGCGATGCGCAGCAGCACCGAGAGCGCTCGCTGCTGCCAAGGCAAGTCAGCCAGCGACTTACCGAGCACGAAGAGTAACAGCGGCGCGAGCAACACCACCGCTAGCGCGCGCGGCTCGAGCAGCTCGTAGTCGATGCCGGCGCGCTTCCAATGAAACGCCGCAGCCGGCGCCGACCACACATAGCGCTGCAGCGCGAACGCCAGCAGTGCCAGCAGCAGACCCAGCCCCACCATCGAGGCGATGCGACGCGCGCGATCGCTCATACCGTCACCCGGCGGTGGTAGGTGATCCACTCGACGAGCGACACGCCGATCACGGCAAAAAGCAGGTAAATCCAGACTTCGCTCTTGAAGCTGGCCGGCGCGACGCTGACGGCCGCCGCGGGCTTACCGGCCAGCAGCAGCTGCTTTTTCGGCTCGATGCGGCTCTCTTCGTAGTCGGACAGGTTGGCCGCGAAGTCGACGAGGGGTGCGTCGTCCGGGCCTCCGCTCAACTTGTAGAAGCCGGCCAGCTCACCACGGAACACGGCGCGGCCGTCACTCACTGGCACGACGTGCTTGGCGCCGCCGGGCTCGAGCAGGTTCACGCTACCGAGCGAGCCCGGCACCGCGATGCGCCACACGTCGCCAGTCCGGAACGACGAGACGTAGCCCGTATCTTCCTCGACGAACGCGTTGATCGAGTTGAGCACGAACAGGGGCCAAGCGATGCGCAGCACCAAGTCGCTGTTCCGAGGATCGAAGCCCAGCGCCACGAAGCGGTGACCGTCGCGCGCGCCGCTGACCAAGATCGGGCCGTGATCGCTGGCGCCGAGCACCTTGTCACCGGGCTCTGGCTTGAAGGTGTGACCCTTGGCGACCTGAATGTCGCCCATCGACATGAAGCGCAGGACTGCGCTCTTGCGCTCCCAGGTGTCGAAGCCAAATTCCTCGAGCGAGCTCGCGTGCGGAACGGGACCGCTTGCGGGTGGGTCGAGGTACAGCGCCGAGCCGATGCGATCCCCGAGCGGCGGAGCGACGCCGTCGAAGATCGCCACATCGAAGCGACCGTCCGGGAGTGGCGCGCCCGGAGCGATTTGGGTCACGTCGAGGTACTCGTCGAGGAGCAGCGCCGCCTCGAGGTAGGTATTGCCGGCCGTGACGAGGAGGATGCGGGCGCGGCGCCGCTCGGGTAAGAGCGCGTACGCCACGTCGTCGGCTGGCAGTTGATCGAGCGCCGGCGC
>JBEHXA010000322.1:0-8624 GCA_048498935.1 Myxococcota bacterium
TGAGACCCGGAGCGACGCAGTTGACGCGCACACCCTTGGGGCCGAGCTCGGCCGCCAGCGCGCGGGTCCAGGTGATCATGGCGCCCTTCGCGCTCGAGTAAACGAGCGAGCCGCCGTGGCCACCCTTGCGCCCGGCGAGCGACGCGATGTTGACGATGCTCGACTCGCGAGCCGCAATCAGCGCGGGCGCTGCAGCGCGGGTGACGAACATCATGGTGGTGAGGTTGATGCGCATCACCTCTTCCCAAAACTCGATGTCCACCTCTTCGAGCTTGCGACGACCCACGAGCGAGCCGGCGTTGTTGATCAGCACATCGAGACCGCCCAAGAAGTCGGTCGCCTGCTTGACGACGTCCTTGGCCTCGGCCTCCTTGCGAAGGTCACCCTGGACCACGAGCGCGCGCTGCCCGGCAGCCTTGGCCTTCTCGGCCAGCTGGCGCGGGGTCGCGTCGCTCTGAAAGTAGTGCAGGCACACGTCGGCTCCCGCGTCGACCAAGCCCTCGGCGATCGCCGCCCCGATACCCTGCGATGCACCCGTCACGAACGCGCGTTTACCCTTGAGATTTCCCATGATTTCGTTCCTTCGAGCTGAGCCTGATCGGCGGCGAACGAAGCAAAAACGGGCCCGGGCGTCAAGCGCAGTCACGAGGCCGCCTCAATTGCCGTGCGTGGCGCGCGGCGTCCGAATCGGCGGGCCGGCACGCCAGCTCACCTCCCCCGACGGCCGCCGCCTCGCGACCGCCTTGCGACCGCCCGCCGGCAATGCGATCAGCGCTCGGAACGTGGCCTCATTCAGGGCAGCGCCGGGCGATCGTGTGCGCACACCGCTGTCGGTGTGCGCAGCGCTGTTGGTCATGGGCTTTGCCAAGGTCGCGAGTGCCGGAGGACCCATCGGAGACGACGGTACGCCGGTCACGACCAGCGACTACGCAATCGACCTTTTCCAGGGGCCCATCTTCGCCGGTTCGCGCGTGACCGGGCTCGGCGGCGCCTACGTCGCGATCTCAGAAGACGTCGACGGCGATCTGCAAAACCCGGCCTCGGTCGCGGTCAGGCCGTTCTTCTCGTACACCTATTTCGACTACTGGCTAGGCTTCGGCCTCACCTTCCCCGCTTCGCTGAAGAACATGGACTTCTTCAACAGCGGCGCCAGCACCAAGGTCGCCAACGCGCCCCAGTCGTTCGTGTTCTTCACGCCGGCCGTGAACATCCAGCTCGGGCCGCTCGGTGCCGGCTACTCGCTCGGTCTGCAGCAGTACCAGCTCACCCCGCCCGACCCCGCCAACGCGACCGCCGAGACCTTCAGCGTGTCGATCTCGACCATGCATTTTCAGGTCGGCTACGGCTTCGCTCGCAATCAATGGGTCGCAGGCTTCGGCGCGCGCTACGTCGACATGGGACTGAGTCGCAACGGCGACCTGCGCTCGGACTTCAGCTCGTCCGGCATCGGCATCGAAATCGGCGGGGTGTGGAAGCCGGAGAACCTCCCGCTGCGCCTGGGCGTCGCGTACCGCACACCGATCGAAACGCTCGCGCACTACACCGATGATCTGCTGCCGAACTCGGAAGGCGATCTGATCGTGAGCGGCTCGGGAGGCCCGAAGTACCTACCGAAGACCGTGGCAGTGCCGTGGGACTTGAACTTCGGTTTCGCGGTGCAGTTCGGCAAACGCCCGTTCAATCCTCCTTGGGAGACCGTCAGCAGCCTGATCGAGCGCGAGAACTTGATCCACAGCTTGCGTCGCTTGGACCGCGAGACCGCCAAGCAGGCCGCGCTGGCGCAGGCCACGACGCCGGAAGAGCAGGCCCGCATCGCACAACGCTTCGCGGAAGAGCAAAAGCTCGACGACGACGACCTCGACCGCGCCCTGCGCGATGCCAAATGGCGCATCGAGCGCAACTTGCTGAGCATGAACACCTTTTACGTGCAGGTCTCGGCGGCGATGCTCGTCACCGGCCCGGTCGACAACGCAGTCGGCATCGAGAGCATGCTGTCGCAAACGGTGAACCGCTCCGGGCAGAAGACGGTAGTTTCGCCGCGGCTAGGCGTCGAATCCGGTGTGGTACCCAACCTGCTCAAGCTCCGTGCCGGCACCTACTTGGAGCCGACACGCTTCGCGACCAGCTCCCCCCGCGGTCATTTCACTGCTGGCTTCGACGTGAAGCTCGCGGTCTGGAATGTCTTCGGCCTGTGGCCGGACGACTACATGTGGAGGCTCGGGTTCGGCGCCGATCTCGCGCATCGCTACACGACCTGGGGCATCACGTTGGCAGGCTGGTACCCGCGTCATCAAGGCCCCGACACCATTCCGACATCGACCGCTGACCCGGCAGCAACGCGCCTCACGCTCAAGCCTCAGTAGACGCCACTTGTATGCGGGCCGGGGGCATGGCAAAAGCGGCGCGGCCAGTCATGATGCCACGGCGGACTCGAGGGTTGCTGCGCGGTCTTGTCCTGCTACTCGCCTTGCTGACGGCACCTTCTGCGGCGTGGGCGCAAGCGCCTGACGGCGGGCACGCGAAGGGCGGAGTCTGGCCGTACGCGCTGCCGCTGTGGGGCGAGAAGGTCGTCGGCAACCGCGGCATCAAGCTGCCGCTGCCGTTCGGCGTCGGCCTCAACTACGCCTTTGCGGACCAGCCGATCGACATCACGCGCATCGCAGTCGGCTTCAACGACGGCCCGATGCACGACCTCTCGCCGTACCTCAAGTTCGGCAAGTTGGAGTCGACCGTCCACGCTACGAACCTGCGCTTCGATGCGTGGGTCCTGCCGTTCCTCAACGTGTACGGCATGGGCAACTACATCGTGAACGCCAAGACGAAGGTCTCGATCGTCGAGCCGTTCTCGATGGACGCGGGCGCTTCGCAGTCGGGTGTCGGCGGTGGCTTCGGCTTCACGGCGGCGGGCGGCGTCTGGGGCTTCTTCGGCACGCTCGATCTCAACTGGACGTGGAACAAGATGGAGAAGCTCGACAAGCCCGTCGGCACCTTCTTGCTCACCCCGCGCGTCGGTAAGAACCTGGGCAAGCTCGCCGGCGTCGAGTTCATCGTCTGGGTCGGCGCGATGCGCCAAGTCATCGAGTCGAAGACCAGGGGTGAGATTCGCCTGAGCGACACCGTCAGCGACAGCGGCCTCGACGAAAAGTTGCAGGACGCGCTCGACAACGCCGACCTGCCGCCGCGCGTGCACGACGCAATCCAGGATCTAATCGACAACCGCGAAGGCGGCCGCGATCCGGTCATCCACTACGATCTGGACAAGAAGATCGCCAAACCATGGAACATGCTGATCGGCACCGAGGTCGGCCTGAGCGACGCCTGGCGCCTGCGCGGCGAGGTGGGCTTCATCGGCCGCACCCAACTGGTGCTCGGCGTGAACTACCGCTTCGGCGGCCCGGTCGTGCGGGGTCCCAAGCCGTGACCACGACCGGAGCTTCTGCGGCTCACAGGGCTGACATGAAGCTCCGATCTTTCGCTCTGGTCGCCGCCACTGCATCGTTTGCGTTGCTGGGCTGTGGCGGTTCGAAGGGGCCCCCACGTCACCCGGTCCAGGAAATGACTGCGCGCGCGAGCGCCAAGATCAACCTGATCGATCTGGTGGTGACTGATCCCCAACGGGCAGAGCGTCTGCGCCGGGTATATGTGGAGCTGGCCGCGATTGGTCGCGAGTTCAACATGATGCGGGCTCGCTCGTTGGCAAAGGCGCGTGCCGACTGGCAACGCCGCGTTCAGCAAACACCCGACGAAGCGGCCAAGCCGGAAACCCTGGAGCTCGTGCTCGCGCCTCCAGTCGAAGACAGCAAAGTCATCTACGAGCGCTACGTCGCGCTCATGCTCGAAGCCCGCAGCCTGCTCACGCGCGAGGAGTTCGAGAAGCTCGACGAAGTTCGTTAGCTGGATTTGCCGAAGGACGCCGATGTTTTGGGTAGCGCTGGCCACGGCCATCATGATGCTGAGCGGAGAAGGCGACGACACGCGCGCGATCGCCGCGCTGCTCGCCAGCGTCCGCCAGGCTATTACGCAACTGGTGCCCGACGCGGGGCGCCGCGCGCAGGCGCTCGAGGCCGTCACGACCTTCGAGCAGACATTCGCCCAACATCGGGAGGCGCTGCAAACGTTCGGCAAATGCGTCGAGGCCGCGGATCGCGAGTATCAGGCGACACGCGCCGACTACGCAGCCTGCACCGCTCCAGTCGAAGCCCAACGCGCGGCCATGCGCCAGGCGATCGAAACAGTGCAGCGCGAGTACGAGGCCGCGGTATTGCCGGCCGAGCGCAGCGCGATCGCTCGCAGCGCGGGCCAGCAGCCGGAAGCCTGGGTGCTGGACCCCACCCTGCTGAACGCTCACAATCAGCCCGTTCCTCCGCCCTCGCGCTACCGTGGGGTCGAGGGGGTGGCCGCACAGCGCCACCTGACCTTGCCCCGAAACGTTGTGAGCGTGATGTTCGGTCCTCTCAGCACGGCAACCTTCGGACAGCGCTATCCGTCGGCAGGCGTGGTCGACGGCGGCGTCAGCTACCTCCACCGGAGACTATCGGGAACCGATCCACCACCGGTTGCGTCCGATGCCTGGCATGTCCGAATGGGCGTGCTGTTCGGGCTCTTCGACGACATCGAAGCGGGCGCGCTGTTTCTACCGTTTCAGGTTGCACCGGAGTTCGAGTTCCAGTCGATCACCGTATTTCTGACCTGGCAGTTCCGTTTTCAAGACTTCGATCTGGCGGCACGCTTCTCGTTCCAAACCCCGGGTGACGGCGGCTGGGCGATTTCGCCCGGCGTCATGCTGGGCACCCACGGACGCCGTGTGGCGTTTCAAGCGGGCGTCTTCGCACCAATGGAGCTCGGGTCATTCAAGGAAAAGCAAGCGGCCACGCTGGCGCTCAACGCCCCCGCTCGGGCCACGCTAAACCTCTTACCCAGCGTGTTTCTTCAAGCAAAGGCGGGCGTCGCCATCGACGATCTCAGCAGCTCGAGCACGCTCAGCGTTCCGCTCGGGTTCGGCGCCGGCTACACCTTGCTCTTCGGCAAGCGCGTGCTCGAGCTGACGGGTTCATTCGACTGGGACCGCTTATTGATGCCGAATCCGAATCCGGGCCTGGCGGCGCTGCAACCGAAGCTGTTTCGAGCCACGGCAGGGGCGTCGATGTACTTCCAGGCGCTTTAGTTGGCGCCCGGCGCGCGTGCCCGTGGTCGCCCCCGGGTCTCGGTGTTAGGCTGACAGCACCGTTCCTGGACGGCCCCGTGACCCTGGTTTTTCTCCGCCGCTCGCTCGCGCTTTTGCTCGCGCTCGCGCTTTTCGCGCCGGGCAGCGCGTTCGGACGCGTGCTCTATGCATGCTCGATGAGCGGAAAAGTCAGCGCGACGCGCTGCTGCTGCCACCGCCATGTGGCGGCCACGAAAGGTGCGCCGCAGCGCGCCCAGCCGCCGAAGGCACAGGCTCCGGGCTGTTGCGAAAAGCAGGACCATCGGCGCGCCACCGTCCCGGCGTCGACCAACCCGACGGAGTTGCCGGTGCTGGCAACACCACCCGGTGAGCTGCTGCCCGCCGTACCGCCACTGCTCGAAGCGGGAAACGCTCTACACCCGCAGCCTCACCTTGCGCGTGGGCCGCCTCACGCGCAGGCCGTCTACACCGTCAACTGCTCGCTCCTGATCTGAGAGGGAGTCGTGTCTACGCCGTCTGAGGGCGGCGTTAGTTCCTTCCCCTTCACCCCACCGTCCACCCGTGAAGGGCGCCGCTTGCGCGCGCGCCCAACCACCCCTGGAGACTCGGATCATGAGATACACCTCTGCCTTCTCGAGGGCGCTCCCACTGCTGTGCGCCCTCACGACCTCGAGCGCCTTCGCGCAAACGACCCCACACGTCCACGCGGCAGCCACGCCCGAAGCGCGCGCGGCATCACAAGCCGCTGCAGCCGCTGAAAAAGAGAGCGAGGCCGCTGGCGAATGGCCACCGCTCGAGGTCATGCTCGAGATATGGCAGGTGCCGCTCAAGCGTCCCTATGCCATCGACGATGCCGGCATGATCCGCATCGCGGTGGAGCAGCAGATGCAAGCTCCCGGCGCGAGCTCGGCCTTGAAGCGCGCCGGCACGCTGCGAGCGCAGGCCGTGCGCGCCGATGGCGAAGCCAAGAGCCGGTCGCTCGCGCTCCGGTTGCTGCACGCGAGGCTCGACCACGAGAGCGCGAGTCGCAGCCACGACATTCATCTGGCTCACCTGAAAGTCGCCGAAAAGACGCTCACTCTCGCGCGCGCCCGTCACACCGCCGGCGGCCAGTTGAGCGACGTCACGATGGCCGAAATCGAGACCGCACGCGCGGAGGCGCTCGTCGCCGCGGATGACCAGCGCGCGACCACCAGCGGCGAGCTGGCAGAGGCGCTGCGCGGAGCCGGCTCGCTCGAAGCCACGCAACAGCGTCCGGAGCTGGTCGCGCTGCGACGAGCTCGCGACTCCGAGCTGGCGCAAGCCGAAGCCGAGCGGAAGCTCAACGGCTGGCCCGCACCGCGCGTTGGCGCCTCATACTTCCCGCCCTCGGGGGGCATGACCGAGCACACTTACGGCATCACGCTGGGCATGATGCTGCCGTGGCTTTGGGGCGGGCGCTCCGGGGCCGAGCATGCGGCCGAGGGGCGCGCCAAAGCGCTCACCGACGAGCTCGCAGCCAAACAGCGCGACCTGGCTTTGGAGGTGTTGCAAGCACGCGGCGCCGTGAACGCCGCCAAGAGCGAGCTCGCGGTGCTGCGCGGACGCGTGCTTCCCGCGACGGCGCGCGCTCGCGAGCTAGCCCAAGCCGCCTACGAAAGCGGGCAGTCCGGGCTGTCGCAGGTCCTTCAAGCGGAGGCCACGTACGTCGACACCCAGATGCAGATCATCGAGCTCGAAAATGAGCTCGCCCATCGCAGCGTCGATCTCGATTTCGCGCTCGGGCGCGCCGCATCACCCGTAGCGCCCGGCACGGAGCCAAAGCCATGACTCATCCTCCCCCTACCGCCGCCGAAACCCGCGTGGCGCGCTGGATGGCGCGCTTTCGCTGGCTCTTGGTCGTGCTCGCGGCTTGCGCCTGCGCCTTTTCGTGGTGGTCGTTCGCGCACGCGGATCCGCAAGGCGCCGAAGCCATGCGCTACCAGTGCCCGATGCACCCGGAGGTGAAGTCGGCACACCCGGGAGAATGTCCGATCTGTCACATGACGTTGGAGCTGATCCCGGAGGCGCGACGTGCGCCCCCAAAGAAGGCGCCCCCGACGCCCACTCCGGCATCGGTACCGAGCAGCGGAGCGAGCGCTGCCCCCACGCTTCCGCCCAATATGGCGCCGGAGCTGCAGCTGCGCCTGGACCGAGCTCAGGCCATCAACGTACGAACACGCGAAGCGCGCGCTCTCGTAGGCAGCGGCAAGCTAATCGTCCCCGCGGTCGTCGAAGCGCAAGAAGGCGGGCGCGCGCAGGTCCACGTGCGAAGCGGCGGCTTCGTCGAACGCATCGCAGTGCGAGAAACCGGCGCCAGGGTGAAAGCCGGGCAGGAGCTGTTCTCGCTCTATAGCCCCGAAATCTACCAAGGACTCTCCGAGCTCGCGGCGCTCTCCAAGCTCGGCGGACCGAGCGATCCCGGCGTCGTGCGCGCCAAGAAGCGCCTCGAGCTCCTGGGCGTCTCGGAGGCAGCGAGCGACCGGCTAGTCGCGAACGGAACCATCAGTCGCACGGTACCGGTGAGCGCGCCCATCTCGGGCTACGTGGCTCGAGTCAGCGCGGTGCTGGGCGCGTTCGTGACACCCGACACGGTGTTGTACGAAATCGTCGACCCTTCTCGAGTCTACGTGGTGGCGAGCGTGCCTGAATCACGCGCGCCGGAGGTCACGGTGGGCCAGGCCGCCTTCTACAGCTCGAGCGATCAGCAACTCGCCCGCGCGCCGGCCAAGGTCGACCTGATCTATCCAGAGCTCGACCGCTCGACGCGCTCGGTGCGAGTGCGGTTCTCGCTCGCCAATCGCGAGGGCCGTAGCCTACCTGGACAGTTCGGTAGCGTGGAGCTGTCGCTCTCGGCCGAACCCAGCGTGGCCGTGCCGCGCGACGCGGTGATCGACACCGGCAAGGCACGCTACGTGTTCGTCGATGAGGGCGAGGGTCGTTTTCGTGCAGCGCCGGTCGAGACGGGACCAACGCTGCCCGATGACGAGATCGAGATCCGCCGCGGCGTTCAAGCGCAAGAGCGCGTGGTCTCGGGCGCCGCATTCCTGCTCGATTCAGAGAGCCGCCTGCGCGCAGCCATCGCGCCAGCCGAAGTAAAGAGCCCATGATTTCCCGCATCATTGCCTGGTCGGCGCACCATCGCTGGCTGGTCATTCTGGCCTACCTGGGCGTGATCCTGGCGGCGCGTGAAGCGATCCGCCGAGTCCCGCTCGACGCCATCCCGGACCTCTCCGATGCACAGGTCATCGTGTTTACGGAGTGGCGGGGGCGCTCGCCGACGCTGGTGGAAGATCAGGTCACGTTCCCGATCTCTTCGACCCTGCTCTCGGCACCACGCGTCACGGCCGTGCGCGGCTTCTCGATGTTCGGCATGTCCTTCGTGTACGCGCTGTTCGAAGAAGGCACCGACCCGTATTGGGTACGCGAGAACGTGTTAGAA
>JBEHXA010000323.1:0-8617 GCA_048498935.1 Myxococcota bacterium
CGCTCGGCCGATCGCTTCACTTCATTTGCTACCGCGCGCGCTGCGTCGGCCAGCGGCCCAAGCGCCAGAACCAGCCGTTCGCGCTCGCGCTCCAGCTCGGCGACGCGCGCCGCGTGATCGTCGAGCACGTCGGTGCTGCGACCGAGCGCGCTGCGCACTTCCTCGGTCATGGCCATGAGCGCCTTACCGGCGACCTCACCGAGCCGCGCGCCCTCCAGGGCTGCATTGAGCGTCGAGAGCCTGCCGCGCTCGAGCGTGTCGCGCAGCTCCTGCACACCGCCGCGCAGATCGCGGCCGCGCAGCGCCAACCGCTCGCCGCCCTCGAGCAAACCTTCGATCTCGACGGCCTGACGCGCAGCCTGGGCTTGGGCTTGGTGACCGGCGACCTCGGCGTCAGCGCAGGCTCGCACCGCGCTGGCCAGGCTCTCGGCCAGACGCTGTCGCTCTTCCGAGCTGAGCCGGCTCACGCTTCGGCCTCCGGCATCTGCTGATCGGCGCCGCGCGCCGACAGCTGCACCAGCTCGGCTACGTCGAGCATGGCGACGCGCTCACCCTGAAACGAGACGGTCTCGCCGTCGCTGTCGAAGATTCCGACCGACTCCGGCTCCGCGCCGAGCAGCCCCACGAGCTCGCCACCCACTTCGCAAACCGTGAGGGTAGTGCCGCGCTGACCAGCAGCGATCACAGCGAGCACCTGACCGTCGACCAGCGCCATCGTGAGGCCCGTGCCGGACACGTCCGAGAGCGGAGGGCGCGGCACGAAGCGTCGCACCGCGTGCCCGCACAGAAAGCGCCGTTCACCGCTCAAGCGCACGACCACTCCCGCGCGGGTCGTGGGCGGGGCGGAACCGGCGGCGTGCATCAACCCACTATTACTACGCAGCTGCCTTGCGGCGCACCAGGCGCGAATTCAAGAACTGATACAAGATCTTACAGAGCTCGAAGGAGCTGATGTTCAGCGCGTCGACGATTTCACGGATGGTGCGTTCGCCGTCGATGGCTTCGAGCACGTGCCGCTCTTGGCGGGTCAAATTCGCTTCCTCGTTCAGGCGCTCGATCGCGACTGGATCCTGGTAGAGCACCTCGTCGAAGTCGAAGCTGCCCTCGATCAGGCGCCACTCGTCGACGCGCCGGAAGCCTTCCATGACCAACGCGCCGGTTTCCATGCCGAGCGCGGCCTTCATGGCCGCCGGGTTCTCGGCTCCGACCGTGAACGCAAAGCGCCCCACGTTCCAGCGCACTGCCTCGTAGAGCAGCTCGGAGGTTTGTCGGATGAGCGCGCGTTTGACCTGCTCTTCGGTCACCATGCCGAGCTGCGCGAGCAGCTCGCCGAGCAGGCGTTTGTTGCTGCCACGGTGCTCGAGCACGTTGCCGAGCTCGTCGCGCGTCACGGCGCCGATCTCGACCAGGTAACGGCCGAGCAAGAACTCACCGCGCATGCCGCGGGCGCTGGCGAAGTCGACGCGCCCCTTCTCGATGTAGAGCGTCACCTCGCTGTGCTTGGTGAACATGCTCAGCGCGCCGGACTGGCGCTGCAGATCCAAGAGCTGCAGCACCTCCGCGATGGACACCACCGAGATGTCCCCGGCCAGCACCTCGCGAGTCTTGTCACCGAAGTTCAGAGCGCGCGCCAACGTCGACAGCGCGCCCATGCTTTCGGGCGTGATCGCGCGCTGCACGGCCTGCGCGGCCGCCTCCGCGACAGGGGCAATTTCCGGCTGTTTCAGCAGCTCTGGCGTCACCAAGCGCGCCAGGGCAGCGCCGAACTCCTGTGCGGCTTGCACCCGGCGCAAGCCCGGATCTTCACTGAAGCTCGTGCGGCTCGGGCGTAGGCTCTCCATCGAGCCCGGCTCGTACTCCTCGAACGGCATCGACTCGGCGTCGGGCACCGGACGGCCGCGACCTTCGCCGTGCTTCTTGAGCGCCCCCTCCACCACCGCGACGAGGCCGCGCGCGTCGAACGGCTTGGTGATCGCGTCGATCGCGCCGGTCTGCTGCACGAACTGCCCGCGGATCTTGTCGCCCTTGGCGCTCATCAGCACCACCGGCAAGTTCTTGAGCTCGTCGTTGGCGCGGAGCTCGCGACAGAACTGATAGCCGTTCATGCGCGGCATCACGAAGTCGAGCAGCACCAAGTCGACCTTGTGGTGACCCAAGATCTCGAGCGCTTCCTGACCGTCTTGGGCAGGCACGGGCGCAAACGAGCTCGCCTCCAAGATGGAGCACACGACCTTGCGAATCGTGGGGCTATCGTCGACGACTAGAATTCGCGCGCTCATCTCGGCAGGGCCCACAATCGTGCCGACAGTGCGGCCGGGAGGTCAAGCGGCGGCCGCTAAGGGCGGTACACCAGCGAGAGTGAAGCCAGGGGAGCGACGAGCGGTACCGCAAAGGCTTCCGCCCCGTCGACATTCACGGAGCGCTGGGCCGTGAATACGCGCACACCGACCGACGGCGAGAACCCGAGCGACCCGGACCAGAACGGACGCGACAACGCGAGCTCGACCGCCGCGGAGCTCACCACGGTGCTCGAATTGGTGGTGGCCCCCTCGGACGGCGAGACGATCAGCACACTGGGCCCGCCCCCCAGGTGCAAACGGATACCGGCCGCGCGCCGCAGCGCGAGCACCACCCGCACCGAGCCGCTCACCTCACTCAACTGAAACGGACCCGGCTCGTTCGCGACCAAACGACCGCCGAGCGCGAGCCCCAACTGCCAGGTCTCGTAGCCGACGCTGCTGCCGCACTCGGCGCCGAAAGCCCAGGCCTCCCAAGCTTCGGCAAGCGCCGCGACGTAGACTTCACTGGTGTGCTCCGGCCGACGCGGGTGAGTCGCAGATCGCGAGGCAGTCGGCTCGGGTTTCGGTTTGGGCTCTGGTACGGCAGGCGGCAACGCTGCAGGCGGCGGCGTGCCGGGCGGCGGCGCATCTGCCGAAGCTGCGGCGCGGCTGGCAGCCTGTGTTTCGGCCAGCTTTTCGAGCAACGCTTCCACGCCCCAAACCACGTCGTCTTCCACGCGCTCGCTGCGAACCTCGACCTCTTTCGTGAGCTCGGCATGAGGGGCGACAACGCGCACGATGAGCCCGCCAGCCTCACCGCACCACACGTCGATGCTCGACGGCACGAGCCCACCGGCCGTCAGCGAAGCGCGAACTCGAGCCTCGACCTGGGCGACCGCCTCGGCGCTCCACCGGGGGCACGATACTCGAACAGGGAAGTCCGGCGCTGGAGCAGCTGCGACAGACCCCGCCAGAAACCAGCCGGCCAGGAGCCCTTGCCGCACCGCCCAGCCCTTTTTGGGCCTGCGCACGAGAGGCCGCTCATTTCGCACCGCACCGGCAGTTAAGCAGCATACTCCGCTAATTCCAACCCCGTGGGCAACGACGCGAACGCGACCGGCCTGACCGATAGGCAGCTCTACGAAGCGGTGCATACGCGCATGCGCTCGCTGGCCGGCGTGCGCGCGCGTGATCTCGACGATTTGATCCAAGTGGCTGCCATCCAGACCTTTCGCAGCATCGGTCGCTACGACGGGAGCTGTGCGTTTTCGACCTGGATCTACGCGGTCTGCTATCGCGTGTTGCTCAGCGAGCGCCGCTGGTACCGGCGCTGGACCGTGCGCTTCAGCTTTTCGGAGGACGAGGACGGGGCAGCAGACCTGCCGACGCCCCCGGAGCTGCTGGAAGCCCGCCAGCGCAGCCACGAGCTACACCGGGCTCTGGCTCGGCTCAGCGACAAGTACCGCACGGTCGTGGTGCTCTTCGATCTCGAAGAGCTGAGCGTTGCCGAGATCTCCAGCATCGTCAGCGCGAACGAGCGCACCGTGCGCTCACGCCTGCGCGACGGACGGAAGCAACTCAAAAAAGCCCTCTACGAAACCGCTGAAGCTGCGCGCTTGGGAGACCCACATGAGCTCAATTCCTGATAGCTCCAGCGCCCCTCCCCAAGCGCTCGTGCAAGCCTGGCGAGCCGACCGACCGTCACCGGGCGAGTTGCAGCGCGGCTACGCTCGGTTCTTGCGCGTCCAGGCACCTCGGCGCCGTGTACCGGTGCTCGCGCGTTGGCTGGTGATCGGGCTGATTTGTGGCACTGGCTTGGCTCAAGCAGCGTCGGCGGTGTTCCGCCATTTCAGCCCGCAGACTCAGGCCGTGCGAGCTCCCGAGCCACCTCGCGGCAGCGCCGCGAGCAAGCACGCATCCCAGCCGCAGCCAGTGCCAGCCGCGAGCGCGCCCGCCAGTCCGGCCGATTTGCCGCAACTGGCGCCGGAGCCAGTCCCAAGCGCGGGCACCCACACGCGCGCGCGGAGCTTGGCGCGCGCGCCTGCGCCCTCTAGCTCGAGCGCCGCGGCAGCCGAGGTAGCGCGACAATGGCAGGGCGTTGCCGGTGCCCTGCGCGCCAACGATGCGACCGGCGCCGAAGTCAACCTGCTCGAGCTCGAGCGCACCACGAGCGGCTCCGAACGAGAGGCCGCTCAGTTGGCGCGCGCTCAACTGCTGGCGAGCGAGGGACGAACCAATGAAGCGCTGGCGCTCACGAACGAGCTCGAGCAACGGAGCACGTCGAGCGTCGTACGCGGCAAGGCACGGACTCTCGCCGCGCGCTTGCAAAAATCGTCCGAGCAGAACCGCTCACTCCCCTCCCTACCGGCAATGAAGAACGAGCCATGACGCGAAAGCGTGGCGTGAGGGTCGAGGGGGGGGTGGCCTTTTTGTGGGTGCTCGGCGTGGCGGCGTGCGGGGGCACCGTCGACCTGCAGAGCTGGATGGGCGATAGCGGCGGCGCCGGGGCTTCTGGTGGCCCGGGTCTGCCGGGCTTTTCCGGCTCGGGCGCGATCCCGGCGGCGCGTGGCGGCAAAGGCAGCGCCGCGAATGCGGGAAGCGGAGGCGCAGGCGGCAGGAACGACGCCCCAAGCGCGGGCGGGGCTGGCGACACGTACGCGGCCGCCGGGAGCGCTGGCAGGGACTCCAGCGGGGATGTCACCAGCGCCGGGTTTGGGGGGAACGGCGGCACGGCTGGCACTGCCGGCACGAGCCCAGACATGGGCTGTCCGTACTCGGTCGAGCAGTACTGCGCAGTGAGCGGCGCCACCTGCGTCAACGATTGGAGCGAGGCTCAGACGGTCGACAGTTGGTGCTCGCATAGCAACGTGTCGGAGCTGAGCGTCTGGGCGGGTTGCGAGGGATTCAACGCGGTCACGGTCGCCGGCACCGACGAGACCGGCTTGTTCGGCTCGCCCGGCCTGTACAGCACTTACTTCTACGACCTAGACACAGACCAGCTGGTGCACATCAACTCCGGTCTCCCAACCCCGGTGTGTGTCGCGGGCGAACCGGACCCGATGTTCGCGCCGTCCGCCTGCTCCAACTATGCCGCCTTCACTTGTCCCTGAACGAGCTCGGGTGAGCCCGTGCTATAGCGCCCGGGTGAAGCCTCGTCCGCGCGCACTGGCCAAATCGCTGGCTGCCTCGTTACTGCTGCTGGCATCGTGCGCCGCTGCCTGCGACGATTTCTTGCCGAAAGACAAGGACGACGAGGGCCAAGCCGGTGCGCCTGCCGAGACGTGCAGCACCAACATCACGCGCTACGTCGGACATTGGGCACGAACCTGCGCGCAGCTCCAGGCTTGCTACCCCGACATCCAGCTCGACGGCGGTACCGTGTGCCGCGCTCCCGCGGTCAGCGGCAAGATCAACTACCCCAAGCTCGACGACGCCGACCTGGCACTGATCGATCAGTGTCTGCGCGACTACTCCGATCGTGAGGCGCTCGAGACCTGGCTGTGCTGTCAGGACGAAGCCAACGAGAAAGAGCTCGACTGCTATCGAAGCTGCCCGGAGTTCGGCAGCGACTGCGCAGAGAAGGGCAACACCTTGCTCGAAGCCTGCAACGAAGCCTTCGACGGCAACGCGCAGCTCAACGCGTGTTTTTCAGGCAAATAGCGGCAACTAGCGCTGCGCCAGCATGCCCTCGAGCTGCGTGAGCGCGCGCTCGAGCGAGGCTCGGCCACCTTGACCAGCGAACGCGATCGGCACGTGCGCGTCGCGCGCCGCAGCCAGCGCGGGCTCGCTGTGCTTGTGCTTCACCGCGCGATCCAAAATGATGACGCCAGCCACGCGCCCCTGCCGAATACGCTGTGGCAAATTGCCGAGCGCGTGCACGCCGTCGCGCTCCGTGTCGATCCACTCGATGTGCTCGCCGAAGCCTTCCGGAGCGCTCTCGCTGCGATCGCGCGACAGCGCGCCAATCACCACCAAGCGCTGCGTCGCGATCACCGCCTGGAGCAGCGGCCATGTCACGTGCGACGCGACCTCGGGAGCTGCTTTGCCGACGCTCGCGCCTTTGCTCGCGGGCGGCGCCTTCAAGGTCATCGGCCCGTTTGCTTCGAGCCCCGATAGATCCAGCTTGTCGTCCGCGTTCGTGAGCAGTCGCGCCAAGTCGGGCAACCCGAGCAGCGCGTCGCGCAGCTCTTCAGCCGCCTGCGCCACCGAGAGGCCGACCTTGGCCGGCGCCTTCAAGCGATGCTCTGCCGCAAATTCGTTGGCAATTTGTTGCTCGAGCGCACGTCGATAAGAGCCGAGCGCCGATTCGGCGCGCTCCAGCCTCGCCGCGACATCGCGCCTGCGCGCCGCTAATGCCGCGCGCAGGCTTTCGAGCAGCTCGTCGATGGGGGAGGCCGGATCGCTCATGCCTTCCGGCCAGCTCCGCTACGAGTTCTCGCCGATGGTGCGGATGCGCAGCTCGGCGAGCTGGTGCGGCCCGACCATACCCGGGGCATCGCTCATCATGTCGGTACCCTTCTGCGTCTTCGGGTACGCGATCACGTCGCGGATGCTCTCGGTGGCGTTGAGCAGCATCATGATGCGATCCATGCCGAGCGCGATACCGCCGTGCGGCGGCGCGCCGAACTTGAGCGCGCTGAGCAAGAAGCCGAACTTCTCCTGCGCTTCCTCGTCCTTGATGCCGAGCGCCGCGAAGACCTTCTTCTGCACTTCCGGATCGTGCAAACGGATGGATCCGCCGGCGATTTCGAAGCCGTTCAGCACCAGGTCGTAGCGGTAACAAAGCACCTTGCCGGGGTCGGTCTCGATCAGCGGCACCGACTCGTCGTGCGGGCGGGTGAAGGCGTGGTGAGCAGCCGCCCACGTCTTCTTCTCGTCGTCGTACTCGAACAGCGGCGGATCGACGACCCAGCTGAAGTTCCACTTGTCACCGTGGCCGACCTCCGGGATGAGCCCCATCTTTTTGGCCACGATCACGCGCAGGTTGGCCAGCACGGTGTGCACGAGCGACGCCTTGCCGAACTGGAAGATCAGCACGTCGCCATCCTTGGCGCCGGTCGCGGCGTTGATCGCCTTGACGAGTTCGGGCGTCGCGCTCTTGGCGAGCGGCGACTGCGTCCAAGCGCCGTCGGGCCCGACCTTCGCGCGCGCCAAGCCGCCGGCGCCCATGCTCTTGGCTTGCTGCTCGAGCTTCTCCTGATCGGTGCGAGAGAAGTTCGCGCTCGCCGGGATCACCATCGCCTTGACGATCTCGGTCGGCAAATCGCGACGGTACGCACCGCTCTTGAACTTCTCGGCGATGGGCGTGAAAAACGGAATTCCGCCGCCCCCATGCTCGATCACCACGTCGGTCAAGTCGACGTGGGGCAAGCCGAAGCGCAGGTCCGGCTTGTCGTTGCCGTACTTGGTCATCGACTCCTCGAAGTCCAAGTGCGGGAAGTGACCGTCGGGGTAAATGTCCTTCAGGTCGATGTTCAGGGCGGCCTTCCAGATCGCGAAGATCAGGCCTTCCACCAGGTTGAACACGTCTTGCTGGTTCACGAAGCTCAGCTCGATGTCGATCTGCGTGAACTCGGGTTGGCGATCGATGCGCAAGTCCTCGTCGCGAAAGCAGCGCACGATCTGGAAATAGCGATCGTAGCCGGCGACCATGAACAGCTGCTTGAACAGCTGCGGACTCTCGGCGAGCGCGTAAAACTTTTGCGCGTGCAAGCGGGAGGGCACCAAAAAGTTACGCGCGCCGCCCGGCGTGTACTTCACCAAAAACGGCGTTTCCAGCTCCAGGCAGCCTTGCGTCGTCAGGTAGTTGCGCGTCGCCTGGTTGACGTTGTGGCGCATACGCAGCGCGCGATGGAGCGGCGCGCGGCGCAGATCGAGGTAGCGATACTCGAGCCGCACCTCTTCGCGCGTGTCGCTCTTGTCTTCGATCGCGAACGGTGGCGTCTCGGCCTTGTTGAACACCGTGGCCTCGAGCACCGTGATCTCGATCTCGCCGGTGGGGATGTTCGGGTTGGCGGCGCTCACCATCTTGTTCTCCTTCTTGGAGAACTGCTCGCCGCGTGACTTCACGGTGCCGCGGATGCCGATCACCCACTCACCACGCAGCGCGTCGGCAACTTGATGAGCCGAAGGGGAGGCGTCGGGATCGAACACGATTTGCGTCACGCCCTCACGGTCGCGAAGGTCGACGAACGCGATCGAGCCGTGGTCACGTCGATTGGCCACCCAGCCGAACAGGACCACCTCCTTCCCGATGTCGGAGGCGCGCAGGGCGCCGCAGGTGTGGGTTCTCTTGAGCTCGTCGATGAAGCGTGCCACTGGGGTTTTCCTTGAATTTC